>JBBSOB010000174.1:0-10222 GCA_038260205.1 Phormidesmidales cyanobacterium
GCAACTGCATGGAAAGGAAGGCGACGGCTGCTGGAATGAAAAGCGCTGTCCCCGCAGGCGATCCCACTACCGCAATCGTCGTGAGGTGAATGAGAACCGGCGATCGCTCTATCGGCAGCAGGTATCCACTGAGGAACCGGCTGGGGAGCCAGTAGAAACGGTCTCGCTCTCGGTGGCCGAAGAATCTGTGCCCTACGCCAACCTCTACATCTGGCGGGAGAAGCGGAAGGATGCGCCGGTTCATGCGATCGCTGCCTCTGTATTTAAGGATGGTTCTAAAGTGCTGGAAGTGGAGCCGATCCACTGTGCGGGCTACCGCAAGCGCCAGCTAGAGCAGTATGTCCAGAAAGATGTGATGGGCTATCTGAAGGCGCGGTTCGGGATTACCTTTTTTGCGGATGAGATTCGCCTGGAGCCGATTGAATGTCCGATTGCGGGGTGTCCGTGGGGCGATCGTTTTGAGCAGGTTGAGATGGACAGCAGCTAAGAATGCTCAGTACAAGGCGGCAATATTGGGCAGAGGCGCAAAACAACTAGCCGTCTCTAAGATCCGGTAGTCACAATAGGCGCTTAAGAAGCCACCAATGGACATACCTTTTATAGAAGGATTGAGTTTGTATGATATCTGTCCCCATCACCTTGGAGCAACTCATTCTAGCTGTACAAAATCTACAGCCGGAGGAGCGTATGCAGGTCGCTAGAGCGCTCGTACAGTCAGAACTGGCGTCAGATTTGACTGCCTTGATTCAGGAGCTATATGCCGACTCTCCTGCCGATGACATCAGCGATGAGGAAATTATGGCTGAGATTCAAGCTGTCCGGCAGCAGCCTCGCTGATGAGGTTGCGCGTCGTGATTGACACGAACGTCTGGATTCGGATCTTGCTCAGAGGGCGAGTGACGCTACCGGTTCTAGAAGCGTTCAACCAAAGGCAGTTTCAGCTCGTGATGAGTCAGTTTCTGTTTGATGAACTTCACCAGGTATGGCAACGGCCTCGCCTTCGCAAGCGCATTGACGATGACCAGGCGGTTCGACTAGAGACTCAATTAAAAGGCTGCGCTGACTGGGTTGAAGTCGTCACGGTGCCGCCGAACTGCCGCGACCCTAAAGATTTGCCTGTTTTAGCGACTGCTATTGATGGCAAGGCTGACCTTATTGTCTCCGGAGACGACGACCTGCGGGCAGATGATGATTTAAGAGCTGCGATGGCGGCGCAAGGCATTCAACTCCTCGGTGTCAATTCCTTTTTGGAACGTTTAGCAGAAGCAGGCGAAGGAAGAGACGATGGTTGATGTACGCCAGCTAGAGCTGAATCTAGAGCTAGCTTTTGACGAAGCCTCTGAGGTTCCCGAGGACGCGGACGTGCTGAGCCTTTGGGCACAGTTTGAGGATGAGCTGTCGGGGTTACCGCAGCAGGAGCACCTGAGGATAGCAGGCGATATCTTGGTGAAGCTGGCAGGACTCTGCGAGACGAAGTCAAACTTGCTTTGGGAAGATTGGCAGGATGCGCATAATGCCGAGGGGCCGGTGATGGGCGAGGGATGGCTGCAAGGCGTGACCCGCCAAACGCAGGAGCTGGATTTTTCGGAGCTGGTGCAACGTTCGTATGATACGAGCAGCGATCTCTCGAATGAGGACAAGGCGGATGAAGATTCCGTCGCAGGCGATGTCGCGAAACTGTCTGTTTTAGGTATGATTGAAGCGCTAGAGGATGAGGAACTCAAAAGTCAGGCACTGGCTGTCTCTCACGCTGAGAATATATCGGACTGGGTGAGCGCCTTATCGGAGCAGACCGGAGCACCGCAGCGGCTAGTCGATATTCAGAGGCAGTTGAAGATGCCACTGATAGAGGTGTGGATCGCAGCGCTACTCGGTGGATTCCCAATGGAGCAGCGTGGCAGCTTTTATCAGACGGAAGAAGTTTGGGTGAGCAGGTGTCGGTGAGGACTGAGTATGGAGTATCAGCTAGATAAATGGAAGCGGCAGGACTGGCACAAAGGATCCAGACATTATTCTTGCGAGGTGCGGCAGAACCTGTTTGGACAGTGGGTTGTGCTGCGTCGATGGGGCCGGGTAAGCGCTTTGCAGGGGAAGAGTATTGAGGAGGTATGCGACCGCTACGAGCAAGGACTGGAAATATTTGATGTGGTTGGCAAGCGGCGGACAAAGCGTGGCTACGGCGCTTGGTAAATGGCGATGCGTGATCGCAGTCAGGGCAAACGCATACTCCATCATTTTCCCAATAAGAACACCTGAAAGACGCCTTATTGAGAAAAACAGAGGATATTTATAGCCAGCTAAATGCTGGGAGCCTCATTCTTTCGTTAGCACGAAATTAATATGCGTTTGCCCTGAACATGTGACTGAAGTACTTGCACGCCGAAACCCTTAGTGTATATACTCTCACGAATGATGTATCAGTTCACTAAGGTAAAGAATCACTAACCTTGTCTAAACTGATCTTTTAAGAAATGTCTTCTGAAAGGAGCTTTAGTACTTGACTGACGATCTGGATATGAGACCAATAGTCCCGGAAACTTTGGCAGCATGTCCTTCGTCGCATCATGTCGTTTTTGGCGTGCCGATTCCGAAAGCAACTCGCGTGACTACTTTCTCCCATCACGAGTGGGAGTGCTTCACTACGGAGTGGGCAAGCTCACTGAAAGAGCAGTATGTACGGGTACTGCGCTCTGGTGGTGCAGGAGATATGGGAATAGATGTTGCCGGGTTTTGTAATGACTCAGAGCTGCATGGAGACTGGCACAACTATCAATGTAAGCACTACGATCATGCGTTGCGTCCTAGTGATATATGGGTAGAGATTGGTAAGATAATCTACTACTCATTCAAAGGATACTACCTGCCCCCTAAAAAGTATTTCTTCGTTGCACCACGAAACATCGGTACAACTCTTGGCAGGCTCTTAGCTGACCCAATTGAGCTAAGAAAAGAGACCAGGGATAATTGGGAAAAGCATTGCATGTCTAAGATTACGAAGGTCAATCCGATTCCGCTGAGTGGGGAACTACTAGAATGGTTTGAAGGATTTGATTTCTCAATTTTCTTTAGTGTGTCGGTTGTAGAGATGATAGAGGGTCATGAGAAAACCCCTTTTCATGCCGTCCGATTTGGTGGTGGTCTACCTCCCAGAGACGAAGATGAGGAAGAGGCTCCTCCAGCGAGATATGCCGAAAAAGAAAGCCGCTATATTCGGCAGCTTTTTAATGCATACGGAGAACATCTAGGTATATCCGTCAACAGCGCTTCAGATATAAGAACTTCTCACAAACCACATTTGAGCCGTGATCTGTCAAGGCAACGAGAACGCTTTTACAGTGCAGAAGCATTGCGTAACTTTGCTCGCGACAATGTGCCTGAAGGAACGTTTGATCAGTTGCAAGACGAAATTTTCGACGCTGTTATAGATAGCTGCGACGAGGAACATAGCGACGGCCTTTCTCGTATGAGGAAAACCGTTGAGTTGTCTACACAAGTTTCTCTGACTGCTAATCCTCTCATGAGTGTTGTTAAGATAAAAGACAGACAAGGTGTGTGCCATCAACTTGCGAACGAAGATCGCCTAGTCTGGGTACCAGCAGAAACGGAGGAAAGCAGATGACATCACCATTTAATAGTCCTCTTGAAACTGGCGTTAGATCGTTGATAATTCTTACTGCTGCATTTCCCAATCCATATGGTTTACAGTATCTTGTCTTTTTTGACTATCTGACAGTTCATTCAGGAGATGTAGATGGCATAGAAAGCCCGGAGAGCTTACACGCTCCTCTTCCTATGCGAGCTGGCGAGCTGACGGTCAGACGTGAACTGATTGAACGAGGTCTTTTCTTGATGATAAGTCGGGGGTTGGTCAGACACTTATCATCTTCAGAGGGGTTTCAATACGCAGCAACCGACGATGCGAGCGCATTCTTGTCTATGATGAGTTCTCCGTATATTCTAAAGCTTAGAGAGCGAGCCGCATGGGTTATTAAATCTTTTGGTAACTACTCTGATGAAGATATACAGTATGCAGAGCGCAGCTTTTTCCAAAATCTGTCATCTTCTGAACGGATTGGGAGCAGTAGCTTATGAATTGGAGTCCTCTTTCAATTCGTGGAATTTCTTTTAATAGTTCTAGTAAGGATGCTGCTACATTGGAATTTACGAATGGCTTGAATGTCGTTCGCGGTGCGTCTGATACAGGTAAATCATTCGTTGTTAAAGCTGTTGATTTCTTACTTGGTGCCAAAGCACCCTTAAAAGACATATCTGAGCGAAACGGATATGATAAAGTTCGACTTATCTTGGAATTACCTGAAAACGAGCCAGTAACAATAGAGCGTAGCGTAGAAGGAGGGCACTTCCGGCGTTTTGAAGGAATATGGCTTTCTGACGATCCAAGCAACGAAGGTACGACTCTACGCCAAAAACATGAAGTAGGAAGAGAAGACACTCTTTCCTATTTTCTATTGTCTTCTATAAGCTTGGAAAATCAGTTCATCAGGACGAACGCACAAGGAAAAATCAAAAGTCTGAGCTTTAGGAATCTGGTCAATCTAGTGGTAGTGTCTGAAGAAGCTATCATAAAAGAAGGCTCCCCGTTTTTGACGGGCCAGCATATATCAGCTACGTCTGAATACTCTGTTATTAAACGCCTTTTGACAGGAGTTGACGATAGTGCTTTGGTTGTCATAAAAGAAGAAGAGAAAAGAAAAGCAACTGCTGAACTAAGCAACAGGGCTAAAGTCGAGCTAATTGATGAGCTTATTCAGGAACTACAAGCGGGATTGACAGAAGGTGGAATAAACCGCCGACAAGCAGAACAGCAATTAGAGCAACTAACTGACCAGACTCAAAGTCGGCAAGAAGCTCTAGCTAATATTCAAAGCGAGCTAGATATTTATCTTGAGCGGCGACGAGGTGTTTTAGACGAAATTAGAATATTAGAAAATAGAATTAGTGAAATATCTAGCCTGCTGTCCCGCTTTTCGCTTTTGCAAGAACATTATCGTGTGGATCTTGATAGGCTTGCTGCCATTCAAGAGTCTGGCTCCTTTTTTGTTTACTTTGAACGAACTACTTGCCCCCTTTGCGGGACGCCCCCCGATGAGCAACACTCAGACGAGTCTTGCGACGGGAATATCGAAAGAGTTGTTAATGGGGCAAAGGCTGAGATCGCTAAGGTGAAAAAACTCTCAGAAGAACTTCGAGAGACCTCTTCTGAGTTAGAGCAAGAGCAAAGACAACTAAACGTTCAGAAAGAAGAAATAGCCCCTCAGTTGGAGAACTTGAATCGGAGAATCCAAGTAATTAATTCTCCATTCCAGGATGCGCGAAACAGCTTTCTTGAGCTTTCTAGGGAAATAAACGAAAGGCAGAAAGCAATTGAGATGTTTGAACGTATTGATACTTTTAGGGAAAAAAGAAATGTACTTCTTGCTTTGTCGGAGCCTTCAGAAGAACCTGAGCCAAGCAATATACAGACAGACCTATCAAAAGCAATACTAGATGAGTTCTCACAAATAGTTGCAAATTTGCTTAGGGAATGGAACTTTCCTGACTCTGAACGAGTGTACTTTGATGAACAAACTAAAGACATTGTACTGAATGGAAAGCCTCGTAGTAGCCAGGGAAAGGGCAAAAGAGCTATAACTCACGCTGCAATGAATATTGGACTAATGGAGTTTTGCAAGCGTAAAGACCTTGCTCATCCTGGATTTGTGATCCTAGACTCACCATTACTGTCTTACTACGGCCCTGACGACTCGGGTGACAGTCTAGAGGGAACAGATGTTAAAGACCGATTCTATGACTATCTTGCGGACAATTACTTTGATAGCCAGGTAATTATATTTGAGAATGAGCATCCTTCCTCTGAAGTTGAAGGTAAGATCAACTTAGTCAACTTCACTAAGAACCCTAACAAAGGAAGATACGGATTCTTCCCGTCCTAATAGGAGAGCACCAACAAGTGTAGGAAACCCTGAAAACTCGTTTATACTACTTAACGAGTTTTCAGGGTTCTATACCGAACACTGCCCTTGCCTACGGGGTGTGATCGCCCATTCCAGAATTTGGAAGGCGCACACTTTGGCAGAGATTGAGCGAGTTTTCAGGCTTTTCTAATTAACCGCAACCGAGTACGCGCAACTGTGTGTCCTTACTAGGGGGCGTGTACCCTTTGATGACTGTCAGCCCACTTCCCTGATAATTTCTAGAACCACAAAATCAGACATTATCAAAAGTTTAGTTCTCCTATCCAACGGTGATTATCTCTAGCAATATTGGGCTGGGGATGTCAATAGAGTACGCTGCGACCGCTAGCCGCTGAGTAGGGTGCTGGAATACAACTGGCAGAAAATAGTCAGCAAAGGCAGTATCTTACGCGAATCAGCACGTTTCCTTCGGCCTTTCGAGGCTATGCCGACTTGGGAGCCAGTTCACTCGCTACGGTTTGCGTTAGGCCATAAGCTTTTAGGGTGGCCTATCAGCAGAGCTAAATAGCCTGAAGCGAGATTCGAGTTACGATGGATATTAGCGTCTCTTCAGGAAATAGATATAGTAAGCAAGCTTCTTGGGAGGCGATCTCTTCTTGTGAGGAGGATTCGTGAGATCGCACTGCTTGGTTTCCAAGCTAGAGAGAGAATTCACGTTCTGAGAGAACTAGACAAGAGAGAAAGCTGTGAGGAATACACATATCTGTCAACGGTTTATCAGATACGCCACAGTCTTTCTAGGTTGCACACTACTTGGAATTATGGGAGTCTCTGCGCAAGAGCCCTTGACAGACGATTTGGGACATACCGATTGGGAAGAGGTTGAACCAGGCTATTTCATCGCTGCTGAGCTTATGCAACAGGACGGAAATATTGTGGTCTTCGATATCCTAGTGGACTTTGAGGTGCAGTACGTTCGCTTTAAAGGAGACTGTGAGGCAACGACCGTTCAAGAGCTACGGCTTGGTGGGTTCGTTGGATTAACAGGCTCAGTCGTTGCTTTTGGTGATGTGTCAGATCTACCAGCCAACTGTACGACACCTCTGTAGGGAAGCCGCATCACGATTTCCTTAATGCGGCTTGCAAGAAACGAACGACTCAATCTTGAGACAGCAGCAGGTTAGGCGGTGAGATCACACCTAGCTGAACCGCAAATACAGGTGAGAGAAGGGCACTCACCACCATTCCCGTGAGATCAGGCAAATATCCATCGTCGGTAGCACAGTTCAGACTGAGGCAGCGCACTCCCCAATCTAGCTCAGGTTGAGGCGGCATTTAGGAAACAGGCGAGTGGATGCTAATAAGCCTCGGCAAATAAAAGGGTAAAAAGCGACAAAAATGCCACTGGAAACAGCAGCTTATAAATCCCTTGCGGGAATATAAAGTTACGATGAATTGGATTGCTGTTGGCTAAGCGAAAAAATCAACTGGGCAGTTTTAAGGAGCAGGGTACGTACGGTCACACTGAAAAGAGGAACGCGCAGGCGCTATATCGATAAAGGTTCCAAGCTAAAAAGGGGCTCTACCAGCCCGTAGACTTCTGAACGACTGAACGCCGATTGATTCTGACAAAGAAATACCGATGCTTCCTGATTGATTTACTTACCCCTCTTCAAAATCGAATGTAAACCTTGACGCTCTCGTAGATTTCTATCAATCCATTTTCTGTTTGCAGGCGGAACCACTAGCGGTTTCAGCCATGGAATAACGTCCTGCTGCTGAAGGCCGGATATCTAGTACGCCTAATACTTGTTGTTCGCGTTCAAAAGTTGCTGACTTTTGAACCGGTGCCTGCTGCTTTTGCGTCTGTTGATTCTCAATATATCTAAACAATTATGCAAGACCCCTTGTCTAGTACTGCGCCTAGCTTTGGAACGTCATCTGGAACGGCCATCTGGCAAAACGAATGGATAGACACCCTCTGGGGGCAACTGACATCGGGTACTTTTAGCGGTATTGACAATGTTGTGGTCGATAGCGATCTTGCAGAGGGAGAATCGCGCCTCCAGGCAGACCTCGATGCCTTAGACCAGATGCTAGCCGGTTCTGCTAAACAATCGGTAGCAGACATCCAAAGCTATGCACTGAGCAATCGCTTCAATCCAGGGCTAGATCCGTTAACTGGTAGCTTGCCAGTCACCAAGTCCCTAGCGAACGTTCTTCAATATGCCTATCAGCAGGGTCTTCCTGACCTGGTTGCCGAGGTCTCCGGCAGCAGTTTTTCTGCTACCAGTGCGCCAGGAGAAGCGGGGCAACTTTCGGTAACGGTACGCAATCAAGGCGGATTAAAAACGCAGACGCCGATCACGCTCAAGGTCTTTGCTTCTCAGCAGCCAGTTCTAGATAACCAGGCGATTGAGATAGGGGAGCATTCATGGTCGCAGCTCAAGCTCAAGCCGAACAAGCGTGAGCAGGCCAATGTTTCCGTGAGGCTCCCGGAAACGCTCGCTTCAGGCACCTATAACATCTTTGTAGTGGTTGACACATCAAGCAACCTACGTGAGTCGAATAAGGCAAACAATATCAGCGTTGCAGCTCAATCGCAGATTGTAGTTGCCGCTTCCTCAGCGCCGCCCCTCGTCACACCGACGGCACTGACCGCATCCAAAGCAACGCCGCCTGCTAGTCAGTCGCTCTCGAATACTGCTGCAAGCCATGACTGTCATCTCCCCTTCACAGTCGTAGCCGAAGGGCGAGTGTCTATAAATGGCAGCAGCGACTTTGATGGCGATCCGCTGCTGCCAGGCGACGACGCGCTGATATACGGTGGGCGCGGTCTTACGCTAAACGGCCAACCCACCCTGCCTGTGCAACGAGATGCTAACGGCAATCCAATCCTAGACAGTCAGGGCCGTCCGCTCTTGGTTGAGAATGCGATCGCCGTCTCGAATAACTACAGCGTATTCAACGCGCCGAACAATCAGTACGGCGGTCTTTTTCCGCCGCCGATAGTAGATACGCAGACCGTTACCGTTCCTGCCCATAACGCCCTAGTAGATGCGACCTTAGCAAAGCAAATTCCAGAGGGCTCCAGCCTGATTGTGTTCAATCCGCGCAGCCAGCGGTTGAACAATAGTCAGGACTGGGCAAGCAACTTCCCACCGGGCGGAACTGCCTCAAATCCCAGCGTCATCCGTATCACTGGCGGCGGTCTAACAATTCCGAACCGGGTGACTTTAGAAAACACGATTTTGCTAGTTGACAGTGGCGACATCAACTTCAATGGCAGCGGGCATCAGCTCAACAACGTCACGCTCGTGACTTACAACGGTGGGATTAACCTATCGAATGTGGTCGCTACAGATTTGACGGCGATCGCTTCCCGTCAGCTCAATATGAACGGCGGGGCGCGGTTTGGCGGACAAAGCTTACTCGCTAGCCAAAATTCAGTCACGTTCAACGGTGCGACTACTTCAGGGGCAGACAAGTTAAAGGTCATTTCCCAAAGTGACATCACTTTCAACGGAAATTCTGATACCCGCGCTCAATTTCTAGCGGCAGGAAACTTTAACTTCAACGGAAATTCTACGCTTTATGGCCGCATCAAGGTCAAAGGCGACATCACGTTCAATGGCTCTGCCACTGTAGTTGCGGCCAATGATGCGCCGATTGTTGGCGGTAATAAAACGATAGTCGTAACTGAAGACAGTGGAGCTACTGCCTTGGGGATTGGTCTGCCGGTAGATCCAGATGACGATCTGTTGAGTCTGCGGGTAAGCGAAGTTCCTGACCTGCTGAAAGGCAGTGTTCTACTCGCCAATGGCAACGCTGTTGCTGTGGGCCAGACGCTCAGTCTGAGTGATTTACAAAGCTTGACCTTTGTGCCGACTGCGGATGCGAATGGGGCAGCAGGTCGCTTCAGCTACACCGCTGACGATGGGTGGTGTCAGCCATCAAGTCAAACGATTGAGTTGCAGATTACCCCGGTCAATGATGGGCCGGTGATTGTTGCGCCGAGTGCCTTGAGCTTGGCCGAAGATACAACGCTCAGCTTTCTCTCGGGTCTTCAGATACAAGACGTAGATTCAGGCGAACTGTCATTGCAGGCCACGCTGAGCGTCAGCCAGGGTGAATTGCGGCTAGGCGAAGCTACTTCGGGCCAGCGTAGCCTGGTGCTGACCGGTTCTCTAAGTGAACTGAATGCTTCACTGGCGCAGCTACACTATCAGCCGGATAGTGACTATACAGGCGCTGACGCGCTGACGATCACCGTCAACGACCAGGGC
>JBBSOB010000175.1:0-10220 GCA_038260205.1 Phormidesmidales cyanobacterium
CCAGCTAGCAAAACTTAGAGCCAGACCCGACCTAATCGACTCAGCCGTAGAAGAGATTCTGCGCTACAACGGCCCGGTTCATAGCACAAAGCCTGGTTATGCTCTCGAAAACGTCACGCTTCATGGGGTCACCATTCCCAAAGGGTCTGCGGTAATGCCCTTCTTGGGCGCTGCCAATCGTGACCCGGCGGTGTTTGAAAATCCAGACATGTTTGACATTGAGCGTTTTCCGAATAAGCATCTTGGCTTTGGTAGCGGCATTCACTCTTGTCTGGGTGCGCCACTCGCCCGCATGGAAACAAAGATAGCACTCACGAATCTGCTAAAGCGAAATCCTAATCTTCGCTTAGCGGTCGATCCATCGGAGCTTAAAATACTGGCAAGACCCGGCTGGCACATCTATAAAGAGTTGCCGATTATATTCGGGTAGTCTTTTGTCCGGGTGTTTTCTTCACTAGCAGAAAAACAGACTGCCGCTGAGTTTCGAGATGTCTCGGAGCAGTATTGGGCTAGCAGCGCGATCGCCTGGGTCAGTCAGCGCGGTCTGTTTAACGGCTATGGCGACGGCAGTTTTCGGCCTACGCAGACCATTTCGAGATCGAAGCAACAGAATTTACTTATCCCTAATTGTCCATCAGACTACCTACTAGAAGGCTTCAATCATGATTGCCACACAAACCGCCTCAAAACTACAGCTTCCCCCCGACCTAACTTCAAAAGAATTTTCCGACAACAAATACGAATACTACAAATGGATGCGCGAAGAGTCGCCCGTTTTTCACGGTAAGATCAGCTTCGTAGATGTTTACGTCATTTCTCGCTACGACGACTGCGTGAGCTTCCTCAAAGACCCCCGATTTGTCCGCAATCGTGCGACGGCAACCGGCGGTGGCAGATTACCCATCCCACTGCCCAAGTCGGTAGAACTCATGGCGCAAAGCATGATTACCGAAGATGAACCCAACCATCGCCGTCTGCGCAATCTCGTCCATCAAGCGTTTACTCGACATTCGCTCGAAAAGATGTCAGCCCGGATCGAAGAACTGACCAATGATTTACTAGACAACGCTGAAGCCAAAAGTAGAACAGAAGGAGCCGTAGACCTAAAAGGGGCTTATGCCTTGCCCATTCCCGTCACGGTGATTCAGGAAATGGTAGGCGTAGACGATGAGGACATGCCCAAATTGAAAGATGGCCTTTCGGCTCTAGCTGGCGGCTTTTCGGGCCTGAAGATGCTCCGCACCTTTCTTTGGGATATGCCGCGCCTGTCCAAATTCGTCCGCAAGCTGATTGAGCGCAAGCGGTCTAATCCAAAGGATGACATACTCACGAAACTGATCCAGGCCGAAGATGAGGGCCAAAAGCTCAGTGAGGACGAGCTGGTCGCAATGGTCTTTTTGCTGATTATTGCCGGGTATGAAACGACAGTACAGCTCATTACCAATGGCACGCTAACGCTATTGCAGCATCCCGACCAGCTAGAAAAACTTAGAGCTAACCCCGACCTAATAGGCTCAGCCGTAGAAGAAATTCTTCGCTATAGCGGCCCGGTTCATAGAACAAAACCTGGCTACGCCCTCGAAGACCTCACGCTCCACGGTGTCACTATTCCAAAAGGCGCTACGGTGATGCCCTTCTTAGGCGCTGCCAATCGCGATCCCTCTGTGTTTGAAAATCCAGACGTGTTTGATATTGAGCGTTTTCCTAACAAGCACCTCGGCTTTGGCAGCGGCATTCACTCTTGCCTGGGTGCGCCGCTCGCTCGAATGGAAACGAAGATAGCCCTGACTAATCTGCTGAAGCGCAATCCTAACCTGCGCCTAGCGGTCGATCCATTAGAGCTTGAACTACAGACAAAACCCGGCTGGCACATCTATAAAGATTTGCCGATTATATTTGGGTAGCCATTTGTCCATTAGCAGTACATGGGTCTTTAATTCAATGGGCTGTCGCTCTAGTACAGTCCGAAGTTTTTCCTGAAGTGTGAGAGCAAATGTCGCCATCGTCTACCGAGTAAACTTGAAGAGCTGAGGGCTTTGATGGGCCATGTGTCCATTCTGACTACCTTGCGTTATCAGTAAAGTATGGAAACTATGGGTTCAATTCAAACCAACGCCGTCAATGTAGAGGGAATTAAGCGTATTGCGGTCAGAGAATCTAGTCACTGTGTTGAAGGGCAAATTTATGAAATCAATTACGACGTTCTTAATGTTTGTAGGGGAGCAGGCCGGAAAAGCTGAGGAAGCGATTACTTTCTACACCTCGCTGTTTAGAAACTCAAAAATTGTAAGTATTGAGCGATATGGCGCGGATGAGCACGAACCAGAAGGGTCGGTCAAAGTTGCAAAATTCACGCTCAACGGTGTGGAGCATAGGGCAATAGATAGCCATCTAGAACATCAATTCACGTTCACACCTGCAATATCACTGTTTGTAGAATGCGAATCAATGGCAGAACTTAAAGAAGTACACCAGGCTCTGACCGACCAAGGTTCAGAACTGATGCCTCTAGACGATTACGGGTTTAGCAAGCAGTTCAGTTGGGTCAGCGACCGCTACGGAGTTTCTTGGCAACTCAATCTTGTCTGATAGCTCCGAAGGCCGTTCTTGAAAAGAAGCAAGCTATCTGACAACTAGAATCTTATCTACCAGCCTTGTTCGTCCGTTAGTACTTCTTCTGAAGGGTCTCTATTTCGTGGCCTGTAATTCAGTCACACCTAAGATTACAGCCTTATGGCCCAGTTTTCCAGAATTGATGCCTTAGACCAAGTTAGAGAGAAGATAGAAGAAACAGATAGTCTGCCTTGTGTGTAACCAATCTTAACTTCTGATTTATCGTCAAATGCTTATTATGTATAGTATGACTACTAAGTCATAAAAGAACGTTTTCCGGAATTGTGGGGGGTGTGTTTGTGATCCAATTGGAAGGGAAATACAGATACTCAAACAACGCTGCAACGATTTCCTCCGCTAACAGTCTTTTTCAAATGAGGGGTGTCACCAAAACTTACGTCATGGGTGAAGTGCGAGTCCAAGCGCTAAATTCAGTTGATTTAGACCTGAATGAAGGCGAATTTGTGGTGATGCTAGGGGCCTCCGGCAGCGGTAAATCGACGTTGCTAAATATCATGGGCGGCTTGGATGTGCCAACTAGCGGACAGGTACTTTTTCACGGTCAGGATTTGGCAGTAGCGAGCGATCGCACCCTTACTCGCTTTCGCCGTGAAAGCGTCGGCTTCGTCTTCCAGTTCTACAATCTCATCCCTAGCCTCACCGCCCGTGAGAACGTGGCCTTGGTGACCGATATTGCCACTAATCCGATGCATCCGCGAGAGGCGTTGGAGAGAGTGCAGCTAGGGAACCGGGTCGATCACTTTCCCTCCCAGCTATCAGGCGGCGAACAGCAGAGAGTCGCGATCGCCCGCGCCATTGCCAAACGGCCTCAGGTGCTTCTCTGCGACGAACCCACCGGAGCCTTAGACTTTCAAACCGGCAAGCTAGTGTTGGAAACCCTCGCTCAAGTAAATACAGAGCTAGGCACCACCACCGCCGTGATTACTCACAACGCTGGCATTGCGGCGATGGCTGACCGGGTACTCACCATGCGCAGCGGCGAAATTATCTCTATGGAGCACAACGAACACAAAGCCACGCCCGCCGAGCTGGAGTGGTAATATGCAATCCCTCGACCGCAAGCTACTGAGAGATCTCGTTCAGCTCAAAGGCCAGGTCATTGCCATTACCCTGATTGTTGCCTGTGGTATCGCCTGCCTAGTGACAATGATGAGCGCCTACGACTCCTTACAGCTCACCCAGCAGACTTACTATGACCGCTACCGCTTTGCCGATGTGTTTGTGCCGCTCAAGCGCGCGCCTGATTCGCTTACCGCTCGAATAGGAGAGATTCCGGGCGTACAACAGGTGCAAACGCGGGTCGTAGTGAACGTGAACTTGGATGTACCCGGACTGAATGAACCGGCCACCGGGCGTTTAATTTCCATTCCCGAACAGCAAACGCCTATGCTGAACGATTTGTTCATTCGCAAGGGTCAGTATATCGAACCCGGCAGGCGCGACCAGGTTTTGGTGAGCGAAGCATTTGCGATCGCCAACAGCTTAGAAATTGGTGATACCTTAGGCGCGGTGATCAACGAGCGCTGGCAACAGCTACGGGTTGTTGGAATTGCGCTGTCGCCAGAATACATTTACGAGATTAACGCTGGCGAACTGTTCCCCGACCCTCAGCGGTTTGGGGTGCTGTGGATGAATCAGGAGGCGCTGTCCACAGCGTTTGATTTGAAGGGAGCCTTTAACGATGTTGCCCTGTCGCTGACGCCAGGAGCCAGTCAGGAAGAAGTAATTTTTCGGCTCGATCAGCTCGTCAAACCCTATGGTGGGCTGGGAGCTTACGGGCGCTCTAGCCAAGTCTCTCACCAGCTACTCGATAGCGAAATTCAGGGACTCTCTGCCGCCGCAATTATGGTGCCGCTGATCTTTTTGGGGATTGCTGCTTTTCTGCTCAATTTGGTGATGGCTCGGTTAGTCAGTACCCAGCGAGAACAGATTGCTGTACTCAAAGCATTTGGCTATAGCAATCTCGGTGTCGGGTTTCATTTCCTCAAGCTAGTCCTCCTGATTACCTTAGGCGGTGCAGTAATCGGCACAGCTTTAGGGGTCTGGCTGGGATATTTGATGACGCAGCTATATACCCAATATTTTCAATTCCCGGTGCTGCAATACCGGCTGGAGCCGACGTTGCTGTTAACAGCGGTGGGGGTCAGCGGGGCGGCGGCAATTGTCGGCACCGTGCAGGCCGTTCGGCGAGCAGTGTCTCTGCCGCCTGCCGAAGCGATGCGCCCCGAGCCACCCACGATGTACCGAGCCACCTTGCTAGAGCGCTTGGGCTTAAAGCGATTTCTCTCACCCGTTGCCCAGATTATTTTACGCAATCTGGAGCGCCACATCGTGCAAACCGGGCTGGCGGTGATTGGTATTTCTCTCGCGGTCGCCATTTTAGTCATCGGTCGCTACTTTGAGGGCGCAACTCAATACATTGTGGAGCTTCAGTTCCGCCAAATTCAGCGAGAAGATGTCACGCTGGTGTTCAATCAGCCGCTTTCTAGCCGCGCCCGCTACGAGCTGATGCAACTCCCCGGTGTCTTGCAAAGTGAACCCTTCCGGTCAGTCCCGGCCCGTCTGCGATTTCAGCACAGAACTTATTTGAGTGGCATTACTGGCATAGCGCCCCACAGCGAGCTACGACGCCTGCTAGATAAAGAACTACAGCCGGTAGAGCCGCCCGAATCTGGCATTGTTTTGACCTCATCTCTGGCGGATAAACTTGGCATCGCGCAGGGCGATTTTCTGACCTTAGAGGTGCTAGAAGGCGAAAGGCCGACCCGCCAAGTGATGGTGGTAGAACTTGTCGATGAACTGATTGGCTTAGGGGCTTATATGGATATCCATGCGCTCAATGAGCTGATGCGAGAAGGTCAGACAATTTCGGGGGCTTACTTAGCGGTAGATAGCAGTCAGCTAGAGCCGCTGTACGAACAGCTCAAAGAAACCCCAGCGGTGGCGAGTGTGGCGCTGCGTGATCGCCTCATCACCAAGTTCAACGAACAAATTACCGGCTCATTTGCGGCGATGACGGGCGTTCTGGTTGTGTTTGCAGCGGTGATTGCCTTTGGCGTGGTTTACAACGTCGCTCGCATTGCCCTGTCCGAGCGCAGCCGGGAGTTGGCGACCCTGCGGATCATTGGTTTTACCCAGGGCGAAATTGCGGTGATCTTGCTGGGGGAGCAGGCCATCGTTACGGCGCTGGCGATTCCGCTGGGCTGCGGCATGGGCTATGGCTTAGCGGCCCTGATTAGCACCGCCTACGACAGTGAGATATTTCAGCTCCCGCTGATTGTCCCGCCTTCCAGCTATGTTTACGCCTTTGTCGTCATTACCCTGACGGCAGTGGCCTCAGGCTGGCTGATTCGCCGTCAGCTCAACCGTTTAGATTTGATTGCCGTGCTCAAAACACGCGAATAAGGAAGAAGCCTAGATGCAACATAAGCATATGCAGAAACAACACCGTCAGTCTATTTTTTCGCGTATGCGGCTACCGCTACTGAAGTCTTCGGGAGCGCCCGCTTTGGAGCCATCAGCCGATTCAGAACCCGCAGCTGATCGCCCAAAGTCTTCTGGTTCCCCGCCGCTGGCATCGCTGCGCAAACGCCTGCCGCGTCGCCTACCCTACTGGCTGGCCGGACTCGGCGCTATAGGCTTGATAGCCTTTGCCCTCAGGCCACAGCCGATTGCCGTCGATTTGGCAGAAGTGCAGCGAGGCACTTTGTTGGATACCGTAGATGCGGAAGGTAAAACGCGAGTGCAAGATCGCTTCATCATCGCCGCCCCCGTTTCAGGCCGTCTCTCCCGTATTACCCTCGAACCAGGCGACCCCATTTCACCAGACGCAGTAGTGGCTCAAATCGATCCCTTGCCATTAGAGACTCAGGTGCAGGCCGCTCAAGCTCAGCTTGCAGAAGCCCGCGCTCAGCTAGCGGGGGTAGAAACTCAGCGCACAAAGCCCGCTGCCCTAGCCCAGGCAGACGCTCAAATCAACGCGGCGATCGCCACTCAACGTCAGGCTGAGGCCAGCTATCAGGAAGCGCAGGCAACTTTGGCGCAGGCGAGTCGCGATCGCGCCCGTGCCCAGTCACTCGAAGCAGCCGGTGCCCAGTCTCGCCAGGTAAGAGAAGATGCAGAACTAGCCGAAACCCAACGTCAGCAAGAAGTCGCCGCCGCCCAGCGTCAGGTAGAAGCGGCTGTTGCGGGCGTCGCCTCTGCCCGTAATGCCCGCACTGTGTTAGCCGCTGAGCAGCAAGACCCAGATTACTTAGAAGATGTCTACCGCGCTCAAATCTCTAGCGCCGAGGCATCCTTAGCAAATCTCACCGATGAAGCTCAGCGTACTACCGTGTCCGCGCCCGCTGCGGGTAATGTACTGCGAGTGATGCAGAAAAGCGCCCGTTCTGTTCAAGCGGGCGAGCCACTGTTGGAAGTGGGCAATGCTAGGCAGCTAGAACTGGTCGTAGATATCCTGTCTACAGATGCCGTCAAGGTAGAACCCGGCGCGCTCATTCAGATTGAACACTGGGGCGGCGAAGCATCGCTAGCAGCCAAGGTTCGCTACATTGAACCGTCTGCTTTTACGGAAGTTTCTGCCCTCGGTGTAGAGGAGCAGCGGGTAAATGTGATTGCTGACTTTGTCGATCCTCCCCAATCCTTGGGCGATGGCTATCGCGTAGAAGCGCAAATCGTAACCTGGACAGGCGAAGATGTTCTAAAGGTGCCTTTGAGCGCATTGTTTCGATGCGAAAATCAGATGTGGTGTACCTTTGTTGCGGAAGATGGGAAGGTGCAACAGCGTCAGATTACTATTAGCCATCGCAGCGATTTAGAAGCTGCCGTTGAACAAGGTTTGGCGGTGGGCGATCGCGTCATCTTGCATCCTAACGAACAGATTGAGGCAGGTAAGTCTGTGCGCGATTCCTCGTAAAAACGCTATGTCATTATTCTGCTAGCCCCGGCATCACGTATGAACCTTCGTAATCGATTCAACCGTGTGGGCCGTCTTTTCTCCAAAAGATCTGGATTAGAGGCGAGAAGAGAGATGCAGTCTGAGTTAGTAGAAGAATCGACTGTCGATCTCAGCTACCTGGCCTTGACGATAGGGGCCTGTGCGATTGCTACCCTCGGTCTGCTTTCCAACAGCACCGCCGTCATCATTGGCGCAATGATATTAGCCCCTTTGATGCTGCCGATTAGAGGGTTGGCTTTTGCGGCGCTAGCAGGCAACACGACTCTGTTTCGTCAGTCAACAAATGCCATCACAATAGGAACTTTCCTCTCAATCGCCTTAGCTGGGCTAATCGGCTATTTAGTGAACCTACCCGAGTTTGGCAGTGAGGTGTTATCGCGGTCTTCGCCGACTTTGCTGGATTTAGCGATCGCGGTTTTTGCTGGGGCGATCGCTGGCTTCGCAAAAATAGAGCCAAAGGTGTCTTCTAGCTTAGCGGGTACAGCGATCGCCGTTGCCCTGATGCCGCCCCTCTGCATCGTTGGCTTGGGTCTGTCTAAGGCTGATTGGCCATTAAGTTCGGGCGCAGCTCTGCTCTACCTGACAAATTTACTGGGGATCACGCTCTCCTGCATGGTGATCTTCTTAATCACAGGCTGCGCATCACTACGAAGAGGTCGCAAGGCGCTCGGATGGGCTGTGATTTTGACAAGCTTACTGATTTTCCCTTTAGGTGCAAGCTTTCTCAAGCTGGCCCGACAGGCTGAGCTAGAAGCCCTTCTGCGAGAGGTCATCGTAGACCGGACGGTCACCTTTCAGCGGGTGCAGCTAATTAACAGCAAAATTAATTGGAGCGTTCAGCCGCCTGAAGCTTATCTGACAGTTGCCGCTGTAGACACCGTCACGCCAAAGCAAATAGGGCTGCTCGAAGACTTTGTCGAAAAGGAGACAGGGCGTCGCTTCACGCTACTGCTTCAGATCACTCGGATCGAGAATCTCCGGTCGAGCAGTGATGAGAAGCCTCCAGTAGCGCCAGCAACCGAGTAACGTTGGCACTTATTAGAAAACGCATCTCTTTAATTCATAGCTTATCCTCAGGATGAATATAGAAATAGAAAATCAGGCATTGGAAAGACTGTAAACAATCTTGACTTGGCAAAGGACGATTGCACTGTTATGATGTGACCATTCAGTCATGTGACCATCAAGTCGCGTCATAGTCGAAGCAAGGTTATGCAGCTAACCCTAAAACAAAGTCAGTTGAAAATTCAGATGGACTGGTACGAACAGTTGTGGGCCTTTACGCTCCACAATCCCATTGAGATTCCGGTCGATCACATCGTGAGAGCAACCACAGCAGAACCTCAGAGCAGTTGGACAGGCATCAGAGCGCCTGGAACACATATACCCGGCGTGATTAAAGCGGGCACGTACTATACCCGACGAGGAAAAGAGTTTTGGTATGCGATCGCAGACGCAACGTTTTTGACCATAGAGCTGCGCGATCAGCCCTACCAAAAGATCGTGCTCACCTTAGTAGGAAACGAAGACTGGGCCGATAGACTCAATTCAATCAAAATAAGAGATGCATCATGATTTTCTATACCAATATTCCCGGCAGCAACATCGTAGAAATTTGCATAGCAGGAGAAGTCACCGGACTCGATTCAGATAGAATTGCAGCTCGGTTAAAAGCGGATATGGAAAAACACGGCAATTTGCGCATCCTACAAGAAGTCCGAAACCGCAATGGAACCAAACCTTCAATGTTTTGTAAAAACAACAGATTTGCGCGGGCTCATGAGAATGGCTTCACCCACGCTGCCGTTGTCACCGATGCTGAGTGGCTTTCAAAGCTTTCCGAATCGACAGGACGTTCTTTTCCCGGTGAGGTAAAAACCTTCAAAAGATCTCAACTTGAGGAAGCCCGGAAGTGGCTGAAAAATGTATGACACAGATTTCAGTGGGATGAGTTATGGCAACGGTTTTTGACTCATCAGCTTAGTATTCTTAACTCCCATGTCATAAATAAAACTGAACTGTACAGTATAGTTTATGATGGTTGCTAGGCAAAAATCACTGAGCTGCCCTCTCTGTAGGACTCGATATCAGACCTTTTACTTGGGGTTCCGTTTGCCTTCATGTCGCTTTTTACTCAAAAGACAGCTCGAATGAAACTACCTGACAGCCTATCTTCCTATATCTGGTTATCTTCGCTCGGTATTATCATCGGCTCAGGACTGCTAGGTGTCCAAGCTGTACAGGCCCAGAGCAAATCGGCACTTGTAGAACCCACAGCACCGCCGCCATCTGTTCAGATAGCGCCACCAATACAAAAGTCTCTGCCTGCTCTGCCACCAGTAGCGCCAATTACTACAGAGTCTACCGTTAGTTCTCCTGCTGCACCTGAACCGCTCCTTGCAGCACCATCGGAACCTGCTAGCGAAGTAATCAGGCCGACAGTCATTGTACCTGCGTCTGTTCCTGCAATGCCCGAAGACTACAGCAGCGTTTTCGTTGATCCCACTGACTACAGCATTGGTGCGACGAGTCCAGTAGCGGCTCCAGAGGTCGTCGTGACAGAGCGCTCTAGTGGCTGTCAGTTCTCAGTAGGCAAGCGTCAGACTGTCCCCAGTGCCGCTTGCGGACC
>JBBSOB010000176.1:0-10100 GCA_038260205.1 Phormidesmidales cyanobacterium
AGGAGTTCAGCAATGGTTTCGTATGCTGATCTCACGTCTGTCTGTAGATATGCCTTGGATCGATGATCAGTTTGATCAGCTCAATCTAGCGTTAGCAGAAGGTTTTACCAATGCTGTAAGACATGCTCACGCCGATCTGCCAGAGGCAACTCCCATTGATATAGAGCTGACGGTAAGCCCTGAAGAACTCGAAATTAGAATTTTTGATCGCGGTGAGCCTTTCGATCCCAACAGCTTAATAGAACCCAAGCCAGGCGTACTCCGAGAGGGCGGCTATGGATGGTTCTTATTGAGACGGTTGGCAGATCGCGTCAGCTACGACTGCGTTCAAGATCGGCTTAACTGCCTGAGTATTGTGAAAACTTCGAAGAATATGTGAACTGTAGAAGCAGCGATCGCCTGACATGCGATCGCTAGCTGGAAATCGCCGCAGCCATAGCTGCCTGATGCCAGCTCATACAGGCTTACATAAGAAGAAGGGAGTCATGATAAAAACTGCACTCATCACCGGGATTACGGGCCAAGATGGCTATTACCTAAGCCAGCTCATGCTGGGAAAAGGCTATCGGGTGGTCGGTCTAATTCCTCCTACTAGACAGAGCAGCATCGTCAAACTAGGCGGTTTGGCCGAGAAAGTCGAAATATATTTCGTAGACTTAACCAACGCAGCCGCCATTACTCAAGCGGTAGAGCAGCTACAGCCGACAGAAATTTACAACCTTGCGGCTCCCAGTTTTGTCCCCGCCTCTTGGGACGATCCGCTAGGGACTTTAGATTTAATTACCGGAACCGCAACCCGGCTGCTCAGCGCAACGCGTCAGCTTGGCCTACCGACAAGGTTCTATCAGGCTAGCTCTTCAGAAATTTTTGGCGATGTGCAGTCTGCACCGCAGTCTGAAGAAACGCCCTTTCGACCCAAGAATCCATACGGCGCGGCCAAACTACATGCGCATTGGACGATGGTTCATCACCGCGATCGCTATGGGCTGTTCGCCTGTAGCGGCATTTTGTACAATCACGAATCGCCCCGGCGCCCGCCCCAGTTTGTCACTCGCAAAATTTCTTTGGCCGCAGCGGCTATTAAGCTGGGTTTGCGCGATCGTCTCTCCATCGGGAACCTTGATGCCAAACGCGACTGGGGCTTTGCAGGCGACCATGTAGAAGCCATGTGGCGAATGCTTCAAGCCGACCAACCCGAAGACTATGTTATTGGCACCGGTAAGATCCACACGGTTCGAGACTTGGTTAGCGCTGCCTTTAGCTGCGTTGACCTAGACTGGCAAAAATATGTAGAGACCGACCCAGAACTCGTTAGAGAAGACGAACATTTTCAACTAGTCGCCGATCCTTCAAAAGCCATGCGCGAGCTTAACTGGCAGCCTCAAGTGAGCTTTGAGCAGCTCGTAGAAACGATGGTTCAAGCAGATCTAAAGCGGCTAGTCGCGAATAACCTTAGCACCGTAGGAATTCATTCATGAAACATGCCTTTGTATTTATTGAAGTTTTTGGCTGCGAAGGTGGAATTCAGTCCTACATTCAAGATCTGCTAGAAGCCTACGCGCAGCTAGCCAAAGTGGCCGATTATTCGATGATTGCAGATGTTTTTCTGCTCAGAGATGAGCCAATCCACAGCGATTTAAAGAGCGACTGCTTCAACTATCACTTCTTTAAAGATGGGGCTGCCGCCGAAACAAACGACCGCTCAATGACCGGGCGTATCCAGCTAACCCTGTCACTGGCGACTTACTTGATCAGACATCGGCCAGAGCATGTTTACTGCGGTCATATTAACTTGGCTCCCATGGTAGGAAAGCTCTGCCGCACGTTCAACATTCCCTATACCGTTCTCACCTACGGCAAAGAAGTTTGGGACGTACTACCGCCCAAAGATCAAAAAGCACTGGCCGCTGCTCAGCGCGTATGGACCATCAGCCGCTACAGCCGAGACTTGGCCTGTCAGGCTAACGGCATTCCCGCCCATAAGTTCGACATGCTTCCCTGCGTCGTCGATGGCACCGTCTTTACGCCAGGTTTGCCCCCTACGGAACTCATTGAGCGCTATCAGCTTCAGGGCAGTCGGGTTTTAACCACGGTCGCGCGGCTATGGAAAGGCGATATTTACAAAGGAGTTGATGTAACCATCCGAGCGCTACCCACTATCACCCGCGCTTTTCCTAATGTGAAATATGTCGTGATTGGTCGAGGTGACGATCAACCCAGGTTGGTTCAGCTAGCAGCCGACTTAGGCGTGGCTAATCAGGTCATTTTCGCTGGGTTTGTGCCGGACGAAGCGCTCATTGAGCATTATCGGCTAGCCGATGTGTATGTGATGCCCTCAAAGGAAGGCTTTGGCATCGTGTATTTGGAAGCGATGGCCTGTGGCATTCCAGTGATTGCTGGAGACGATGATGGTTCGGCAGATCCGCTGCAAGATGGACGGGTTGGCTGGCAAGTCCCTCATAGAGACCCAGAAGCCGTAGCCACCGCCTGTATTGAGGCGCTTAGGGGAACAGATCGGCGGTGCGATCGCGACTGGTTGAGGCAGCAAACGCTAGCCAAATTTAGCGCATCAGCCTTGGTGAAACAGCTCCGTCAGTTGTTGAGCGCAGAAACCAAACAAGAAGCCGAACAGGAAGCCGAACATAAAAATTTCCTTCAACCGCTGGCTCAAAAAACTAATACAGCCGCTAAACCTAGACGCTGAATGTAAAGGCTTTGACGTAGTTAGACGAGTCTGGGAGCAAGCGGTTTACATTGTTTTATATCGCTTGTATATCGCTTGGTGAGTACGGTTTATGCACTTTGCAGCGCTAAAACCGGGCACTACGATAGAAACAGACGATAGATCAATATCGCTAAGCGTCAAACCGACAACCGTTGAGGGCCGTGCTATGAACCAAAACTTTAACCAAATGCGAGTCCGCTTTCCGGGATTGGGCTGCTGGATATTCGTCCTGGGGAGTGCCTGGCTTTTAGGCGCTATCGGTCTGGGCGGTATCGTCAAATCAATCTTTGCACTCGTACTATTTCTGGTGCTTACACCCGTCATTGTGCTGATAGCGGCCAGATTTTGGATTAAAAGAAACTTGGTTGAAGGCACCTGTCCGGTATGCGACCAATCTTTAACTAGTCTAAAGAACGTGAAGCTGTCTTGTCCAAACTGTGCAACTCAGTTGATGACGACAGAAGAAGGCTTTGAGCGGTTTGCCCCGGCGGGCGTTATTGACGTTCAGGCGGTCGATATTCAAAGCAGTTCGGTAGACCTTAGCTCGGCTGATGATACGAATACCAGCCCCATGACCATTGACGTAGAGGTTCAGCGGTTGCCGGAAGGCGATGGATAGTGCCGGTAAAGTATTAACATCCTGAACAATTACTAAAGGCATGGCAGCCCCGTCTAGCAAAAAGCACAGCTCGCTTAAAAAACGGTCATTGACCGATATTCAGAAAAAGGGATACAAAAATGCATCCCTTTAATCTGTTTCTAGTTGACTAAACGGCTAGCGCTGAGCAATACCTCTACTGGCGGATAGAGAGCTTGTAAGGATGACTTTCGCCATTGCGATCGCCCACAAACAGCTGATACTCACCCTGGTTCAACAAGCCAGGTGATTTAATCACGCCGCCATCGTAGTTGTGAGCAAACACACATTCCTCAAAGCCACCCGGCCCTTTGATTAACAGCGTGTAGTTACCTTCACTCTGAACCTCAAAGTCCAGTGCAGCAAAAGGTTCCGTAACCTGCACGAGTTGCCCAGCCAATGGGTTGATGTTACCGCAGGCCGAAGACTGGGAGCCGCCCGTTTGGCCGCTTAACTCAACGGGCGCGGATAGAGGGGTGCGCGTTGTAGAAGGCTGTGCGATCGCCGCTGAACTAGTAGAAACCACAGCCGCCAAAGCCAGCAAAAAGGAAGAATAGCGTCGCATAAGAACCCTCGAAAGTCAGAAATAAACAGGAACGATGTAAAACGCTAACTATTCCTCTAGAGAGCAATCTCCCGGTAGACCATCCGAAAGACAGTGAGTGAGTTAGTATGACCCGATACGTATTTACAGTTAAATCGTAGCCTTCCCAGGCTGGTGGATATTACGAAACCTGTGACAGTTCATCGAACGGAATCGGTAAAATCGCCTGATTGTAACCGGAACAAGGCTCGCGACAGGACTGGTAAGACTACCGTGCGCTAAGCTTTTTGTATGGGGCCAGTGTACCCGCCGTAGATAGGCGCAATAGATAGGCACAAGAGATAAGGGCAAGAGATAGGCGCGATTCAAACCCCATGTTCAACGGCTCTCACAGCTTAATATGCAAAGAACTCGACTCAATACGCTGTTTGATCAGGTGTCGCTACGCTTTAGGCAATGGGTCTTTAACCCTTGGCGACGGATAGCGCTCGTTACCCTCAGTCTCCTGTTTGGTAACTTTTTTGCAACTGCTATTTCCGCCACAGCTGGGCAAACATCTACGCTAGATGTCACCATCGCAGCAATATTGGTGATTATAGTAGAGGTCATTAGCTGGACTTACTATCGCTTTAGGCCGCGCCGCCGGGAAAATGATCTGGCCCAAAGTGACGGCTCTACGGTGCTTCCTTCGCCAAACGCACCGAATGTGATGGTACAGCCCGGATCTAACGCCGGGCCAGTGCGATCGCGCTCTACCCTAATGGAATCTCTCAACGCCTTCAAGCTAGGTTTAACCTATGGTTTGTTTGTCGAAGCCTTCAAGCTAGGCAGTTAAAAGACAGGTTCAATCGACTGCCGTCGAGCTAGAAAGCAGCGTCAGTAGATAGCGCGATCGCGCCTCAATCGCTGCCCAATCTGCCCGCGCTACCTCTGCCGTAGGAAACAGCGCTGTCGAAAGACCCACCGCGATCGCGCCTGCAGCCAACAAGACGGGCGCACTTTCGCTAGTAACGCCCCCGGTCGGAATCAACGGAATTGAATTCAGAGGGCCTTGCAAACTCCGAATGTAGGCAGCATTACCCAGAGTCGAAATTGGAAAAACTTTTACACTCGTCGCCCCGCTCTGCCAAGCTTTCATAATCTCGGTGGGCGTCATCGCACCTGCTACGAGCGGAATATTTTGCGCGATCGCACCTTCAATTAGCCCAACATCCGTATGCGGCGTAAAGCAAAACTTAGCGCCCGCGGTGATCGCGCTTATCAAATCGCCCTCATCCAAAAGGGTGCCAGCTCCCACAGTGCAATTAGGCAAAGCTTGCTTAATTTTCGCCATCATTTGAGGCGGATCGGCGTTGTGATTCCAGGCTACCTCTATCAGCTCGAACCCACCTGAGGCGGCAGCTTTGGCCATTAATAGCCCCGTTTCCACATCAGCCGCCCGAATAATAGCGATCGCCGGGTGGCGCTTTAGCAACGTCAGCCAGTTCTTTCTCAGCGCCGCTATTTTAACTGGATCTACAAGCGCCACCAAACGCTAAGCCACACGCTTGCGCAAAGAAGCCGCCCTACGCTTCGCCGTTTCGTTGCTAGGCTCAGTTTCTAAAGACTTTTCATACGTCTCTAGCGCCTGCGGAATCATTTGCTTGCGCTCGTAAGCGTTTGCCAAATTGTTCAGCGCCGTCACATAATCAGGCCGAATCTCTAGTGCCTCTTTATATTCGCGCATCGCCAAATCAAACTGCTCCTGCGCAAAGTAGGCGTAGCCCAGCGCATTATGAACCAAAACGGCATTCTCAGCCTCTTCCTCGCTCAGTTGTTTCAGCGCCTGCTTCAGGTACACAGAAGCTTGAACATACAGCTTCTTATCTAGCAAAATACTGCCAATTTCGTAGTAGTCCAGCGCCGTTCCCTGAGTATTAGACAGCTTTTGCTGAAGGTCAGAAAGCGTCACCTCTACTCGGCGGGTGACTAATACCTGACGAACTACAAAAAAGGTCGCTACGCTAAGGAGCGCTAGCAAAATACTCAAATAAACAACTAGGTAGTTGCCATTTTCCATAGGGATACTCAGCGGTTAAATCTAATGTTTTTCTTCTTTGGCATTTTATAGCATTGCCATCAGCGATCGTCCGATTTAGCAGCGGCTGTCTTAATTCTTCAGCCTTCTTCCTCGCCAGATTCCTCGCCCTCTAATAGCGGAACATCCGCAGGTGGCGACAAATTTACGAACTGACTGGCCCCAGCAGGCAGGCCCCAATACTCGGCCCGCGCTTGCAGCCAGCCTTCTTGATACCAGCATCGCAGCGCCGCGTTAATCTCTGTTCTTAGCTCGTCGTGGCGAACGCCCTTGGGAATAGCGATCGCCAAAGGATCAGCAGACAAAAGATTAGGCAGCAGACGATACTCACTCAAACTAGACAAAGGCTCAATCCAACTCGTCAGCACTGAGGCGTCTCCAGCAAAAGCATCTACTTCTCCATTAGCCAGTAGCGCCTGACCTTCCGCATAGGAGCCAACGCCTGTCAGGCGAGCGCCCGGCAAAATGTAGCGAACGTGCGCAACGCTGCTAGAGCGATCCAACAGGGCGATTCTGCCAAGGCGCAGATCTTTTAAATCGGTAATGCCCGGCTGCCGCGTAATGAAGGCCGTACCGTCTAAATAATAGGGATAGCTAAAATTTACGAGGCGGCGGCGAGGTTCTGTCAGGGTGATATCGGCGATCGCAATATCCACCCGCTCTGATATCACCGCATCTAGCCGCTCAATATTCTGCATCGGCACAAACTTCACAGCCGTCTCGTCGCCCAGCAGTTCCTTAGCCAATCGCCGAGCAATTTCTATTTCGTAGCCAGCATAATTGCCGCTGTCGTCTAAAAAGCTCAGCGGCGCTCGATTACTTTTAACGCCAATGGTGATGTAGCCGCGATCGCGTATTTCCGACAGCTCAGCCGCAACCGCTTTAGAAAATCCCAGCAGCCCATCTGCAAATACAAAAATTGGGGACAACACCAAGTGCATCCCCAATATCAAACTCAAATTCTTAAGTGATTTGAGCATCATGACCTTAACTTGGCCCTATTAACGTGGCCCTACTTGCTACTTGCAGATTCCACAATCTTAGTAAAGGAAGCAGGATTTAGCACAGCGAGTTGCGCCAGCATCTTACGGTTAATCTGAATATCTGCCTTTCTCATATCGCCCAGTAGACGGCTGTAGGTAGTGCCGTTGAGACGAGCAGCCGCATTGATTCGAGCAATCCACAGGCGACGGAAATCGCGCTTCTTACGGCGGCGATCGCGATAGGCGTTGCGCAGCGCCTTCATTACCTGCTGATTAGCGGTGCGAAATAGCTTAGAGTGCGAGCCTCTAAAACCTTTAGCGAGCTTAAGAACTTTTTTGCGGCGTTTGCGAGCTACATTACCGCGCTTAACACGAGCCATTTTTTAATTTTCCTTGTTGAATCTTGTTGGGTGCCCCAGCAGCTTGCAGCCATTTAACGTAAGGCGAATCCGCTGAGGCCAGATATTGAGAAGTGAAATGCTGAGAATGCCAAGCTGAGAACGTCAAATAGACCTTCCCGCAAGTACTTAGAGTACTTAGACCTAAAGCACTTAAACCTAAAGTACTTAAGTGAGCATTTACTTAAGTGAGCACTTACAAGTAAGGCAGCATCAATTCTACGTTGGCCACATCGTTTTCATGCACAACGGTAATCTTAGAAAACTTCCGTTTTTTGTCCTGAGACTTGTGCTCTAGAAGGTGGTTTTTGAACGCTTTGCGGCGCATAATTTTGCCACTTCCACTGCGGCGAAACCGTTTAGCGGCGGCGCGGCGGGTTTTTAGCTTAGGCATGGTATAAGTTTGCTTTATTTAACTTCGCAGTTGCTAAGCCTACCCCGAATTCATCCAGATTGCAAGGTTAAGACCTGCTTCAATTCCCGTCGGAGTCGCGATGTTGCTCTCAAATTTCTGGCACTATAATCTCTAGCATTGTGAGGCTTAATCTAGCCCACATTTAGACAACTCTAGAGAAATTTCATGACTTCTTCGAATCAATGGATCGACTTTCAGCGAGCCTTAGACAACCGGACAGCGCTCAAAATTATTAGCGGCCTTACTAACTACAATCAGCAAAACGTTGCAGATGTGGTGAAAGCAGCTCAAGCGGGCGGCGCAACTTTTGTAGATATCGCGGCCGATGCCGATTTAGTCCGCATGGTCAAAGGGTTAGTTCACCTACCCGTTTGCGTATCAGCCGTTGAGCCAGAGAAATTTGTGTCGGCCGTAGAAGCGGGCGCTGACCTAATCGAAATCGGCAACTTCGACGCGTTCTATGCCGAAGGGCGACGGTTTGAAGCCGCAGAAGTTTTGGCATTGACGGAAGAAACGCGATCGCGCCTCCCCAATATCCTGCTATCCGTTACCGTCCCCCACATCTTGACCCTCGACGCGCAGGTACAGCTCGCTGAAGACCTCGTGGCCGCCGGTGCCAATATCATCCAAACCGAAGGGGGCACCAGCAGCGCCCCCACTCACAGCGGAATCCTTGGCCTGATTGAGAAAGCCTCGCCGACCTTGGCCGCAGCCCACGCGATTTCTCAGGCGGTGTCGGTGCCAGTGCTCTGCGCCTCCGGCATTTCTGATGTCACGGCTCCGATGGCATTAGCAGCTGGAGCGGCCGGTGTAGGGGTGGGGTCGGCAGTTCACAAATTGAACGATCCGCTGGCAATGGTTGCCGTCGTGCGCAGCTTGGTTGAAGCGATGCAGACGGTGAAAGTTGCGACCATCGCGCAATAAGCGATGCCCGAACTTTTGGGGGAAGATTGTTCTTCCAAAGAGATTGTTCTCTCAAAAGTTCGGTAGCGTTCGAGACTTAATTTTGAGCGCGCCAATTTGTCTTCACTTCTTCAATCGTAAAAATTGGCTTAAAGTTCAGGCCCGCTTGCTCATAAAGTTCCTCGCCGCCCTGCTGCCGATCTACCAGTGCAAAAATATCGTTCACCACATAGCCAGCGTCGCGCAGTCTCTCCACTGCTTTGAGGGCAGAGGCGCCTGTGGTTACCACATCTTCAATGATGGCGATCGCACTTCCTTCCGGCAGCGTCGGCCCTTCAATATAAGCCCTTGTCCCGTGACCCTTAGCTTCTTTGCGAATAATCAGCGGCGTCACCGGCTTATTCTCATAGGCACCCACAATGCTGATTGCGCTCACCATCGGATCTGCGCCCAGCGTTAGCCCGCCTACACCCACCGTCCCCGCAGGCAACATATTCAGCAGCAGTCTAGCGATCATCAGGCCACCTTCTGCATGCAAAGTCACCTGCTTACCATTGATGTAGTAGTCGCTTTTTTTGCCGGAAGACAGCGTAAAGTCGCCCTCTTTGTAGGCCACCTCGCACAGCAAGTCTAATAAAGTCTGGCGTAAATCATCGAGATTAGCAGTCGGCAAATCAGTCAGAGAGAGAGAGAGAGTAGACATATCGGCATCCAGAGTTAGCGCTGCATCAGCATATATTCAAAGTGCTTGATTAGTGAATTGGGTGCCAAGATTAATCTGCTAGCCGGGTAACCTTGGCAAGGGAATATTCGTATGCGCCTTTTAGGGAGAAATAACTGTGATGACGATTGGAATTAGGGGTATGGCTAGCGGCACGTTGGCATTGGTAAGCGCACTGGCGGTCTTTGGAGCGATCGCGCCCAAACCGATCAACGCTCAAGAGACAGAACACTTACTAAACACCTTAGAAGGCATCACCGAGCGGCGCTCTGGAGACTACTACACCCATCGCACTAAAGCCAGCCAGCTTAACTTCATCACGGGCCTGGGCGGTTTTGCCGATCAAAGGGTCAATCGGGACGCCGCCGCCACCTCAGGAGCCTATCAAGAGCTGCTGATATTACAGACACAAAATACGCCCACCGTCAGGGTGCCAGATTTGCCCAATCCCTACGCAACTTCTGTTCAGCTATTACCGGCTTCTCAGTTCAACAGTCGAATCGTGGGCAGCGAGCTAAACTTCGAGCCGTTGCCTCGTCGATAAGTCACTGAGCTTAAATAAAAGTGCTCTAAAAAGGGAGGAGATCTATGTGATCGCCTCCTTTTCGTCTATCCAGACGTTTTCTAATCTAGGACTATTCGCTTTAAGTTTTAGAAAGTCCAGGGTGCAGGAGTTGAACCTGCCTGGGGCGAATTA
>JBBSOB010000177.1:0-10067 GCA_038260205.1 Phormidesmidales cyanobacterium
ACGGCTTCTACTTCGCCATCAAACCGTTCATCGGTCGAAAGCTCTAGCAACGTCTGATAAGACTTCACCCAGCCCTGACGGCTATCTCCCGCAATAATCTCAACGCGGTTATGGGCTTCGTCTATTTTAATTTCAGCCTCTTCTCGACGCTGACCAACAGGCGTCTGTCCTACGCCACCGCGCATCGTAACCGTAATTTTGTTCCGAATTTTAGGGAGCTGATTGATGTACTTCGGCTCTAATACTGCGCCGGTTCCACAGCCCATCATGGCCAGATCCATCATCAGGCCGAAGGCTCGCCAGTCAACGACGTTGGTGCTGGTGCAATTGTAAGCGCCCGAAAAGTTTTTAGGGTTTTTGCTCCACTCGGTGCCACCCACCCACAGCCAGCGACCTGAAGGCATGGCCTTGAGATTGCGCTGCATTTTTGAGATGAGCGCATGTTCTTCTTCGGTGAGTTTGCCAAGCTCTATGAGTCCTGTCAGGGTGCGATCGCACACCTCATTCCAAGTTTCTCGACGTCCCCCATCGAATCGACGGCTATAGGTGCGATAAAACACAGGATAAGCCGCAGGCGCCGTCTGGGGAAAAGGACTTTTAGACCGGGTGCGTTCGAGTTCTTGAACCATAGTTAGAGCTGTCGTTAGCAGCGCTGCAACATAATATTTTTCTGTCTGTAGTGTCTATAAGTCAAAAATCGTCTCGAAGAACGCTACATGCAGATTCTATCAGTGAAGGGCCTATATAAAAACGGTTTGTAAAAAGGTTTATACGCCTTTAACGTCCCGTTTTTTCCAGCTTACTTGGGCATACATATAGTGCCTATATATAGTTGAGCGTCGATTCTAATTGCTATGCCTAGTTTTGGGATTACCCTTCCAGTTCGCAACCGCAAAGCTTTCACGCTGGCGATTTTGCGGCAGCTAAGCGAACAAATTGCCCAACAGATCAGCGCTGGTAATTTACAGCGTCAAGACGTTCAAATTGTCGTTGTAGACGACGACTCTAGCGATGGCACACCTGCGCAAATCAAAACGCAGTTTCCGACTGTTCATTTACTCCGCGGTGATGGCAATCTGTGGTGGACAGGTGCGATCGCCCAAGCCATGACCTACCTTAATGACGTGCTCAAAACTGACTATATTGTCTGGCTCAACGACGATATCGTGCTGTCCGATGATTTTATCTATCAGCTGTTGCAACGTTGTAACTCTCCAGCATCGAAGGTTTTAACCGGCGGCATCATCACAGATCAACAGCATCCAGACTGGATTGTGTTTGGCGGAGTGATCGCTAGTCGACCCATCAACGACCTTGCCCAGTTTGATCAACCTGTTCTGGACGTAGATACGCTCAACGGCAACATTGCCATTTTGCCCACTCGCATCATCAGCGACATCGGATTACCTGATACAAAGCGTTTTCGGCACTACGGCGGCGACTTTGAATACATCTGCCGGGCCAAAGAAAACGGTTACAAAGTTCAGCTTTCAAACCGTTTGAGAGCAACCACAGACTATCGCCCCGCCGATGTTATTCGCTATATGCCACCGTGGATTCAGTGGGCAACTAGCTCTGGCCTATCAAACAAATGGCAAGTGCTCAAAAGTCTCACCAGTCGGCGATCGCCCCATAACGTAGCGCACATGGTCAACAGCATTCATCGAGCAGAACCCTCCGTGCCTCAATGGAAGTACGTTGCCTTCTACGGGCGCAAGCTCGTCAAAATTATCGGTAGCGAGCTAGTGCCCTGGTCTGTCAAACAAGCGCGAATTCGCGCTTACTTTCAGCGCCAAAATGTTCCTGCCGATGTCGCTAAAGCCGTCTTCGATAAATTATGAAAGTACTTCACCTCAGCACCGCTGATGCTAATGGGGGCGCAGCTAGAGGCGCTTACAACCTGCACAAAGCACTTCGGCAAGCGGGCGTGGACTCTTGGATGCTAGTTGCTGAAAAGTTTACGAACGATCCAACGGTGCTAGGGTCTACTGGCGTTCGAGGATCGCACAAGATCTGGAATGGAGTCCGCCAAACCATAGAGTACTGGCCGCTCAAACGTTACAAAAACAAATCGCCCGGTGCGTTTTCCCCGGCCATCTATCCGAATGCGATCGCCCGACAGGTAGAAGCGATTAACCCAGACATCATTAACTTACATTGGGTTGCCGGTGGCCTACTGCGCCCTCTAGATATGTGTCAGTTTGTTGGCAAAACGCGACGACCGCTCGTCTGGACATTGCGAGATATGTGGGCGTTCACCGGCGGGTGTCATTACGCTGGCGACTGCAAAGCCTACCAAACAGCTTGCGGTCAATGCCCTTCGCTTGGCTCTACTCAGCTAAAAGATTTGGCCCATCAGGGGTGGCAGCGAAAAAGAGCCGCCTGGCGCAACCTCGATATGACCATAGCGCCCCTGAGCGAATGGCTTGCCGACTGTGCCCGTCAAAGCGCCCTGCTTGCCCATCGGCCCATCCAGGTGATTCCCAACGCGGTTGATGCCAAACAATACCGGCCCATTGAGCAATCAACGGCTCGCGAACTGCTGAATCTTCCTCAAGACAAGAAACTGGTTCTCTTTGGCGCACTCAATCCTACGGCAGATCCTCGCAAGGGATTTGAACATCTGCGCAATGCCCTACACCATCTCTCTACCGATTCTAAAGCTGAAGACTACGAGGCCGTTATTTTCGGCACAGACCGCCCCGCCCAAGATCTAGACTTAAGAATCCCAACTACTTTTGTTGGTCGCTTGCACGACGATACGATGTTGGCGATCGCCTACTCTGCTGCCGATGTCATGGTCATGCCTTCCATTCAAGACAATTTTGCCAAAACGACTATCGAAGCGATGGCTTGCGGAACGCCTGTAGTAGCCTTCAACGCCACAGGCGCGCGTGACTGTATTGTGCATCAGCAAAATGGCTATGCCGCTAAGTGCTTTGATGCCGTCGATTTGGCTCAGGGCATTCGCTGGGTCTTAGAAAACCCCGATCGCCTGCGCCTGCTTTCAAAAGCTGCCCGTCAGACCGTAGAAGCAAAATTCACGCTAGTCTCTCAATCAGAGCAATATCAGCAGCTTTACCATAGACTTATGGCTCAAACACATGGCCAGTCTTTGTAAGGGGCCAGTTTTTGTAAAGAGCCAGTCTTTGTAAGGAGCCAGTCTTTGTGATCGATCAGTCGTTGCCAAGAGTCTTGATGACCTTAAAAGTCTTAGCCTTGTCTTTTGCTGCATGATGCTATGCACCCTCCGGTAGTGGAAGCAGCCTATGGTTGGTTCGGCTTTCTTCTATTGCGCTGCCTCTAAAATAAAACACAATAGATTTTAAGTATTTATGTCGCAGCAAGCGGCGGAGCGTATTTTATGACTACGGTTTTGGAACAAGGTAATATCAGCATCCATACCGAGAATATTTTTCCCATTATTAAAAAATGGCTGTATTCTGACCATGAAATCTTTATTCGCGAACTAGTTTCCAATGGCGTAGATGCCATTAGTAAGCTAAACATGCTCTCTCGTTCTGGAGAATATGCAGAGGTTGTAGAACCTGAGATTGCGATCGCAGTAGATAAAGAGAAAAAGACCCTTAGCATCAGCGATAACGGCATTGGGATGACCGCTGATGAAATTAAAAAGTACATTAACCAAGTCGCTTTTTCCAGCGCGGAAGAATTTATTACCAAGTACAAGGACAACGACGATCAGCAGATCATCGGTCACTTTGGACTAGGCTTCTACTCATCTTTTATGGTGGCCGATAGAGTGGATATCGACACGCTTTCCTGGCAGGAGGGGGCGCAGCCTATTCACTGGTCTTGTGATGGCAGTACCTCTTTTGAGCTAAGTGAGGGCGATCGCTCAACCCGTGGCACCACCATCACTCTCCATCTCAACGACGACGAGATGGAATATTTAGAAGAGCAGCGCATTCGTCAGCTCATTAAGACCTACTGCGACTTCATGCCAGTGCCCATTAAGTTTGGCGATGAAGCGGTTAACAAGCAGGAAGCGCTTTGGAAAAAATCACCCAGCGAACTCAAAGACGAGGATTATCTAGATCTCTACCGCTACCTTTATCCGTATGAAGAAGAGCCGCTGCTGTGGGTTCATCTCAACACAGACTATCCTTTCGTCGTCAATGGTATTCTTTACTTTCCCAAGCTCAAGCCCGACGTTGAGCTAAACAAGGGCCAGATTAAGCTGTTTTGCAATCAGGTTTTTGTCAGCGACAATTGCGAAGAAATTATCCCTAAGTTCCTGACGCCTTTGCGCGGTGTGATCGACAGCACAGATATTCCGCTGAACGTGTCTCGCAGCTTTTTGCAAGCAGACCGGACGGTGCGGCGAATTGCGGACTATGTGGCTAAAAAGGTGGGCGATCGCCTCAAAGAACTCTACCGTGACAACCTGTCCGAATACATTCGTACCTGGCAAGACCTGGGCACCTTTGTCAAATTCGGCTCTCTAAACGACGACAAGTTCAAAAAGCAAATCAAAGACTATGTTATCTTCCGCTCCACTGCAAATCTATCAAACGGCGATCAGCCCAAGGTAGAAGTACAGGCCGAAGGTGACGATGCTTGGGCTGATGTTGGCAACGCCCCTGCCGCTGATGCAAACGGTGCTTACTACACTACGATCCAGGAATATTTGGAGCGTAACAAGGAGAAGCACGAAAACCGGGTGTACTACGCCACAGACGAGGTTTCTCAGGCAACCTACATCAGCCTGTTGAAAAATCAGGGACTAGAAGTGCTGTTTATGGATTCCTTCATTGACACTCACTTCGTTTCCTTTTTGGAGCAAGAGTACTCAGACGTTAAGTTCTCGCGGGTAGACGCTGACCTCGACGATATTCTGATTGATGAAGATCAGTCTAATGAAATCATCGACGCAGAGACGAATAAGACCCGCAGCGAGCAAATTAAAGAGGTCTTCGAGCAAGCGCTGAATCGCCCACAGGTCAGCATTCGTACAGAACCGCTGAAGTCAACAGACAATTCTGCTCCACCGGCGGTGGTACTGGTGCCCGAAGAAATGCGACGAATGCAGGAAATGAGCGCCTTCTTACAGCAGCAAAGCGTTCAGTTTCCCGAGGCTCATACGCTGCTCGTCAACACAGCCCATCCACTGATTCAGAACCTGACGAAGCTCCAGCAAAGTAGCATTGTGCAGACCGATGGTGAGCGATCGCCCTCAGCCCAGTTATCCACGCTAATCTGCGAGCAAGTCTACGATTTGGCATTAATGGCACAAAAGGGCTTTGACGCCGAAGGCATGAAGGCGTTCACAGAGCGCTCCACTCAGCTATTGACTCAGCTAACCGAGCGGTAAGCCCAGATCAAAGAAGCAGTAGGGTTTTTAGGCAAAGCGTAAGCAACCTGCTTTTGCGTTTTGCCTGCAATGCCATTACCTGTCTATAATAAGTAACTCTGTTAGCGTAGAAATCCAAATGTCTAAGAAGTGCGACCTCACTGGTAAAAAGGCCAATAACGCCTTTTCCGTTTCCCATTCCCATCGCCGTACCAAAAGGCTCCAAGAAGCCAACTTGCAAGACAAGCGCATCTGGTGGCCCCAGGGCGATCGCTTCGTCAAGCTCCGCGTCTCTACAAAAGCTCTCAAGACCATTGAGAAAAAAGGCTTAGAAGCAATGGCGCGTGAAGCTGGCCTCGACCTTAATAAGTACTAACTCAAGTACCAAATATCCAGTACTAAATCTGTCGCCTTCCAAGGAAGTCGCATTTGTGCAAGCCCTTCGTATTTATACGGGGGGCTTTTTTCATATCTTGTTTCAGTGCATCCACCGAATGTCAGCAGACGTTTCGTAATGCGTTTATCTCTATCAGTAATTTCCCTGTCCGCTTTGAAGGCAGATACGTACACTCACTGTTTGTCTGATTTAGAACAGCGGGTAGTCTTGACAGGTAATAGTGCAAAAACTATCCAGAAGCCGTCATCACAGACTGAGCTTAAGTAGGTCTCACAAACCGCTATCCAGCTCACGCGCTTTAACCCCTTTGCATCTCCCCTTAGAGTAGGAAGCCAGCTATGTCAACCGACAAGCAGACTCATAGAAAAAACAGAAAACAGCAATCATCAGATTTTCATCGACTGAGTCGTCGGTTCATGAGCGGCCTTCTTAGAAGTCTGTTTCTCATCAATACACCAGTTCGTGCGGGACAGACAGGGTTTGTCTTGCCGACAACTGTCTTGTTGTTGCTAATGGTCACGCTAACAGCTGGCGCTCTTAGCTTTCGTTCGTTCAGCCGGACGCAAGCTGTCATTACTCAAAGGCAACAGGAAGTGATCGTGGGTGCCGCCGCGCCTGCTATTGATCGAGCGAAAGCAAAGATTGAGTACCTTTTTGCTAAAGACGTTCGTTTTCCTGGAGGCTTACCTACTAGTAACAAGCTTCAGGCCATGATGAAGAACGTTTCTATTAGTGAAGCCAACGGTAGTAGCAATGCGCCTCTTCCAGGCTCTCCTAATGGTGTGGCGGCTCAAGAGATCGCACCCTATACGCTTCCAGGAGAAGAAAGACTGAATTTAAATGGAGATAGTGGCCCCGGCAGCTTAGACAATGCCTGGAGTTTTCAAGAAGATATTGATAATGATGGAAACCCTGAAACAATTGTTTATTCTATTTTGATAGATGATGCTCAAGAGGTTCCGGACAGCACGAATCTAAAGGTTATTGAAGATCCGGTTAGTAATGATAAAGCACAGGCCCTAGTCACCCGAAATGCGTCTATCGACACCTCAAGTCAGGGCAATATTTGTGCTAAGAATCAAGATCTTACATCGTTTAGAACCGCCCGAGACTCAAATAGTCGTGGTTGGGAAGAGTTAGACAAGGTCACTCTACTTAAGAACTTTCAAATTGATGTTTTGGTCGTTAGTAACAGCGGTGTCAACCGCGCAGTTAGCACATCAGAATTCCAGCAAGTGCGACAGGCTACTAGAGCAAATAAATGGGGTGCTTGGTTTAAAAACGATATCGAACTATTTCCTGGCCCTGGCTTTGTCTGGAATGGTGCCATGCATACAGAAGGAAGTCTCTTCCTAGGAAACGATGCCACTGGCAGTAATAAAGAGCCTAAGCTGCAAATGATCAGTGCTCATGCTTCCTGCCTTTATCCTGATGCTAGAGCCTCTGAAATAACCCTATCGGATAGACTTACCAGCGATTCAAGCACTAGCTTTCAGGGACAGTTTGTCGTCGGGAAAATGGAGACTGGATATGGCAATGGCGATCCTATTGTTGATTGGTTTCTTAAAAATGCTGGTGGGTACGATCATGGCTCCAAAAAATTTGATTTAGGTTCTGATTCTGTCCAACAGAACAATTCTCTTATTAGCGACGTAGCGCTGGATCCTATCCAGATGTTTACGGCGGATATCTCCCGTCACCGTAATCCAAAGAGTTGGAAAAGAGACTCAAACTGGGAAAATAACTCTCCTCTTTCTAAAACCAATAAAGCACGTGTTATCAACGAAAACGAAAACACCCCTTTTCTAGACGACCTGTATCGTGCTGACAACCGGTATGGCCCAAAAGCTGCCTATACCACCAACCTCAAGCTCAGTGACGTTAACGACGGTAAAGGTGCAAAAATTGGCACAGATATGAGAGCAAGTGGTTCATTAGGCCCAGCTCTGCTAACTGATGCGGCTGAGGGTTTGGATGGCTATTGGGAACGGCAAGCTATTAAAGAAGGGATGCGGATTATCGGCGGACAGCGCTTAGAGCTGGGCAATAATACGGGCTGGAAAGGGCTTCAGGGCGCAACCGTTCCTTCAGATCTTGGTGATGACCTCAAGCTAGATCCGCTCTACAATGAAGCGCTTTCTTTCAACTACGTAGGCCGACCCGATCCCAAACATAGTGATAAGTCTATACGGCTGCATCGCTTGTCGCTAAGAGATAATCTGGCGGCTGTTCAATCGATGGCTGTTTACCACGCTAATGCCCCGGTTAGCGGCGGTAAATTTCCCCTGATGTGCATGTCTATGACATCTCATCCTGGTACAGAAAAAGCCATTGAACGAAGCACTAGCTTTTACAATATTAATGGTTCTTCTGTCTTAGATATTGACTTTTTCAACGGGTTTGGCACCAATGGCTGGGAGTATGCGCCACCCATGGGAACTGAAGCCGAATTTAAAGCTGCTTATAACAACTCCAGCAGTGGACTGAGAAAAGCTCTCAGAAACTTGGCTTATTTTGCAGGCGATCCAAACGGAGGTGCCCCTTCTTTTACACCTGTCCAAGATGGACATATTCATCCCTACCCAACGATGTCTATGTGGGGAGACTTCTCCCACTTGAGACATTTAGTAGATCCCCAGGGAACGCCTAATATGTCTGCGCTTAGCTACGACGAACTAAGTCCGGCTGACCAATCCTATCTACATACGGCTGCTTGTACATTGGGTATGTTGGCAGATAACATCAAAACAGTTGAAGACCATATTTTTACAGATTCAGAAAAAAAACAAATAGTAAGCGGCATTAGCGGGCTTGATAATATCCCGAACGTTGGTGACATTTTGTCCACGCCGTCTACTCCGCCCACACCGTCAGATATTTTAGCTCGTGCCAATGTCTTACCGACTTCTCCACATGCGTACATATACGCCTTGGAAAATAAGGTTGCCAAAGACACTGCTCAACTAGCCAGAATGTTCCATCTGCAATACCAAATTAAAAGGGATAGAGCGTACGGATTTGCAGAGAAACAATACGATTATCTTGTGCGGAATAAGATAACGCTAACTGAGCCAGGAGTTGATGGCTCTGAAAAACAGACAATTGAAGCAGGTACTGACATTAAGCTAGGCGTAAATCCTGCTGATTTTGGTCTTGATCCAGCTATTGCTATTAAACCTCCTGACGAAACGAAAGCGCTACGTTTGGCTGCATTAGCTGGTGGGATAGATGTAGTAGACAGTTCAGTAGGCAGTTTGCCAACGAAAAATGCTGGACAACCTAAGTATCCTTCATTGTTCTATCTATTTCCGGAGGCTAGTCACGATCACTTTGGTGATGATGGCAGTACGCTTCGGCCTTATCTTCAGCCTAAGGCTGAACCATACATTGACGGCGGCATAGGTTCGTATGTAAGTCTTCAAGATCGAACTCCCCCTTCTCCTTTACCTAATACATACGCTTATCAAAATCTATCGGATGTAGAGTTCAATAGCATCGTGCTAACTAGAAAAGATACTACTAACTGGGTGTCTCCTTATGTCACACCCACTAATGCAACTGCTAATAAGAGCCCTAATAAAATTAGGGTCAATAGCACAATATACAACAAAGCCATCCTCCTTTTAGACAAAGGCTTTATGGATGGTAGGGAGATGATGAGTTCAAGATCAATCGATATTGATGTCTTCTTGGCTACAAAGCCATCTGAAGGGGTTGATAATGGTGGAAAAAAAGTCACTTGGATCGCTCCTGATAGTAAAGAAGCAATAGGGGGCATTGTCTATGCTTTTAGAGAAGACGCAAAACGCGAAGATTCTATTGTCCGACCCGTTAGATCAGCGCTAGGTTCTGAGAAGGAGGCTTGGGCAACCTGCTCGACAGATATAACCAAGGCAAATTGCTTGATGGCGTTTGACTTTAATAACCAGTTTGACCCACCTCTACGAAGAGAAACTGGCTCTAGCGATAACTATATTAGCCCCAAGCCCGTCGACTACTTTGCAGATCCTATGCGCCGTCCATATGGATTTAGGCTTTCTAACGGCGCTTCACTTAATCGTCCCAGTGATAAAAACAATCTCGTTTCTGCTGGACTTTCTTTTATTAGTGACAACGTTGTTTATATCAGGGGCAACTTCAACCTACACCAAAATGCTGGTGGAACCCGCCTAGAAGAGTTCAAAACGCTGCTAGCAGACGACAACAGCAACTTCTATAGCCGAACGGGTGTCAATAACGACTTCGCTGACCTAACTAAAGACAAATGGCGACCTGTTGAAGTTATCGGTGATGCCGTTGGTATCCTATCGGATCGCTGGAACGATGGTGCAACAGCGGATATATTTCAGAAGGAAA
>JBBSOB010000178.1:0-9969 GCA_038260205.1 Phormidesmidales cyanobacterium
ATCTAGGCTAGCGACGATGCCTGTAAGCGTCAGAATGTCTCCTTTAGTGTCAGTGTTGACGCCGATGGGCACCTGACAGCCTCCTTCCAATTCGCGTAGAAAAGCTCGTTCTGCATAGCAGCGCTGTGCGGTGGGTTCGTGCTCTAACACTTTCAAAAGAGTCAAAATATCGTCATCTTTGGTGCGGCATTCGATACCGAGTGCGCCCTGTCCGACCGCGTGCAAAGAGATATCTGAAGGCAGAAGTTGATGGATGCGATCGCTCATATCCAACCGATTCAAACCAGCCGCCGCGAGGACAATGGCATCGTACTCGCCCTCATCTAGCTTGCGCAGCCGAGTGTTGACGTTACCGCGAATATCTTTGAACTTGAAGTGAGGAAAATGATGGCGAAGCTGGGCTAATCTTCGTAAAGAGGAGGTGCCAATGACTGCGCCTTTTGGCAGCGTGTCGAGCATTTTGTCTTTGTGCTTTTCATGTACCACCATTGCATCGGCAGGATTTTCGCGCTCGGTGACACAGCCCAGCATCAGACCTGCGGGCAAATTTGTGGGCAAATCTTTGAGCGAATGCACCGCGAAGTCGATATCGCCGCTGAGCATGTCGTCTTCTAGCTCTTGGGTAAAGAGACCTTTATCACCAATTTTGGAAAGGGCAACATCTAGAATTTTGTCCCCTTGAGTTTCCATCGTAGACACTTCGAAGGTGATGTCTGGAAAATGACGGCTTAGCTCGGCCTGCACCCAGTGGGTTTGCACGAGGGCAAGCTGGCTTTTGCGAGAACCGATGCGAACAGTACGGGTGGCAACGTTGGAAGACATACGACGACGGGCATTTGCTATGGTGATCTAGCTGAAAACAGCGCAAGATCACAAGCCTACCGCAATTAGAGCTTGCTTTGAAGCCGCTATCCGGCGTTGTGACTATGGTTCTACCAATTCGTCTGTCAACTTGTCCGTTTACCTTCGTAGGAGTGCAGACAAACCCGGTTTACACTTGCCCTCGGAGAAAACGTAACGTTCTGCAAACAAGCGTAAACTTACCGCCATACAAAACCTGTTTGAGATCGATTTCGCGGGCTTTACTGGTTTGGGGTTTATCTGGAGCGGCCTTTAGCGTGACGGTGCTAGGCGGGGTAGAGCTGAACGGATGGAGGGCTGAAAACTTTAAAATCAGTGACTTTAACATCAGTCTGGGAGGAGATGTGGCGATCGCCCAGCAAGTCGATCCCAAAGTCCGCGCAGAGTTCCTTTCCGACCCGCTGACCACCCAGCCTCGCGATCCGCTATTGCCCGTGATTACCGTAGACAGACCGCCCAGTCCGCTGGAGCTGCGAGCGCTCAGACAAAATCTAGATCAGCTCCATCAGCTCGCACAAGAGCAACTAGCAGCAGGTCAGCTTGATGAGGCGTTTGCGTCATTGCTCAGAGAAATCCGCCTGCGAAGAGTATTGGGGCCAGTGGCAGAATTTAATACGCTTGCCCCCGTCGCCGAACTTGCTTGGGAACAGCAGCGCTCGAAGGAAGTGCAGCTCCTGACGCTGCGAATGCGTGAAATCTGGGCGGCTGTTCAGACCGATCTGGCCAGTCGGGAGGAAACGAACGCTGATGAGATGGATTCTACAAAAGCAAGATCCGAAGAGACAAAATCTAAAAAAGCCAGGTCTGCAGAGTCTGCCTCTTCAGACAGGGTGGCGCTTTCTTTGCTTGAGGCGAGTGCGGAACCGAATATTGTAGTTTTGAGTGCGATCGCCCAAACGTTCATAGACCTTAGAGATACCGACAACGCCGTCGCGGTCTACCGCCAAATTATTGATTCATTAGTGGCTGAAGGCTCAGATCCGACTGCCGTGCAGCGCGGGCTTGCGGCTTATCACCTCGATTGGTTTCAGTTCGCCGATGCGGCCGATATTTACCTGGCGCTGCTAGCATCTGCGAAAGGTCAGGGCAATCAGACGTTAGAAGTTGAGTATTTGAGGCAGCTAGTTTACAGCTATCAGCAGGCAAACTCGCTGGAGAACGCGGCCAGGGCGCAGACGGATTTGGTGGTGCTGTATCAGGCCATGGGAGAGGAGGAGCCGCTGCCGAAGCTGTTGCTGGAGATCGCGCAAAACTATCGGGCGTTGAATTGGACAGATGATGCGATCGCTTACTATCGCTCGGCCTACAGTGCGGCGCAGCGGTTCGAGCAGTTCAGCATTTCGGCGCAGGTTTTGCGAGATTTGGGTGGGGTATATCGGGCGATCGCGCTGACAAACGAGGCGCTGGTGGCCTACAACCTGCTGGTGCCGGTAGAGGAGCAGGCGTATAACGATTATGGAATTATGAACGCCTACGACGATATTGGCCAGCTAGAGCGGCGCGAGGGCAATTCTTCTGGGGCTTTGCAGGCGTTTGAGAAGGCGCTGGCGATCGCCAATCGACTGGGTATCAAAGAAGCCTACTTTATTGATCAAATTGAGTCGATAACGCAGCCCCAGTCTCAGCCACAACCAACGGCACCGGTTCTAGAGCCAACAGCGCCCATTCCATAAGACACACAGAACAGCTAGCTTGATGGATTACTGGTTGTAGAAGGCGGGAGAGCCTCGGTAAATGCGATCGCGCTGTACGTGAGAGAGTCTCGAATATTGGCTTTGCTGGTCGTAGCTGTTAACTTCGTCGCGAATCGAACCGTCTGGCTGTTTGGCAAAGGGCCGTACAAACGTGTGGCTAGGGCGATCGTAAATGAGCACAGAGCCATCTTCGATATTGTAGATCCAGCCGTGGAGCTGGACTTCATTGCGGTGTAGATGCGATCGCACCGCAGGATAGGTCTTTAAGTTGTCAATTTGAGTGAGCACATTTTCGGCAACGAGAGTGGCGAGCTTGTCTTTTTTATCTAAATGCCCGTAATGCTCTTCTACCAATTCGCGCGTGGCTTCCGTATGCTTTAGCCAGCTATATACCAGCGGCATTTTAGCTTCTAGCTCACCGATTTGCAGTAGCCCCTTCATCGCGCCGCAGGTCGTATGCCCGCAGACGATAATGTGCTGAATGTCGAGCGATTTAATGGCATATTCAATCGTTGCGCCCTCGCCGCCGTTGGTCGAGCCGTAGGGCGGAATGATGTTGCCAGCGTTGCGAATGACGAACAGATCGCCCAGGTCAGACTGGGTCATTAGCTCTGGCTGCACCCGCGAGTCTGAGCAGGTAATGAACAAAACCCGAGGGTACTGACCGTGCGCTAGTTCTTTTAACAGCTCTTTGTGAGCGGGAACATAGCTGTTCTGAAATTCTTGCAGCCCTTTGATAATGTCTTTCATGGCTTTGCCTGCGCCTGAGTCGTAGACGCTTCAACGAGGGTGTAGTTTGAGAGGATAGTTCGAGAGAGCAGTTTGAGGGCGTAGTTGGCGATCGCGCTTTATCTGAGAGTCTTTTATTAGATTCTCATGTTTGAGCATTTTCAAGTGAGCGTTCTCAAGGTGAAAGATTGCTCACTGAAGACATTTTCTCAGCTTCTGCATCTTCTAGCGCTTCACTAAAAATTTGACCAGAAGGACGCAAAACGGGCGTGTTGAAATCGATAATAGCCTGTTGCTGAGCTTCTTCTTCAGCTGCGATCGCCAAATTCGTCTCATCCAACAATTGCCAGACCGCCCGCATCATTTCCTCAGTCCCTTGCCGACTCACAGCCGATACGCGAAACACCTTTTCGCCGCCGTTAACCGCTGCTAGACGAGCCGCCATCTCATCCACCTCTTCTGCTAGCAGCGCGTCTATCTTATTAATTGCCAATAGCTGAGGCCGCCCAGACAAATCGTGACCATAGGCCGACAGCTCTTGCTGAATCGTTTGATAATCGGCAACCGGATCAATCGCGGTGCCGTCAATCAGGTGCAGCAACAGCTTTGTGCGCTCGATGTGACGCAAAAAGTCGTGCCCCAAGCCCTGTCCTTGATGGGCACCTTCAATCAGTCCAGGAATATCGGCGAAGACGGTGCCATCACCCGTAGGCTTTCTCACCACGCCCAAATTAGGAACGAGCGTAGTGAAGGGATAGTCGGCAATTTTGGGCTTGGCCGAAGAGAGCGTGGAAATCATCGTCGATTTACCCGCGTTGGGCAGACCAATGATGCCAACTTCTGCTAGCAGCTTTAGCTCCAGTCGAATATTGCGAACAGCGCCGGGTAAGCCAGGCTGCGAATACTCGGGGGCGCGGTTGCGATTGCTCAAATAATGCCGATTGCCCAGACCGCCTTTGCCGCCGGGGGCAATCACTAGCTGCTGCCCCGGTTCGGTGAGGTCGCCCAAAAGACGACCGGGCGAGTCGGTTGAATCATCAGCTTTATTGACTGGTTTTGGGATCGGTTGGCCAGTGGCTTCATCGACGGTGCCCAAGTCGTAAACCAACGTACCGCAAGGCACCTCAATAATCAGGTCTTCGCCGTTTGCGCCGGTTCGATTGCTAGGGCCACCTTTGCCGCCGTCTTTAGCTTTAAATCGGTGCGAGTAGCGCAAGTCTAACAGGGTTTGCAAATTGCCGTCGGCGACTAGCACAACTGCCCCACCTTTGCCGCCCGTGCCGCCAGAAGGGCCGCCAGCGGGCACAAATTTCTCTCGGCGAAAAGCGGTGAGTCCGTCGCCGCCGCTGCCGCCTTCTACTTCAATTTCTGCTTGGTCTATAAACTGCATGAGCCTATTCTACTGCCTTTACAGTCACTGGTTTAATATCGGATATCGCCGCGCGAATCTTCTGGGCCAAGGCGCTGTCTTCTCTATGCTTCGCCGTAATAGCGTTAAAGCGCTGCGGGGTCAGGCCATTTTCGTTGGCTAGTTTGCTAGCAGCGTTGCAGTATTTGACTAAGATGCGCTGTAAAGCCACCTGATCTTCTGCATCGACTTTGGGCATGTCTTCAACCTTACTGTTTAAACAGCTCAAGCGATTGTCTACCAAACTAACTTCGCTATTAGCGGCGGCTAGCACGTTGCTAGCGTCTTCGTAAGCGGCTTTGCGCAAAGGCTCGATGGCGGCGACAACAGTCGCGTAGTGGGCAATGTCTTCGTCGGTGGTGAGCGCTGCTTCTTGGGCCTGAGCGGGCGATCGCGCCATCAAAGCAACTAGCTGAACTGCGCAAAATGACCCTAGTGCGATCGCCAGCCAAAAGCGAAGGCGATGTTGATACCCGGTACGGCTTGAAGACATAGCAACTCGTTCCGTCTATAAATATATATGCAGATAATTTTCAAAGGCGGCGCTTGCTAAAGCAGCCATCTGTATATTCTAGAGGAGCCGCGATCGCTTACTAAAACTCGGTCGATAAAAAACAGCAAAAGACCTAGAAACTGTCTGCGAAACTGTCTGCGAAACTGCCTGCGAAACAGCCCGCAATCTCCACCATTTTGGTTTGTAACGTAATTTCATCGGGTGCGCCGCGCTTTAGGGCGAATTCTAAATCGAGCAGTAGGGCCAGCGCTTTTTCTAGCTGAGCGGGCGATCGCCCGCTAACCTGCTTTTGCAAAATATAAACCCGCTTCGGATTACTAATCTCAGCCGCTTTCGCAATCACTCGCACATCGCGTTCGCCTTCCGACTCCAAAAGGCTTACCCACAGCCAGCGGCGAAATTGCCCAACGAGCGTGGCCACAACCCGCAGCGCATGCTCATTATTCGCTAACAAGTCGCTAGCCAAGCTCAATGCCTGAGCCGTTTTCCCAGCAATCAATGCCTCTGAAAGCTGAAAACTAGTTTGCGTACTCACCGTCACCAGCCGAGTGACCATTTCGGGCGGCAGCGGCTCCGTTTTAACCTTCCCCTGAGCGCTCCAATATAGGCTGAGCTTTTCTAGCTCGTTGTATAATCTGCGCGTGTCGCTACCGACGGCATCGGCCAGTAGCACCGCCGACTTCGGCTTTAGCTGTAGGCCCACCTCTTGAGCAACTCGCTTAACCTGAGAGATAATTTGGTCAGTTTGCCAGGGCGCAATCGAGGCAAATTCCTTGATCTCCGCATACTTCTTCAAGAGCTTAGTAGACTTCAATCGTCCATCTGGCTTGTTTGTACTCGTTAGCAGCAAAACCGCTGTATCTGGCACCAAGGGAAGGGTTCGGGCCATTTCGGTCATCACCTCTTCTGAGCAGCGCTGGCCCAAAGTCGTATTGGCTAGCAGCACAAACCGTTTGCCCATGCCAAAAGGAGGCGTCATGGCCTGGTTGAGCGCCTGCATGGGAGCATCGGCGATTTCTGGGGCAATGCGATCATAGTTAAAGCTGGCCCAAGCGGGATCTAGGGTGCGATCGCGCAGCGAAGTCACCGCTTTCTTAAGGCGAAATTCATCATCTCCCCAAAAATAATAGACCGGCATACCACATACCTGATAAAAAGCCAACGGTCAATGGTCGATTTTCATTTTCTGAGAGATTATGTTACAATGGTTTACATAAGCCCAAAGAGGCTACTTGGAGAGAATATATATGACTACTGCAATCCTAGATGCTCTCATCATAATTGCTGGCGTAGCAGCGTTAGCAAATGGCGCGGCTAGACCCGCCCCTGAAGCTGTTTGTATCCCTGTCCGTAGCGACGATGGCCGCGATCGCAGCCGAGAAATTCGCAGATAGCGCGATTTTTTGACTGCCAAGGCAAGTTATTTCGCAGCGACTGCAAAGTAATTTTACATAAAAGTGATTTTACACAAAGGCGTCTATCTTCATTGATGGGCGCTTTTTGCATGTCTGCGCCCTAGCACTTCAGAACCAGCAGAAAGAGCTAGGAAAAACAAAAGTCGAAGATAGATAAAACTCTGTATGTTTCCATTATTTGATAGACTTTTTTCTATATCAAATTAAATGACTGCTCTTAAAGATACCGCGAATAAGAATAGAGGGAAGCCCCCGTGATTCATGCAACGCTCCATCAACTCAAAGTATTCGAAGCAACGGCTCGGCACGGAAGCTTTACCCGCGCCGCTGAGGAGCTATACCTGACGCAGCCTACGGTGTCTATTCAGGTAAAGCAGCTAACAAAAGCAGTCGGCTTGCCGCTGTTTGAGCAAATTGGTAAGCGGCTGTACTTAACAGAAGCTGGGCAAAAGCTGTTGGCGACCTGTCAGGAAATATTCAACGGCCTAGAGCAGTTTGAGATGTCGGTGGCCGATATTAAAGGCATGAAACAGGGGCAGCTAAAGCTCGCGGTGATCACGACGGCTAAGTATTTTGTGCCGCGACTGCTAGGGCCTTTTTGCCAGCGCTACCCCGGCATTGATATTTCGCTTAAGGTGACGAACCATCAGCGAATACAAGAGAGCATGGCAACGAATGAGGACGATCTGTACATTATCAGTCAGACGCCCGAACAGCCGGATCTGACGATTCATCCCTTCTTAGAAAATCCGCTGGTGGTGTTAGCCCCGACAGGTCACCCTTTAGCACACCAGCAAAATGTGCCGATCGACAAGCTGAACGACGAGCAGTTTATTATGCGCGAGCCGGGTTCGGGGACACGCATGGCGGTGGAGAAAATTTTTGGCGATAACGACATCCACGTCAAGGTGCGGCTAGAGCTAGGGAGTAATGAGGCGATTAAGCAGGCGATCGCAGGCGGTCTTGGCATCTCTGTCCTCTCCCAGCACACCATCATTTCCGAAGGCACCACGGGCGAGTTTGCCATTCTCGACGTAGAAGGCTTTCCCATTGAGCGCCATTGGTACGTAGGACATCTGGCCGGAAAGCAGCTTTCGGTGGTGGCCGAGACCTTCTTAAATTATCTGCTTGAAGAAAGTCCGGCAATGGCAAAGAAGCTGCTGCCAGGATTGGGCGCAACGGCACTGAATTCGGAGCCTGAAAAGGTGGTGGCAGCTAAGGTTTAGTTTGGACTACTCCGCCGACTGTTTCAGCGCTTCGAGTACCTCGTCGTGAATTTCGCCGTTGCTGACGACGACGCCTGTGGTTGAAAGCCTAGCGGCTTTCGAGAAATCGAGCGTTTCGCCGTACATGTCGGTAACGCGCCCGCCTGCTTCTTCTACGACGATAACGCCAGCGGCATGATCCCAAATTTTCTCCTGGTAGCCAGGATATTTGGGCGAAGGTAGGCGCAGATATAGTACGGCGTGGCCAGATGCGACTGCGCCATATTTAGCCTGGGAGTCCATTCGCATGGAATCGGCGGTGACGCCTGCGGCTTTGGCGATCGCACTTTGCAAAGACTGATCGCCATGCCCAGACTCCACGCTTTCGACGAAGCGAAAATGCTCAGCATCCGCAGAATTGGTCACTTTGATCGGCTCTGGGCTGCCACCGGCTAAGGTTTGCATCGTCGCCCCTTCGCCGCGCACAGCCACAAATAATAGCCCGGTTTTATTGCCTAGCGTCAGCGCCGGGCAGGCTAACACCCCAACTTTAATGTCGCCGTCTACAATCAGCGCCAGCGCGACTGCATACTGATCTTTGCGCAAAAAACCTTTGGTGCCGTCAATCGGATCAAGTGTCCAGTAGCGGTCGGCCACTTCGCCGTTACCATGGTCGATCCACTGAATAACTTGCTCGGGCGTAGCATCGGCAGCGACCTGTTTTACATAGTCTGTCACCTGCTGCAATCGCTCAGTCATTTCAGGGTTTTTTAGCTCGCCCGCGTCTTCTTCACCAACCACTGGATCGTTAGGAAAGGCTTCTGCTAAGGCTTTGCAGACCACGGCCTGAGCGCCAAAGTCGGCCACTGTTACGGGAGACTTATCTTTTTTTTCGATGGCTTCTGGCACCATCGTTTGGCGAACCTGCTCGCATACTTTAGCCGCCGCTATGGCCGCTGCGATCGCCACTACCTTTTCCTGCTCAAACGCCATTTAGGGTTTCCTCAAAGTCAAAATAATGCGGTGGGCAAGGCGCTGCGCTTTCAGTAACCTGGCCCAAGTCCAACACAGTTTACTAGGCAATTGGCCTATTTCCAGGGATGACGCCCTATTGACCCTTTACGAACGGCTCTCTTCCGCTTCGTCATCGGTCATTCGATAAACCTGAGTCCAGTCTCGGGTGCCCCAGTGCTGGCAGGCAAAAGACGCAACCCGGCTGGCCTTGAGCAGCGTTTCTTCAAAAGTATGCGTTAAATAAAAGTGGCAAAATGCACCGTGAAAAATATCGCCCGCCCCTAACGTATCTACCGCCTTAATTTGAGGAACTTCTAGCGTTTTGCGCGCTGCTTCGTCTAGATATTCAATGGGCTGATGCCCCTGGGTAATGGCAATTTGAGGGATGTCTAAATTGCTGAGGTAAGCGAAAACGCTGTCAGCGGTTTTACAGCCGGGTGGCCAGAAATGGGCCGAGGCGACCACCACATCGGCGATCGCTAACACCGATTCAAAGTGGGGTTTCCAACTGCCTGCATCGACGATCACCGGGATTTGTTTTGCTTTGGCCCACTGCGCAATCTGAGCGCTCGCGGCCATCTGGTGCCCGTCGATTAAGACGACGCTGACGCCTTCTAAAATATCGGGTGACTGAGCAGCCGGAACCTGAAGATCCGGGGCACTGCGGGTGATAACGGCGCGATCGCCCGTCTCTTTCGACACCACAATCGAAGACACCGGTGGCGGTTCCATCCAATGTTTATTCAGTTCGCAAAGGGTCACGCCCTGTCCGCGTAAATCTTTTCGCAGCAGCGTCGTCAGCGGATGTCCGCCAATTACAGACAGCAGCGTTGCCTTGTTTGCTTCCGCACCGCCTAGCTGAGCAAAGGCCACCGCTGCATTCGTAGCTGGGCCACCCGCGACTAGCAAGCTTTTGTCTGCAACCACTTTTTCATTCGCAGCGGGCGGATGGTCGGCCTGATAAAAACAATCGAGCGTGGTGAGTCCGACAAAAAGTCCGTGTTTTTTGGCCATTGTGGTTGGTGCCTGCGTTTGCGTCTATCCGTAAGCTATGCGAAAGAGCTACTGCTTGCTACGGTAGGATCTCAATATAAAGCTTTGGGTTGCAGATGCCGGTGACAAATTTGAC
>JBBSOB010000179.1:0-9936 GCA_038260205.1 Phormidesmidales cyanobacterium
AACATCTTGCTGAACGAAGGTATTCGCGCGTGGCTCAGCCCGCAGGATCAGCCTCACGAGAAGTTTGTGTTCCCTGAGGAAGTCCTTCCTCGTGGTAACGCGCTTTAAGCGATAGGGTTCCTTAGAAGCTTTCTAAAGCTAGCTAAACGAATTGATTTGCCGCTGTCCTGAGTTTTTGGGAGAGCGGCATTTTTATGTTTACAGCATCGACAAGGCGACTCCGACAGAATCGGCCTAGCTCACCGAAGTTTTGACTCGGAACAATTGGAACAGAAGGATACTCGCCAAAGAATTTCCGCAGAGTTTCCGGCGAAATAATCTATCGAATGGCATACATCCAGAATTGCGTGGCTTACGTATCTCGTATAGAAGCAGTTAAGCAATCTCTGCGTTCACAATTCTCGATTCCGTTTAGGAGATCTCGTATGAAACAACCTATGACCCTGTCTGCCTCGCGCCGCAGCCTTATGAAATGGGGGCTGTTGGGCTTTGGCGGTCTGGCGATTTCGGTTTTGCCTAAGGTGCCTGCGATCGCGCAAACTGGCCAGAAAACGCTCACGTTCAACGCTGACGATGTTGGCATCCTCAATTTTGCCCTCTTGCTAGAAGAGCTAGAAGCCGCTTTCTACGCTGCCGCTGCCGATTCAGGCAACATTACAGACAGCAAGGAAATGGACTACGTAAACGTTTTAGGCGCTCAAGAGGCGGCTCACGTCACGTTTTTGCGGGAAGTTTTGGGCAACAAAGCGCTGTTTCAAACGGCAGACCTGAAATTTAATGCCGATGGGCTAGCGGCCATTTTGAAGGATCGCGACACCATTCTCAACACCGCTGTCACTTTGGAAGATGTGGGCGTCCATGCCTATAACGGCGCAGGGCCTAGCCTGACAAATCCTACTTATCTGTTGGCGGCTGGCTCGATTGTCTCAGTGGAGGCTCGTCATGCAGGCGGGATACGGGCGCTCTTGGGTAAACCGACGACTGAACCTGATAGCGATCGCCTGATCCAAGACGCCGACCTAGTGGCCGAACTCAATCCCTTCAAAGGCAGAGCTTACGACGAACTGTACAGCCCCAAGCAAATTGTGGATATCGTCGGCTCGCTCGGCATTCTTAACAACCCCATCAACGGCTCACTCGTCGCGTAGCAACTAGAGAAACCTCAATATGAAATCACCTTTTACTTTCAAGAGCGCTCAGCCCGCTCAGTCTATTCTGTTGCGGCTAGCAGGTACGTTCAAGTCTTGGGCTAAAGGCATCGCCATTGTCTTACCCCTATCGATGCTGCTGTTAACCCTTAGCCCGACTAGCGCCGCCCAGGCTCAGTCAGATGTGCTAACTCCCAGACAGGTCGTAGAATACGCGCTAACCCTAGAGAAACTAGAGGCCGACTTTTACCGTCGCGCTGTGATGGCGGCCCAAAACGGCGGTCTTTCCAGTGCGCCTCAAGCGGCCAAAGATGCGATTGTTTCCTATGGGCAAGATGAAGCTCAGCACGTTGCTGATTTGTCGGCAGTGTTGCCCTCTTTGGGCGGCGATCCAGATGCCATTAAGATTCCTACAAACCCCAACTATTCAGCAATTTTGGGCCGAGATCCCTTTGCCAATCCCACTGACTTTTTGATGGTGGGTCAATATGTTGAAGATTTGGGCGTAGCTGCTTACAAAGGCCAGGTGCAAAACCTTTTAGCCGCAGGCGATGCGGGCAAGACAGTGCTGGCCGCAGCGCTAGAAATTCATAGCGTAGAGGCTAGACATGCAGCAGGCGTTCGATTCCTACGTCAGGCTTTGCTAGGGGCGGATGTAAATCCCTGGATTTCTACAGATGCTAGTAGCAAAGAAGTTATCTACAACGAGAACCGCACCGGCTCTCCGATTCCTTTCAACTCGGACGCTTTCGACGGCTATGCTACTCAATCTGAAGTGCTTGCCTTAGTTGGCCCTGTTTTGACTGAAGCGCCTCAAACAGCGGCTCCTCAGCCAGCAACGCCTCAGCCAGCAACGCCTCAGCCAACTCGGCCAACACCACCTTCTGGGTCTTCTCAGTCTCCTCGCGCCCTGTGGTAAAACACCCTGTGGTAAAACGCCTTGTGGTAAATGCCCATTGGCTAACAGCAGAGCGAGTCATTAAGCGCCGTTAGAACGCGCTTTCCCAACCGGTGATTTAATCTACGCACAAAGCCGTTGTTCTTTACGAATAGCGGCTTTGTGCGTTGAACTTAGTGTGCGTTGAACTTAGTGTGCGTTGAACTTAGTGCGTTGAACTTAGTGCGTTGAACTTAGTGCGTTGAACTTAGCCTGACTAGGCGCTTGGATTTACGACCAAGCTCTTTGATATTGTTCGGGGTAATGATGCGATTTTGCCCTGAGTTGCTTGGCCGCTTGATGGGGCCAATAGGGATCGCGCAACAGCTCTCGGCCCAATAATACGATATCTGCTTGCTCGGTTTGGATAATTTGTTCGGCTTGTTCTGGTGTGGTAATTAGCCCTACGGTGGCGGTAGCAATGTTGGCGGCTTGGCGAATGCGATCGCTAAAACCAGTTTGATACCCTGCGCCCACAGAAATTTTCACATCCGGCACCAAGCCGCCAGAGGAACAATCTATCAGGTCTACGCCCAATGGCTTTAGCGCTTGGCTGAGCCGGACACTCTGTTCTATATCCCAGCCGCCCTCTGCCCAGTCTGTTGCCGAAATTCTGATCCACAGCGGCATAGACTCGGGTATTTCGGTTCTCACAGCTTCTACGATCTCTACTGCTATTCGAGTGCGATTTTCAAAGCTGCCGCCGTAGCGATCGCTTCTCTGGTTGCTCAGCGGCGAGAAAAATTCGTGCAGCAAATAGCCATGAGCCAGGTGCAGTTCAATGAGCTGAAAGCCAGCTTCGATAGAGCGCCGAGCCGCAGCGACAAATGACTGCTGAAGCTCGGCAATCTCTGCTATCGTCATTGCTTTGGGAATGGGACTTTCTTCGTCGAAGGCGATCGCACTTGGCCCCAAAATCGGTCGCCATCCGCCTTCATTTTCGGCTAAGGCCGCGCCGCCTTTCCAGGGCACATCGCAGCTAGCCTTGCGTCCGGCATGAGCTAACTGAATGCCCGCGATCGCACCATTCTCTCGAATCAACGCCGTAATCTGCGAGAGCTTTTCAATATGCTCATCTTTCCAAATGCCTAAATCGCCCGGTGTAATCCGACCTTCAGCCGTGACGGCGGCGGCTTCGGTCATCACTAGGCCAGGGCCACCCACCGCGCGGCTAACTAAATGGACTAAATGCCAATCGTTGGCAAAGCCATCTTGACTGGAGTATTGACACATCGGAGACACGCCAATGCGATTGCGCAAGCTAATGCCTCGCTGTTGAAAAGGCTCGAAGAGTAAAGACATATAGGGTTTAAGAGACGTTTAGAGTAAAGTTTGAGAAGAGAATTGCGGGCTATTTTTGATCGTTACCAAAAAGATTTTTTCGCGCCTCTTCGTCCATGGTTTGGCCGCCCTTGGTTTTCTCTCCAATTTGATAAGATTTTTTCACAGCGGGCCGTTCGGCTATTCTGCTAGCCCAGTCGGCCACGTTGGAAAATTTGTTTTGCCAATCAATCCCCACCGAGTCTACGCCTTTTGCCCAGGGATAAATAGCCATATCTGCAACAGAATAGCGCTCTGCAACAAATTCTCGATCGGCCAAACGCTTATCTAATACGCCCATCAGCCGCTCAGTCTCATTTACGTAGCGTTTTTTACCGTAGGGCACGTCTTCTGGGGCGTAGGTCATAAAGTGATTGGCCTGACCAGCCATTGGCCCTAGTCCGCCCATTTGCCACATTAGCCACTGCATGGCGTCGTAGCGGCCTGCGAGAGAAGTGGGCATAAATTTACCGGTTTTTTCGGCGAGATAAAGCAAGATTGCGCCGGATTCAAATATTGAGAGGGGCGTTGAGCCTTCGCTGGGATGGTGGTCAACTAGGGCGGGCATGCGATTGTTGGGGGCGATCGCTAAAAAATCTGGGTCGAACTGCTCGCCTTTCATAATATTGACTAGCTTAAGCTCGTATTCGATTGCGGCCTCTTCCAAAAAAATTAGCGGCTTGTAGCCATTTGGCGTGGCCCAAAAATACAGGTCGATCATATTAAATTCCTTGATTGTCTGCTGGGCAGGGTTATTGGCTTCTACATATTTACTTCTACTAAAGGACTGTACCGGAAGACCTCTCCCGCTGATTCTATCGGCAGATACAAATAATGCGTTGCCGCTTATACGCTCGCGGATTGACTCGCAGCTTATGGAGAGCGATCGCACATGACAGGTCGCGTTCCACCGGCCTCTATTGCCGGTAAGGGTGAAACGTTAGGAGATATTGTCAGGTCAAGGGTGTCTGAAGAGGATTAAACTACCAGACAATTTCACAGTCGTATGCTTGAAAGGCAGAGTCACGGGTAACGACCGTAACGGCTTCAATTCTGCTCTGTGCAATGATTAGCCGATCGAAAGGCTCTCTGTGGTGTTGAGAAAGCTGCGCTAGCTCTAGGATGTGAGGGACGGTGATGGGTAGAAGTGTAATGCCGTTGGATTGATGGCGGTTCACCATTTCGGCTAGCGGCATATTCAGATGCAGTTTCCCGATCTGCGTTTTGATTTGAATTTCCCAAAATGAGACTAGACTTAAGAGAAGTTCGGAGCGCTGTAGTCGTCCAAGCGTAGCCTCGGGAATGAAACTGGATTCTCCGTCCCACTAGATAAAGGTGTGGATATCAAATGATGTTCTGTTTCTACTGTTCACGCTATTTCCGATAATGTCTAATGCATACTGCAACAAAACTCACCCAACCGACAGGATTTAAATCATCGGTAGAACCTATCTACCTACATTTCAGCCCATTTGTGAAGTCGCGATTCTGAGCAAGCCTATGCTGAACCCCACGGCTGAAGCGAACTCGTCTCCACTGACAGATCCACCGACAGATCCACCGACAGATCCACCAGCAGACTCACCGAAGCCATGGTCTATTCTGACCCGGCGAGTCAGGCCAAAACGTCAGCCCTAAGAAATCGTTTGTTCAATACTACGGATAGAGCAAGTCTTCTCATAAAAAAAATACTATAACAACTTCGCTAGTCCGTACTGCCCCACCTATCTAGAGGAGTCATAGGCACAATGACCAGTTCTCAAGACCGGCCCTACTCACAGCCTGCGAGCAGCCCCTATCCCAGCATTCCACCTTTAATAGATAGCCGAGACACCGAATATAAAGGCGCTGGCATTACTAGCTCAGTCGCTATCTTAGGCCATCCTATCCATCCAGTTATCGTCATTTTTCCGGTTGCCTTTCTTAGCGCCGTCGCGGGCACCGACCTGGGCTACTGGCTGACCAAAGGCGAGTTTTGGTCTCAAGCATCTACTTGGCTGCTAGGGGCGGGTTTGCTTTCGGGCGTGGCTGCTGCCGCGATTGGAATGTTCGACTTCATTCGAATTCCGAGAGTGCGAAACCGTAGAGCGGGCTGGGCGCACATGTGGCTAAACGTTGCCATGTTGGGCCTTAGTGCCGTGAACTTTGGACTGCGGTTAGCGAGTGGTGATTCCATTATTCTGCCAGTGGGATTTGCGCTATCGCTGATAGCGGCCACGCTGCTGATGGCTAGCGGTTGGTACGGCGGAGAGCTAACGTTCCGGCACAAAATCGGCATTGTTGGCCCTGACGAGACTCAAATTTAACTCGAACAATAAATCAATTTCAGCAACAATTTCAGCAACAATTCCAGAAACAATTTCAGCAATATAGGAATAGGAGACTCTACTTTGGTACAGCTTAAGCCGATTAATCAACAGGTTGTTGTGATTGTGGGAGTCTCTAGCGATATGGGTCGAGAAACCGCGCTGGCCTTTGCGGCTCAAGGTGCCAAGGTGGCGGTGAGCGATCGCAATCGAGCCGAACTCAATTCATTAGTAGAAGAGATTACGCGCAGCGGCGGAGAGGCCATTGCTATTTCAGCAGATGTGGCTGACTATGGGCAGGTATGTGCGATCGCCCAGGCCGCAGACGAGGCGTTTGGCCGCATTGACACTTGGGTACATAATACCGCTGCTGGTATAGTTGCGCCTTTTGATGAGGTCAGTGTAGAAGAGTTTCGTCGCGTTATCGATGTCATGCTGATGGGGCAAGTGTATGGTGCGAAAGTGGCCATTCCCTATCTTCAGCGAACCGGAGGCGGATCATTTATCTCCATCTCCTCTACAGAAGGTCGTCAAGCACTGTCTTTGCAAAGTGCCTATTCAACCGCAAAGCATGGCTTGAAAGGCTTCATCGAATCGCTTAGAATCGAACTAGAAGAGGCTGGAGCCAACATTAACCTGGCCAGCATCGAGCCTGCGGTTATCAACCAGCTTGCCGTCAATACGCCTGCGGTCGTCAACGCTATTTTACAGGCCGCCGAACATCCCGCCTGCGATTACAGCGTGGGCGGTGTGGACGATGTGGGCAGACTTATCGACTTTGCCCAGCGACTCTCTCCCGAACAGTTGCCTTCCCAACCTTCTCAAAAGCTGACAAAAAATAGCTAAGATTTTGTTCTCCCTTCCCGTTTGACTAACACTCGACCAATATCTGATCGAAACTGGAGGAGGCGCGATTTGCCAAAGGAGAAGCTGTGCCAACGCTAGTTAATTCTCTATACTGCTATAGCAGGCGACTTCTGTACGGTTGCTAAATGTTCTACCGAATATTCTGACTAAATGTTCAAGCTCGCCTTTCTCTTGCTTTTGCTATGACTACTGCTCTTCTTTTCGATCCGCAGACGCAGGCAACGACTCACGCTAACGATGATTTTGCGATCGCCTTTTCCCCTCTCGATCTATCCCGCGCCTACCAGCTAGCCGACGATGGAGTCAATGGGGCAATTGTGGTCTTTAGCGGCATGGTACGTAACCAAACCGACGGCCAGCCGGTGATCGCGCTGGAATATCAGGCATACGAGCCGATGGCCATTCATGTTTTTCGCCAGATTGCCGCGCAGATTCGCCAGCAGTGGCCAGACATTACCCACGTCATTATTCATCACCGCACAGGCAAGCTTGTCGTCGGCGAAATTAGCGTGCTAGTAGCCGTGGGCAGTCCGCACCGGGGCGAGGCTTTTACCGCTTGTCAGTACGCGATTGATACGCTAAAGCACAACGCACCTATTTGGAAAAAAGAGCATTGGCAAGATGGTTCTACGAGCTGGGTGAGTATCGCGGCTTGCGAAGAGATAGAAAATGAGAGGGCAGCGGCAGCCGAGGCATAATCGATGCCCGAATTTGTTCTTATATTAAGGCGTTAATTACCAAACGCGAGAATCCAGACAACGTTGTTCTAATCGCCGAACACTTTAAGTTAAAATTAACAACATCTGACCCGACGCTGGCGCATTGTCTGTGCATCAAGGCGTTGGGGCAAAAGATATAAAATATTATGTTGTCTATATGTTGTTTGTCCGGGGCAAGTTTTGTCCGGGGCAGGTTTTGTCCGAGGCAAATTGGGCTGTGATGGCACGGCGTAAGGATTTTTATTTGTCGGCTGCCATTAGGCGGCTGCCATTGTCGGCCCCATTTTTGGGTGTTTCAAAGCGGTGAAAAATGGTTTCTGGCTGCACCGCCGAGAGGACGACATGGCCAGAGTCGGTGACGACAACGGCGCGCGTTCGTCTGCCATAGGTGGCATCGACAAGCTGGCCGCGATCGCGAGCTTCAGAAATAAGGCGCTTAATCGGCGCAGACTCAGGACTGACGATAGAGACCACTCGTTCGGCTGAAACAATATTGCCAAATCCGATATTTACTAGCTGCATATTTATCCCTCGGTATTCTGGCATGCTAGCGCATAGTTAAGGGTGCGATCGCGTAGGCCCATAAAAAAGTAGCGCCAGTAACAAGCCTTAGATAAGGCGGAGGGTCAGCGGATATCGGTAAGGTTGACCCGGCTGTTCGAGCACCTTGACCATCGCCATAATCGGAAGAATAATACTGACCAAAACGATGATCGGCAGGATGAAAAGGCCGATGACCACGAAGATTAGCAAAGATGCAATAAAGGCCGCTATAAAGATGGTTATCTGAAAGTTTAAGGCTTCTCTAGCATTAGCCTTAACAACAGAGTCTTCAGTTGTGAACAGAATAAAGATGGGAATGCCTACTGAAACAATAGTTGCACTGAATAAGCAAGCACCGTGGCAGAGTAAAGACAAAAGCTTCTGACTATCGAGATCGGAGTTTTCCATAATTTTTGTCAAACGTAAATTAGTCAAACGTAAGTTAGTCAAACGTGAATCATGAGTATATTGCTTGCGATCGCACTATCAATAAGCTGCCGTTGGGTATTCGTGAGTTGGGCATTCGTGACCAGTAGCTACGCTTCCTCTTCCCATTTGCGCATACCCGCCTGCGCAAATGCACTTTGCAAGTCTGCAATTTCATCTCGATGTCCCTTAATCGTCAGCTTTGACAAAAATCCCTGATCGGCTTCGGCCTCCACCCTAAAAATGACGGTTTCGGGGCGGCTAGACTTGCGCCAGTAAAATACGCCCGCTAACGGAGAGATGGCTACTAGGCCCAGAAGAAATTTTCCCCAGGTGGGAAATAGCGTGGCCATAATCAAACCGAAACAGGCAAATCCGACGGCCGCCAGCAAAGACAAAAACACCGCTAGAAAAATACTGGGACTTACCATCCCGACTAGCGTCGTCGCCTCAGGAGTTTCGGCTTCAATCGTCGGCTTGAGGCCATTGGCTTCACTGACCAACCGAAAAGATCGGCTCTGAAAATATCGCATTAGCGCTGGCTCTAGCGCATCGGCAGGCTGCTTTGCACCAAAGCGCATCATTTCTACGCGGTCTTTGGTAGAGGCGCGAATAAAAAATCCCAGCCCAATTACCATAAGGCCGGTGAGGATGAGGGTAGACAGGCGAGCCGGATCGGAGAAAAACAAAGCAGTGCCAAAAAAGAGTGGATACTTTCGATTTTATCGCATTAGCTAGAGCAAAAAATTAGGCCGAAAAAATAGGCACAGGCCGCGTATATCGCGCAAAATCTGTGCCTACCGGTCAACTTCGTCGGCTATTTCCTAACCTGGACTGTCTATCTGAACTGTCCATTTAGGCCGTCAATTTAGACCGCCCAGATAGACTCTCTAGAAGCCGCCCTCAACAAACGTGACGGACTATCCGCTGATCTGTCGGGCCGGTATTTCTGCTGGGATGTGGCTTGGCAGAATGCTTTTCGCAACTTTGGGAATAAGTGCTGGCTGCTGACCCACCATATAACGCTGCCACAGGTCGGCTAGCTCACGAGCCTTCATTTGCCAGTCTGGGCGCAGGCGATACATCCGGCGCGGACGGCCTCGGCCTTCTACCTTTTTCCAGTAGCCCATAATAGCTGCCTGGCTTTCTAAAAATTTCAGAGCGCTGTAGAGCACCGTGTCTGACAGCCGATAGCTTGAATAGGTTTGCTCGATGTCTTGAATCAGTTCTGTGCCGTAAGAGTCGTGGCGTACTAGTACCGAAAGCACGTAGCAAACTGCTAACTCTTTGTTGAGGTAAACCGGCGGTGGATTTTCAAAGAACTGATAAATATCCTCAAACTTCATGAGTGCGGCTCCGGTAAGCGTGTGCGTACAGTGCGTAGCAGCGCCTTTAATACGCAGGGAAAGTGCCTTGTACGTTAGAACTGCTGACTCATTCTAGCCACTAAATAATAGATTTACTTAACTTTTAGATATATGGTAACTATCCGAAAGGTTTCGTCAGTTTTCATCAAGGACGATTACTTTATGTAAGATTTTTGTGATGTGGGGTGGGCGCGATCGCTCAATCAAAATATCTATCAGAGCGTCTATTTAATAGCAACTTATAGCGACTAATCACACTCAGATCATCTTTTTATGGCGACTCAGCGACGCGGGTGCGGAAGA
>JBBSOB010000180.1:0-9922 GCA_038260205.1 Phormidesmidales cyanobacterium
AGTCGAATTGTCATTGAGACCGATGGGCAGATGAAGACCGGGCGAGATGTGGCGATCGCAGCTCTTCTAGGCGCAGAAGAATTCGGTTTTTCCACCGCGCCTCTAATCACCCTCGGCTGCATTATGATGCGCGTTTGCCACCTCAATACCTGCCCCGTTGGCGTCGCCACCCAAAACCCAGATCTGCGCAGCAAGTTCACCGGCGATCCTGCCTACGCCGTCAACTTCATGAAGTTCATCGCCCAAGAAACCCGAGAAATCATGGCCGAACTGGGCTTCCGCTCGCTAAACGAAATGGTAGGCCGCACCGACATCCTCGTACCCAAAACCGCCATCGACCATTGGAAAGCCAAAGGTATCGACCTCTCTGCCCTGCTACATCAGCCAGATGTAGGCCCCGAAATTGGCCGCTACTGCACCGAGCAGCAAGACCACGGCCTTGAGAAAAGTCTAGACATGACGCAGCTACTCCCTCTCTGTCAGTCCGCGATTCACCGAGGCGAAAAAGTCAAAGCTATCCTACCCATCCGCAACGTTAATCGCGTAGTCGGCACCATTGTCGGCAACGAAATCACTAAGAAACATTGGGAAGGCTTACCCGAAGACACGGTGCATCTACATTTTCAAGGCACTGCCGGTCAGAGCTTTGGCGCATTTATTCCCAAAGGTATGACGCTAGAACTGGAAGGCGATGCCAATGACTACATCGGCAAAGGACTCAGCGGCGGCAAAATTGTGCTTTATCCGCCTAAAGCCTCCGACCTAGTGGCAGAAGACAATATCATCGCAGGCAACGTAGCGCTGTACGGAGCCACTTGTGGGGAAGCCTACCTTCGCGGACAGGCAGGCGAGCGTTTCTGCGTACGCAACTCGGGCGCCCAGGCGGTGGTCGAAGGCATTGGCGATCACGGCTGCGAATATATGACTGGCGGCAAGGTCGTTATTTTAGGCCCTACAGGTCGAAACTTTGCCGCTGGCATGAGCGGCGGCGTTGCCTATGTTCTTGACGAAGCAGGAGACTTTGCTAGTCGCTGCAACAACGAAATGGTCGGACTAGAGCGCGTCGAAACCGATGGTGAAAGTCAGGAACTGAAAGACATCCTTCAGCGGCATATTGACTACACGGGTAGTGAAAAAGCGAAAGCACTGCTGACCGACTGGACAGCGAGCTTGCCCAAGTTTGTCAAAGTTATGCCTCGGGACTATAAGCGGGTATTGCAGCATATTCAAAAAGCGCTAGATGACGGCCTTAGTAACGACGAAGCCATGTCTGCCGCCTTTGAAGAAAACGCTCGCGATTTGGCCCGCGTCAGCGGTAGCTAGGTGGTAGCTAGGTGGGCCGGGCTTCGACTACGCTCAGCCCTCGGTGCAAGCTTGCAGGCAAATATTCCTTCTCCCGGTAAGCCTTTTCTTCATCAGCACTATCAAGAGCGAATCCATCAGCCCTACCGGTGGCTGAGCGTAGTCGAAGCCAACACCTACCGATTCCTTTCAAACAACTCTCTTACCTCAACCCTCTCTAACTAAACTCATGGGAAAACCAACCGGCTTTATCGAGCATCTGCGCGAAGCACCCTCCGAAATCGCACCCCAAGATCGCATCCGCAACTGGGACGAGTTTCATCTCCCCATGCCGGAAGAAAACCTGCGCGATCAGGGCGCTCGCTGTATGGACTGCGGCACTCCTTTTTGCCACACTGGATCGCTCATCAGCGGCATGGCCAGCGGCTGCCCCGTCAACAACCTCATTCCCGAATGGAACGACCTCATCTACAGAGGACTCTGGCGAGAAGCGCTCGACCGTTTGCACAAAACCAACAACTTTCCCGAGTTTACCGGGCGAGTCTGTCCTGCGCCTTGCGAAGGCTCTTGCGTTTTGGGCATCACCAATCCGCCGGTTACGATCAAGAACATTGAGTATTCCATTATCGAAAGAGGTTGGGAAGAAGGCTGGATTAAACCGCAGCCACCCGCTAAGCGCACAGGTAAAAAAGTCGCCGTCGTTGGCTCTGGCCCAGCGGGTTTAGCCGCCGCCGATCAGCTCAACAAAGCGGGCCATACTGTTACCGTATATGAAAGGGCCGACCGCCCCGGCGGACTGCTAACTTACGGCATTCCCAACATGAAGCTCGACAAAAACGACATTGTTAAGCGGCGGCTAGATGTCTTGCGAGCAGAGGGGATCACCTTTACTTGCAACATCGAAATTGGCAAAGATATCTCTCACGAAAAGCTGTTGAATGACTTCGACTCAGTTATTTTGTGTACCGGCTCTACGCGCCCACGCGATCTGCCGATTGAAGGGAGAGCGCTGAACGGCATTAATTTTGCGATGGAGTTTTTGACGGCAAACACTCAAGCTGTATTGGACGGTCAGCCTGGCGACGATTATATTTCAGCGGCAGGTAAAGATGTGGTGATTATCGGTGGGGGTGACACCGGCACCGATTGCGTGGCTACATCCGTTCGCCACGGCTGCAAGAGCGTTACGCAGTTAGAGATTATGCCCAAGCCTCCTGAAGTTCGATCAGCGGCAAACCCCTGGCCCGAATGGCCTAAAATTTATAGACTTGATTACGGTCAGGAAGAGGCAAAGTCTCTTTTTGGCGCAGATCCCCGTGGGTATATAACAACCGCAACTAAGTTTGAAGATGACGGGAATGGTAACGTTGCGGCAGTGCATACGGTAGAAGTGAACTGGGAACGGGATGAAAAAACGGGACGCTATACGCCGCTGCATGTACCGGGCAGTGAAAAGCGAGTGCCTGCGCAGCAAGTGCTGTTGGCAATGGGGTTCCTGGGGCCAGAACAGCCTTTGCTAGATTCCTTTGGCCTAGAACTCACTGAGCGTAGCAATGTGAAAGCTGAGCATGAAGAGTACACCACTAATAAGCCGGGCGTGTTTGCAGCGGGCGACTGTCGTCGGGGACAGAGTTTGATTGTGTGGGCGATTAATGAGGGAAGAGGGGTGGCGCGAGAGTGCGATCGCTATCTAATGGGGTCTAGCGAATTGCCTTAAAAACTAGGGTAGGATTATCCAAATTCAGGTAACTCTCTGCGAAGGCAAGCAGCCGCTGAGCGAGGTCGCAGAGAGTATCCTCATCTGATATTTATATCAATGGGGATTAATTGAAGATTAGAGCGATCGCTCGACTGGTACTTTTCCACACTGGGGTCGTGTCACTCACATTGCTCTAAAGCTGAAATATCTGCGGCTACAATATGTTCTAAATTACGAGTAATTTTCTCGATGTTCCAGTTCCACCAGGCCAGCGTTAGCAGCGACTGCACCACCTCATCATCAAATCGCTGCCGAATGTGCTTTGCCGGATACCCACCTACCATGCTGTAGGCCGGAACATCTTTTACCACAACTGACTTAGCCGCAATAATAGCGCCGTCACCGACGCTTACTCCCGGCATAAAGGTAGCTTCGTAGCCAATCCATACGTCGTTGCCGATGACGGTGTCTCCTTTGTATGGAAGCTCATCGGCTTCCGGCGAGACTTTTTCCCAGCCATGACCAAAAATATTGAACGGATAGGTAGAAAATCCTGTCAGGCGATGATTTGCTCCGTTCATAATGAACTTTGCGCCCTGAGCGATCGCACAAAACTTGCCGATGATCAGGCGATCGCCAATAAAAGGAAAGTGATAAAGAACATTCCGCTCAAAGTCTTCTGAGTCCTCAAGATCGTCATAATAGGTATAGTCGCCAACAACAATATTCGGATTTGAGACAGTGTTCTTAATGAAGCAAACCTGTGGAAATCCTTCCATAGGATGCTTTACGTTGGGATCTGCGCCGTACAAATTAGTCGGACTCCTTTCGTAACCGCGTTCTTGCCATGATAAACGGGCTATAGCTAAAGTAAAACTCTGCAAGTCGAAAAAAAAGCCACAGATCTTCAGAAACCTGTGGCTTTCGCTTATTCAATTATGACGAACTTAGTCAAAAGCTCGCGGCCTAGCGCTTAGCGACGGTTTTCGCGTGGCTTGGCTTTGTTGACGCGGAGGTCGCGGCCCATCCATTCAGCGCCGTCCAAAGCGTCGATGGCAGCTTGCTCTTCGTCGTCGCTGCCGAGGTCTACGAACGCAAAACCGCGCACGCGGCCCGTCTCGCGATCGGTAGGTAGGGTGACGCGCTTGACAGTGCCGTACTCGGCGAAGACGTTGTTAAGGTCTGCTTCTGTCACGTCATAGGAAAGGTTTCCTATATAAACGCCCATGTAAGTAGTCTCCAAAAATTAAACAGGGTATTGAGAAGGATAAGTCGGACGGAAGCCTGTAAAAATCAAGGGAAATCCTTTGACACTGAAAAGCAAACCTGTAACCGATATCGATTTCTGCTCCCCCATCTTATAGCGAATTCGAGGATGGATCGCGCAATCTCAAAAATTAAACGTTATAAATTGCTAATTTCCACAAATTTATTTTCTGCAAATTTATTTTCTACAAATTTTAGCCAAACGGCCATCCATTTCTAGCGGATAGACATCATCACTACGCCGCTGACCATAATAGCCGCCCCAAGTAAGCGCGATCGCATCCCCTTCTCGCCAAAAAAGAAATGCCCAAATACCACCGACAGCAGCGTACTCATCCGTTTAACCGCAATCACCTGCGCCACCGGAGCCATCGTTAACGCCAGCATTTGAAAGGCGATCGCCAAAGCATTAAACCCACCGGTTATCCCCAACAGCCTCCACTGACCCAGCAAAGGCGCTAACCCTCGCCCCCGGCGAAGCACAAAAGGCAACATGCCCCCCGCAATGATCGAAAACAGCGTCACTGCCCAGCACAGCGGCGAAGAATTCACCACGCCGATTTTGTCAAAATTAGACGTAATGCTCCAAATAAAAGCCACACAGAGCATTAGCCGACTGCCCGGATTTTGAGCCATTGCCAGCAGCGGCGACCAGAAGTTAGCCCCCACCGCCGCCGACTGCATATTCAGCACATAGGAGCCAACCACCAACAGCACCACGCCCACCGCATCCGCCCGAGTCGGCCACTCCTGCACAATCAGCGGCGAAGTCACCAGCAAAAACAGCGGCGTCAGCATCACCAGCGGCACCGTCAGCGACAAATCAGCTAGCTTCAGCGCCCGCACATAAAGCGTAAATGCCAGAATATTCAATCCGCCACCAACTAAAACAGCCAGCCAGTAGCCCGGTTGAAGAGGGGGCACGCCCGTAATCAATAGCACTGGCAGCAGCAGCACCACGCCCACCGCCATAAAGCTAAACAGCACCGAATATTCGTCCAGACTTTTGAGACTTTGCTTACCCGTTGCATCTTTGCAAGCTTCAAATACGGCCGTCAGCGAAGCAAAAAAGAGCCACATGGAGGAAGTGATAAAGAGTGAGTTCTAGGGAGGCGCAGTCTCTGGTCAAAGCCTAGATTAGCGGCGAAGCAATCAGGCTAGAGATCGTCATACCTATTAGCAAAATGAAGCCAATGGTGACGTTTTGGCGAAAAATATTGCCGTACACTTTGGGCGAGGCCACCCGGTGCGAAAGCTGACGATATTGCCGCCCCCAAAAGAACGCGGCGACGATCACCGAAAGCCAGTAGAACAGCCCCAACGGCAGCAAAATCCCGATCCAGGCCAGCATTAGCGTTGCCCCTAAAAAGAACAGACCAATGGCCTGAGGCGACCTAGCCCCAAAAAACAGCGCGCTAGAATTGATCCCCAACTTTCGGTCAAAATCGCGATCGGGAATGGCGTACACCGTATCAAACCCCAGCGTCCACAGCACCGTTGCCGCCCACAGCAGCCAGGCCGCAAAAGCCAGCGAACCCGTCACCGCGCTCCAGCTAATGAGCACTGCGAATCCCCAGGCAATTGAAAGGACGAGCTGAGGCACCGGAAAGACCCGTTTGGCCAGCGGATAGAGCACAATCACTGGCACCGCTGCCACACACAGCCAAAAGCTGAGTGGCTTGAGGTAGAAAGACAGTCCCCAGGCACAGAAAAAAGCCACCAGCGCCACACCGATCCCCACTTTCACCGACAGCGCTTTCGAGGCCAAAGGCCGATTGCGCGTTCGCTCCACCTGCGTATCAATATCCCGATCCCACAGATCGTTTACCACACAGCCACCTGCACTCGTGGCCAGCGTCCCCAACACAATTACCCCTAGCAAAGGCCATTCAGGAAATCGCCTCGCTGTCTCGCCTGCCAAATGATTAGACAGCGTCGCCAAAACCACCGCCCACAGCGCGGGTACCATCAAAATTAAGCGGCCAGCGGGCTTATCCCAGCGCAGCAAACGCACGACGGTCATGAAGGTGGATTCGGCAGACTTGGCTTCTAACGAGTCGCTAGAGACAGGTTTCATAGAGTTCAAAGCTTGAGTTCAAGGTTTAGTTGAGCGTTGATAGAACGGGTTTGTAGAACGAGTTTGTAGAACGGGGTTTATAGAATAATTTTTATAGAACGGTTGTAGAGCACCATAGCGCCTGCTGCTTGGCTTGCGGCGGTGCCCAAAGATTAAAACCCTACTTTAGCGTTCTTTCGCGCTGCTCATTCTTAGAAACTGCTTCTGTATCAACCGTTTCTGTATCAACTGCTTCTTTTTGGTTCTATTCACCAAATAGATATGTCTTCAGTGTCAGAACTGGCAAATTTTAATCAGAACCGGCGGATGTTAGCTATTGGCTGATTTTCTTCTGTAAGCGCATGGAACAGCCTTCTTTTGTAAAAAAGCGGGGGCTTTATGGTCTTTGGATATCTCACCTAAAAAATATCAAAAGGGGGTAGCCACATTCTCTAATTATGGTTAATATGACCATAAGTTGCCGAACAAAGCCTAAATCCTCTCGCGTTTTGTTCGCCCGTTAAAGTTTGATCGCAAAGTTCTAGCAAAGTTCTATAGGCGCGTTGTTAACGCTATGACCCAAACAATTTCCCTTCACAGTGGCTCTTCTAGTCCTGACACCTACTGGAGAAACCATTCCCAGGCAGACGTAGAGTCGTGGTTTGCCCACCCTCTAACCGTCAATCCCGAAGATTATGGACTGCTAACGGATCTGTATCAGCTCACCATGTCGGCCTGCTACATCGGTGAAGCGCTGCATACCAAAATGGCTAGCTTCGAGCTATTTACTCGTAAGCTGCCAGCGGGCTACGGCTATTTAATTGCAATGGGCCTAGAGCAAGCCCTGGAATATTTAGAGAATGTCCGGTTTAGTCCTCAGCAGGTTTTGCATTTGCAACAGACGGGCATTTTTAGCCACGCACCAGATAGCTTTTGGGGCCTGCTAGAGAACTTTCGGTTTGAGGGCGATGTGTGGGCCGCGCCCGAAGGCACCGCTATTTTTGCCGATGAGCCAATGCTGCGCATAGAAGCCCCTTTGTGGCAGGCGCAGCTCGTGGAAACCTATTTGCTGAATACGCTGAACTATCAGACTTTAATTGGAACTCGGGCCGCGAGGCTGCGACAGGCCGCTGGGCCAGATGCCAAGCTGTATGAGTTTGGGACGAGACGAGCGTTTAGTCCTCAAGGGGCGCTGTGGGCGGCTAGAGCGGCGATCGCGGGTGGACTCGACGCGACCTCAAACGTACTAGCGGCTTTGCAGCTAGGTCGCCAACCCGTGGGCACTATGGCCCATGCGCTGGTGATGGCGATTTCAGCCTCAGAGGGCAGCGAAGATGAAAGTTTTGCTGCCTTCCATCGCTACTTTCCCGGTGCGCCCCTGCTGATAGATACCTACGATACGATTGCCGCTGCTAAAAGGTTAGGTGAACAGGTTAAAGCAGGTATGGCCCTTACCGGTATTCGCATTGACTCGGGCGATTTGGCCGCTGGGTCTCAGGCCGTGCGATCGCACCTTCCCAATACGCCTATTTTTGTCAGCGGCGATCTGGACGAATATGCCATTGAGCAACTGCGCGGCGAAAATGCCTGCATAGACGGCTATGGACTGGGCACCCGGCTGGTCACCGGTATCCCCGTCAACGGCGTCTATAAACTAGTAGATATCGACAGCACGCCCGTGATGAAAGAATCGAGCGGTAAACTAACTTATCCTGGACGCAAACAAATTTTTCGCCGATACCAGGATGATCAAATCGTGAGCGATCGCCTTGCTCTCCATATCGAAGCCGCCAGCCCTGACGAAATCCCGATTTTGCAGCGCGTGATGAAAGCAGGCATCCGCCTTTCTCCCCCCGAGCCACCCTCTGAAAGCCTGGAAAAAATCGCCCGCCGCACTGCCCAAACCGTTAGCCAGCTCCCTCCCTCCGTGGTTACTCTACAGTCGCCCACGCCGCTTGCCGTTACCCTCTCTCACGGCCTAGAAACGCTTATCCAAAGCACCCAAAGGTAATCTCGATCTTTTTCTTTTCCCATTTTTCTTTTCCCATTTTTTGCCGCCCCCATTTTTTGCTATGTTCAACCCCTGGAAACAACCCCCCCGCATCGCCCTTTTTGGCACTAGCGCCGATCCTCCTCATCGGGGTCATCAAGGCATTTTGAGCTGGCTAGCTAATGAGTTCGACGAAGTTGCCGTATGGGCCGCTGATAATCCCTATAAGCCAGATCAGTCTCCGCTGGGCGATCGCGCTCAAATGCTGCGGCTGATGATCAGCACGCTGGCCCAAAAAGAGAAGGTGAGCGTGCATCAGGAATTGAGCGATCGCTACAGCATTCATTCGATTGCCCGCGCCCGACAAATCTGGCCAAACGCTCGTTTTAGCCTGGTCGTTGGCGCAGACCTAATCGCTCAGCTTCCCAAATGGTACAAAGCTGAGGAGATATTTAGTCAGGTAGAGATTTTGGTGTTTCCGCGCCCTGGCTATGCCGTGGAAGGATCGGCGCTGTCGGATTTACGGCGGCTTGCTAAAGTGGCGATCGCCCATCCGTCTAGTCAACACGATATCGCCTCTAGTCGCTATCGCCAAAGCCGCTGCCACGAAGTCTCTGTCGATCTGCCGCCCGTCATCCGCGACTATGTGGCGGCGCGTAACCTCTACCCCTGTGCTTCCTCAGCCCAAGCCGCTCCCGTCCCCTCTTCGTCAAATCGGTAAAAAAACAGTGGTCACTCGTACTTCTCTCCCTCAACCCATGACAGCAGCTAGCCAACCTCTCCCTGATAAGCTGGCCGACTTTAAAGTAGGGGTGGACACCGTTATCTTCTCGGTAGATACCGAGCAAAACCGCCTGCTGGTGCTGCTGGTGATGCGTCACCAAGATCCCTACAGCGACTACTGGAGTCTGCCGGGCGCACTCGTCAGAGAAGGAGAGTCTTTAGAAGCCACCGCCGATCGAGTTCTCACCGAAAAAATTCACGTTAACAATCTCTATTTAGAACAGCTTTTCACCTTTGGTGGCCCCCACCGCGACCCCCGCGAAGCGCAAAATGCCTACAATGTCCGCTATCTTTCCGTTAGCTACTTTGCTCTGGTGCGCTACGAAGACACCGCGCTCATTGCCGACGGCGTTAGCGGCATTGCCTGGTATCCGCTGAATCGGGTGCCCGAGCTAGCTTTTGACCACAACGAGCTTTTGGCCTATGGCTATCGGCGGCTGCGCAACAAGTTGGAATATAGCCCCGTCGCTTTCGATGTGCTTCCCGATACCTTTACGCTGAGCGATGTCTATCAGCTCTATGCCACCGTATTGGGAGAAGACTTCTCAGACTACTCGAACTTTCGAACGCGGTTGTTAAAGCTGAGAATATTACAAGATACCGGGGTCAAAACCTCTCGCGGCGCAGGGCGACCTGCTAGCCTTTATCGGTTTGATGCAGAGGCTTTTAAGCCGCTAAAAGATAAGCCTATGGTGTTTTTGTAAGGTGTTTTTGCAAGTTATTTTTGCAAAGTGTTTTTGCAAGGTGTTCTAGTTCTTCAGCTTCTATTTTTTTAATAATTCTCAGCCAGAAACAGAGAGAAAGCCTCTATGAAAATTGCGATCGC
>JBBSOB010000181.1:0-9913 GCA_038260205.1 Phormidesmidales cyanobacterium
CCTCCAAGCACCACTATTTGAATATATTCTCCACACGCCCTTGAATGTTCCCTTCAGTTTAGTATTTTGATGCTCGATTAGAGCTCCAAAATCTAATGCAAGCGTGTTCCCATAACTCAATCTAGCTTGACTACATTCAAGATTTGGGCATTAACGCAATTGAGATTATGCCGGTTCAGGCTTGTCCCATGGAAATTGGCTGGGGCTACAACTGTCGGCATTATTTTGCGCTGCGACCCACCTACGGACGTTCGGAAGACTTGAAGCAGCTCGTGGACGAATGCCATGGCCGGGGCATTCACGTCATTTTAGACATGGTGCTAAATCACTCTGAGTCGGAGTCGCCTTTGACACAGATAGATTTTGACTACTGGTATCGGCGAGAAGCTAAAGACCCAGATAATAACTGGGGGCCAGAGTTTGACTATGAGCATTACGACGAGCATTATGACTGCTATCCAGCTCGCGAGTATATGCGCGATATGGTTAACTTTTGGGTGTCGGAGTACCATATTGACGGACTGCGATTTGACGCGGTAAAGCAAATCGACAACCCCGATTTTCTAGACTGGATTACCGATGAAGCAGGCATGGCAGCAAAGCCGGGTTCTTGCTATTCTATTGCTGAGCATATTCCAGAAGATCCGTCGCTAACGGGATTTAATCGGCCATTTGATAGCTGTTGGCGAGTGAGCTTTCACTACAACATTTTAGATTTATTAACTAAGCCAGGTCATGATATTGAGATCGTGAGAGAGCTAGTAGACCCGATAACGCAAGGGTTTGAAAGCAATACAAATGTGATTAACTACACGACAAGTCACGATCAAGACCACCTGATGTCGGATTTGGGGAATACGCAGATATTTGGGGAGGAAGCGTTTAAGCGAGCAAAGCTAGCTGCGGCCCTTGTCATGACGGCGCTGGGCATTCCGATGATATGGATGGGTGAAGAATTTGGCGTGGCGGGCGAGAAGTCTCTCGATCCTGCGCCTTTGGACTGGGATTTACTGAATAATGACAACAACAACGGATTACTTCAGTACTATCAAGGATTGATTCGCTTGAGAAAAGAGAATGGCGCAATGCGCTCTGACAATCTCTCATTTTTTCATGAGAATGCAACAGATGGCGTAATTGGCTATATTCGCTGGGATGATATGGGGCCACGGGTGGCGGTTGTCGTTAACTGCTCTGAGAATTATCTGGAAGACTATGAGGTTTCTGACTTACCGGAAGATGGCACCTGGCACGAATGGACGGGTAATTATGACGTGCAGGTAGAAGATGGAACCGCGAAACTGACGCTATCAGGACATGAAGCGAAGGTTTTGGTTTGGGATTGATCAGCGACGATGACTTTTGAGTAGAGCCGGTTGGTGTGGTTATTGGGGTAGGTATTGATGGATTTTGTGCGAAACGTTCTGCGAAATAATAAGGATACGCTGCGGGGAATTTTGGCGGTTTGTATGATTGTGGCAGGCGTTTTGCATTTTGTTGCAAATGAACCTTTTGCCAAGATTGTGCCAGCGTTTTTGCCTTTTCCAGCGATGATTGTTTATGTCAGCGGGGTCATTGAAATTTTGTTGGGGATTGGGCTAATTGTGCCACAGTCACGGGTTTTGTCGGCCTGGGGATTAGTGGCCCTTTTCATTGCCGTTTATCCAGCTAATTTGAATATGGCGTTTAACCATATTAAGCTAGAGGGCATTCCAGATTCTTGGTGGCTACATGGCTTTCGGCTACCGTTTCAGGCGGTGCTGATTGCTTGGGCCTATTGGTATACTAATGCCGGGCGATCGCGTGCCGGAAGATCGCGCTCAGCAACGACAGATCTATCCGAGCCAGGACAGGCCAGAGGCCCATCCTATAAGAATTGACCCTTTCCGTTAGATTGATCGCCAGCAGATTGAATCGGCTCGCGCTATCGTTTCACTTTCTCTATCTTCTTACTTTAAAGTCTGTGCCAAAAACTGCTCAACAAAATGCAGCGCCATCTGATTACTAACACCGTTGAACACTTTATCAAACGCATGTTCGGCCCAAGGGATTTTCACCCAAACCGCCTGATTGCCGCTTTTTATGAGTGCTTCGTAGAGCGATCGCCCAAATCGGGCCTCCACTAAATGATCTCTGCCGCCGTAAATCAATAGCATGGTTGGCAACGAATTCGGTTCAGCCGCTTTTACATAATTCAGGGGCGAAGCCGCTTTGTAAGCCTCTGGGAACGTCTCAGGGGTGCCCCCAATAAAAGCTCTCAGCATCTGCCTTACATCCACCGGATCGGGCTGTGGAATATCGTAATATCCCTCGAACAAATCGACCGGGCCGTAATAATCCACCAGGCTTTGAACCGGTTCATCAGACTGAAAGCCGGTCAACATGGCTAAATGCGCCCCCGCCGACCAGCCTAACAAAGCCATGCGATCGCGCTTAATCTCAAAATCTTCAGCCTGCGATCGCACAAAAGCCAGCCCCGCCGCCACATCTTCCACCTGAGCCGGAAACCGATACGCCGGCGCATGTCGATAGTCTAGCGCCGCCACCACATACCCACGCGCCGCCAAAAAGCGACCTAGCGCCTCACTCTCCGCCGGACTGCCCCGCGCCCAGCTACCGCCGTAAATCGTCACCACCGCCGGATATCGCCCAGGCTGCAAAGGCTGGTAAAGATTTAGCGTTAGGGGCACACCCGCAGGCGTTTCATACGAAATATTTTGCCGCTGCCGAATCGACTGCTCAGGAAACCCTCGAAAGAGCGTTAGCCAGCTAAACGTCGCCCCAGCAGGCTGTTTATTAGGGCCAAAGGCACTGGTCATGGAGCGATTGGCGGCGGCCACTGCACCCGGCTGCTGAAGCAAAGGCAGACTGCATAGCAGCAATGTCGCTAGCAGCAGGCCAATTAACACTTTGTGAGGCTTTCGATACCTAGCAAATCCTCGACGAGTGAGTTTTATCAGCGCAAAAAATAGAGCGATCGCACTCACCAAACCCAGCAAAGGGCTAATCTCTGGCGCACCCACCGCCAACCTCAGAAAAAACAGATTAGGCCCCGGCAGCACAATCCACAAACTTAAGAAAAAGCAAATTCCTGCTACTACCCAAATAACCTGTCTCAATCACAGCCTCCTCACAAATATTCTAAAAACTTCGTCCGAGACAGATTTCTCTATACAGATTTCTCTATACAGATTTCCTTATTATTATGTTCCTAAAGCCGCAAATTTGTAGAGATTATAGACCCCATAGCAAGGCAAAAGCATAGGTACAGCATAAATACGGTTGCCTCCGAGCTAGATTGCATTTTATGCAGATAACGCCATCTCCATCAGAGAATTCAGCTCGTGGCCTCAAAGCGGTAATATCACCAAGACTGGAAAGGCGTTTTGTCTAGCCTTAGCCATTTAAGGTCTTAGCCATTTAAGGTCTGGTAATTCTGCATAAACTCGCTCGTATTCTATCTATCCGCATTTTATGGCGCAGCCTTGCCCAGCCCTGGCTTTGGCTAATCGCCGTTGCGGGAATCTCTCTGAGCCTCCGGTTTTGGCAGCTCGCTCGCTTTAACACGCTGGTATTCGACGAAGTTTATTTTGTCAACTTTGCCCAAGCCTATAGACAGGGCTTGGCCCCTACAGACGCACATCCACCGCTAGGGAAATACATCATTGCCGCTGGCATTCAGTTAGGGATCTGGTTAAATAGCACCGCCAAGATCGCGCCAGAAGTAGGCATTGCGCCTTTCAACTATCGGCAAGCCAATGCCCTAATCGGCAGTCTTATTCCACTTATCGTCATTGGCCTTGCCCACATCGTTACGCAACCAGTTAGCCAGCAGGTTAGTCAATCAGTTAATCAGCAAATTAGCCAGCAAGTTAGCCGACAAATTAGCCAACCTGCCCAGCAAAAAAGCGCTGACAGACGGTGGCAGTTTGCTTTACTCAGCGGACTTTTTGTGGCTATCGACGGTTTATTCATTACAGAGTCCCGCTACGCGCTGCTCAACGTACAGGTTGTCTGTTTGGGCTTACTCAGTCACTGGCTATGGTTAAAAGCGGCACTTACGCCCAACATGCAGGGTCACACAAAAGTCCGATTGCGGTTAGCAGCAGGCTGTTTTCTTGGGGGCGCGATCGCCGTCAAATGGAACGGCTTGGGCTACTTGCTCAGCTTAATTATCTGGGAAATATGGACGCTTTTTAGCAACAGCGATCGCTCTAGCAAGCAAACAGGGCCAACTCTCAGAAATAGCCCTAAAAATAGCCTCAGAAATAGTCTCAGAAATCTCGCTTATCTCATACTCATTTCCGCCACTACATACAGTCTAATTTGGTGGCCCCACCTGCACATCACCCAAGAAAACATTTTTTCTGTTCACGCAAATCTGTTTAGCTTTCACCAACATCTCGGCGCTAGCGGCCACGCAGCCTGCTCAAAATGGTATAGCTGGCCTCTACTCCTTCGACCCATCACTTACGAGTACATCTCAATTGGCTCTCAAGCTTACACCGTCAGCAACCTGGGTAATCCTGCGCTCTGGCTATTGTCTAGCAGCGCCGTACTGCTTCTAGCGGTTAACTATACTCTCAAAACAAAACATGCGCTGTCTCGCACATTTAAATTAATCAGAAATCAACCACAGCCCAATCGCCCCATCGGCCCCTATTTACTCATCAGCTATCTCTGCAACTGGCTACCCTGGATGCTAGTGCAGCGCTGTACCTTCAACTATCTCTACATGCCCGCTGCCGTTTATAGCTTTATGACGCTGGCCTGGTTACTCAGCATGTGGCTAAACGCACCCGTTACGGCGACTAAGATCGTTGCATGGTTAATGCTGGGTTTGATTGCGATCGCCTTCGTCTTCTGGCTCCCGCTCACGTTCGGGCTATCCCTTAGTTCGCAAGGGTTACAAATGCGGTGGTTACTAAAGTCTTGGATCTAGGATTCTTGGATCTAGGATTCTCGGATCTAGGATTCTCGGATCCAAGATTCTTGGATTTAACTGAAGCCAACCGCACGCACCTCTCGATCTCTTTGTAGCTGAGCCAGTCGTAGCCAGGACGGCATAGAAGGACGCTGCCACTGTTCGAGGGTATATCTCTTTAAATTATCAGGAACGTCATCTCCATGCGCCACCAGTCGATTAAGCATGATCGCTAAGTCGGTATTGGCAATGCACCAGTTGTCAAACAAATAATCGCCACCTCACCTAGCAACTGCTCTACTGCGGAAAACAGTTTTTCTGTAGCTGCGATCGCCCTTTCCGACAGCGGCTTCTCCTGCTGCCCACAAGACATCACCTGCGTCGAACGCTCCTCTCGAAACGGCATCAGGTCACTGCGCAGCCACGCCTGCAATTCTCTAGCGATCGCCCGCGATCTAAAACCAACCGGATAAATCCGAGGATAGTGAGGAAAAGGATGCTGTTCTTCTAAATATTCACAAATTGCAGAAGACTCTGAAAGAGAGAACTTGCCCTGAACTAAAGCAGGCACCCGCCGAGAAAAAGAGATCTCGGTATAGGCCGACTGATAGTTCTCCTGCACCCGCAAATCCACAGTCTTGATATCAAAAGGAATCCCCTTCTCCGTCAATGAGACAAAAACAGAAAGAACATAAGGACTAAAAAAGTTCAAGTCCGCGTAAAGTACCAAGCCTTCCCCAATAGCCATCGTACTCTCTTCTTTTAAAGTAAGCTCTCATCGCAACGCAATCGGCACAGCGCGTCGTACAAATCCTGCGTATTCGGCCATCCCACATAGCCCGAAAACAAACAATCTCCCGTATAGTTCGCCAAATATACGTGATGAATTCCCGCCTTGCTTTGCCGGGTTCGCAGCGCTAGCCTATGTGGCAACAAAGACCACAAGTTAGACTTGTCAAACCCACGATAGCGAGCATCTGTCATCCCTGGAATTATCTGCAACTGCTGAACCACTCGGTGGCTATAAGTCTCTACCGGCATCGGTATGCACAAATGATTCTCGTGCTGCCAAAATGCCTGAATGACATCAGCGACTGCCGGATGTCGCTTCATCTGATCATGTCGAATGCTGCCAATTTCTACATAGCTCGCCCGGTTAAACTTTGTGCATTCAACCGGCACCACCCCATCGCTCCCCTGAAAATAATCTGCCGCAATAATTAGCGTCGGCACCTGCGCCGCAATCTTCTCCGCCAAGGCCCGCCGGTTTTTACCCAAATCTCTGGCAATTCCAATTCCCCAGCCCATCGGGTCAACCATTCGGCTCAAGTCGGCACCGCCCACCGGCGACCCTACCAAAACTAAAGACTCTACTAGCGGCCACCATTCGGGATGACGCTCTAGCACTTCTAGCCAAATCAAGCCGCCCATTGAGTGACCCACAATTCGCATTGGCGTATTGGGATGTTCTGCTTGAGTTTTTGTGGCGATCGCATCTACTCGCGCAATCAAAGGCTCCATCCGAATCCAGGTATTCACAAATCCTAAATTGGGCACTATCACCCGCGCTCCAGGACTCGCCACCTGCTGCGCTAGCGTCCCGATTCCACGATCTACGTCCGCCCAGCCGTGCTGCGCATAAAGAATATAATCCGGCTGAGTGCCACTAGATTGAATTTGACGATTTAGCTGACCCATAGAGAATAAAAATCAGAAACTAAGTTTCAGTCAATGCGTGAATTTAGATCAATTTGGATCAATTTGGATCAATTTGAACCAATAGCTTTTTAGACTCATCGCTTTGACCCATCGCTTTGACCCATCGCTTTGCCACCTACCGAACACTCTAATCAACAAAAGTCCCTGCTGCATAGCGTAGATAACCCCTTTAGCAACCGTATCTACGAACAGGATCGCAACCCTTGAACTCGCAGGTCTTCGGGCAGCTCAGCGGTTACAGAGATGATTTCTTGGGTTCTAGGATGCGCAAACTGCAGCCGATGCGCATGTAACCGATAGCCGCAATCGCCCGGAATCGCGGTTCCGCCCGCCTTCGGAATCCCGCCAACGTCATACAGCGGATCGTTCAGCAGGGGATAGCCCGCTGCCGCTAAATGAATGCGAATTTGGTGCGGACGCCCCGTTAAAATCTGGATTTCTACTAGCGTTGAATCGGCTCTTCGCTCTAGAACCTGGCCCTCGCTACGGGCATGTAAGCCTGCTTTCTGGTGACCATACACATAGCCCAGCCGAGGATACGGAATTTTTCCAATGGACTGATCGCAAACGAAGCGATCCGGCAGGTCAGAGGCCGTCGCTGGCCCAATTAATGCTCTATAAATTTTGCGCATAGACCCCGTAGCTATCCCAGACGATGATGGCTGACTTCGCACTCTAAACTGCCTGGATAGCTCAGACTTTGCCTGCGCAGACCTGGCCACTAGCATCACGCCAGAGGTGCCTCGACCTAGCCGATGCAGCGGCGCAGGCTGATCGTGTGGATAGCGCGATCGCATTACCCAAAGCACCGTATGCTCCAAACAACCGCCTCCCGGCAGCACTGGCAACCCCACCGGTTTCGAAATCGCCCACAAATCGGCATCCTCATACAGCATCTCCAAAGCCAAAGGCACCACCGGCTCTTCCCAGGGCAATCGACGGTAGGTGAGCTTTTGCCCTTTAGCCAAAACTTGCCCCGCGCCAACCGATTGACCATCGAGTAAAATCAGTCCTTGCTCAATGCGCGATCGCCACTCATCCTCACTAGAATGCCGATAACATCGCCGATAATAGTCCAGCACCGTCTCGCCTGCCGCCTTCACCCAATCGGTATAAGTCCATCCCTGATTCATCCGATAATCTGTCATAGCGGTCATCTATTCTGACAGTACAGCCTTTCTTTCCATTCGATCTCTTCGCATATCTCTAGCCATGTCCCTAGCCCCAATATCCTGAATGCAAAACGCGCTTAAAACCGTCCTCAGCAGCCTGCTAGTCATCATTCTATTCACCGGCTGCGCCCTCCCTCAAGTGAGCGCCGAAGATCGCCTCTTCCTCGATGTCTCTGCAGATCTCATCGGCAGCTACACTCTGCCCAAACAAGACTTTGAGGGCGATCCTATTGGCGGTATTTCTGCGATCGCCTACGACATCTCGCGCGATCGCCTTTATGCCCTTTCCGACAGCCGCGATCGCCCCCGCTTCTACACCTTCAAAGCCACCGGCCTCACCGACAGCAGCCCCACCTTCATTCCCGAAACCGTCACCTACCTCAAAGACCAAGAAGGTAACCCCTACGCCAATAGCACCCTAGATCCCGAAGGCATGGCATTTGCCCCCCCAGACACACTGCTGATCTCCAGCGAAGGCTCCCCCACCCGCAGCATCGCTCCCGCCGTTGGCGAATACAGCCTATCCACGGGCCAGCTAAAAACCGTGCTTCCCCTACCCGAACGCTATATCCCCGACGCCATTCTCAATGCGGAACGCGCCCAAAAAGGGCTAAGCGCAGTCGAAGCCCAAGGCATTCAAGAAAATCTTAGCTTTGAAGCGCTAGCCATCAACGTCTCCTCCGGCAACGGCATATACGAACCCTACCGCCTATTCGTCGCCACCTAAGGCCCGCTGCTTCAAGATCTAGATCTTACCGCCGACATCCCTTACAAAAATCGACTGCTCCACTACAGCATCGATCAGTACCAAACCGTCCTGATTTCCGAACACCTTTACGAAATGGAGTTGTCTCCTACCGGCGCAGTGCTTCATGGCCTCTCAGAAATCGCCGTTTTAGACCAAGGCGGACACTTTTTAGGCATAGAGCGCTCCTACGGATTCCAAGGCTTTAACATCAAGCTATTTCAGCTCGCCTCTGGGGGTGCGACCGATATTAGCGCGATCGCCTCTCTCCAAGGCGACACCTCAGGCATCAGCCCCATCCGCAAAGCGCTAGTCCTCGACCTCGCCGATCTCCCACTGCCCTTACAAAACTACGAAGCCATGACCTTCGGCCCCTCACTGCCTAATGGCATTGGCGGAACCGCTCCTGGGAAAAGCCGCACCCTCATCATCGCCAGCGATGACAACTTCGACCCCGAACAAGACACTAATTTTCTAGTCTTCAATCTCAAACAGACCTAGACAAACCATCCTAGAAAAAGGTCTAAAATCCTTACCCCAAAAGAAAAAAGCCGCCGTGCAGGGCTATGCAGCTATTTTCCCAGCCGCTAAAAACACCCTTTATCCCCTAACTCAACGTCCCATTTGCTACCCCCATATTTAGAAGAAACTACTCACCCTTGGCCCCAAACCTGATAGATTGAGCAACAGCAAAGGTCATTATTAAAGGTTTCATAAAAGAGGCAGATGAGAGTCTTAGTAATCGGCGGTGATGGATACTGCGGTTGGGCGACAGCGCTCTACCTTTCGAACAGAGGTCATGATGTAGCCATTCTCGACAGTTTGGTTCGGCGACTGTGGGACATGGAACTTCAATCCGAAACCCTCACCCCTATCGCCCCCATTCAGCATCGGCTTCAACGCTGGAAAGATCTCACCGGCAAAGAGATCGAGCTTTTTATTGGTGACGTTAACAACTATCCGTTTCTAGAGCAGTCTATGCTCCAGTTCCAGCCCGACGCAGTAGTTCACTTCGGCGAACAGCGCTCGGCCCCCTTCTCGATGATTGACCGCGAGCACGCCGTCATGACCCAGGCCAACAACGTGCTGGGCAATCTCAACTTGCTCTACGTTCTGCGCGACCACTTCCCCGAATGCCACCTGATCAAGCTGGGCACCATGGGCGAATACGGAACGCCCAACATCGACATCGAAGAAGGCTACATCACCATTGAGCACAACGGTCGTAAAGACACCCTGCCCTTCCCCAAAAGTCCAGGGTCGTTCTACCACCTCAGCAAAGTGCACGATACCCATAACATCCATTTTGCCTGTAAAATTTGGGGACTTCGCGCCACCGATCTCAATCAGGGC
>JBBSOB010000182.1:0-9908 GCA_038260205.1 Phormidesmidales cyanobacterium
ATGCCCTCCAATATTCTCAACTACTGATTTATTCTGACCAAAATAGAGTTATGGCAATTTCTCTTCTTTTCATTTTTAGGTATGTTGCCGTTCATTTTTAGGTATGTCTATATCGGCACCTTTGGAGCCAGTATATTAGCGCTAGATCAAAGTCCTCAAAGGATCGCTTTTCAGGCGTTGGGACTCTTAGCAACCGTTGGCGTTATGTTTTACACCACGCGGCTAGCCGCCTCAGCGCTGAAAGAAGATTGAAGAGGACTAAACATACATTAGGGTCGCCTTACATTTATGCGGGCGTCAATGCATCAGGTTTGTGGGCGGCTTCTTCGCCAGTGTTTTCGCTCTCTACTAGGTACTGAGGGTCGTTCTCAGAGGCTTTAGCGGTGTAGCCCTTAATACTAGTTTCTGACGTTAGCTTCTTTTTAACGGTGCCAGTTGTCTCGCCTTGAGCGGTGTTCCATTTGACGCGATCGCCTTCTTGAAACTCATCCGCGCCGCTTTTAGACGAACTCGATTTAGACGAACCCGATTTAGACGAACCCGATTTAGACAAAGCCGCGGCCTTATGTCCCGAGATGCTACCCGTATTGCTATTCTTCACCAGATATCGCGGGTCATCCTTCGAAGCAGAAACTTTCTTACCACTCACTGTTTTATCTTGGGTAATGATCTCCTGCACTTCTCCGGTTGCCTTGCCAGAGCCAGAAGACCATTCCACTTTATCGCCTTGATGAAATTCGCGTTTGCTCGCCATTTATCCCTCAGATTTCAATAGAAATTACAGAACAGAACGGTCAGGATAGAAGAGCTATTGAGCGCAAACATCCATCGTTTTTTAGATATTTAGCCGTTAAAGAAATGTATAAAAAGACAGAATCAACTTCCACAAACAAATAGCAACTATAGGAAAGTCCATATAGAAAGGTACCTATAGGAAATTGCACTGTATTGCACTGTGAGGATAACCGGCCCGTAGATCGCATTTAGACGAGTCCGCAAGGCTGAAAAGCCGAACATCCAAGTGGCGATCGCAACTCAGAATCTGCACTAAAATCGAACCTAAGCCGCTGAAAGTTGCATAGCTGCCATTCTCAGCGCTCGTATCGCCTAGCAAAGGAAGCTCCTTATGACTGCTACTCAGGTTTCTACTCGCGGGGTATCTGCTCGCGAACTCGTTAAAGCCGCTTACGAAAACCGATATACCTGGGATAAGAATTTTCCAGGCTACAAAACAGACGTGACGCTAAAGCTAGGCGATGAAACGTTTACGGGAACGGCGCAGGTTAACAAAGACCTATCGGCAGAAGTTTTTGGCGTAGAAGACGAAACCGCTCAAAAAGTCATTAAAAATCAGCTTTGGGAAGTGGCTATTCATCGCGTGAACCGCCCCTTTGAAAAAACGCATGGCGACAATACCTTTAGCGTTGAAGGTGAGGCAGACGATGGCGCAATGAAAATTGCGGTAGGCGGAAAGGCCGAAGGGGATGCCTACAAAGTGAAAGACAACGAATTCACAATGGTGCATCGTCATATGCACGGCGTTGTGGTGACTATCAATACTCAAAGCTCTTATGACACCGGCAGCGGGTATTTGTCGCGCGCTTACGACTCTGTGTACCGCGATCCAAAAACGGGCGAGCAGAAGCAGGGGCTGAGCAATTTTATCGACGACTACACGCAAGTGGGCGACTATACCATTCTAGAAAAGCGAACAATGAAGACGGAAGATGGCCCTGATATGGAAATTTCGTTTTCTAATATTGAGCTGATGGCGAATTAGGATCTTTCTTTTGTCACAGGGCGATCGCCCGCTATACGTTTAATATTGATTCAAACAGAGCGCTTTTCCGTAGAAGAGCGCTTGTGTTGTATGTATTGTGTTGTGTTTATTGTGTTGTGTTTATTGTGTCGTCGTTAGGAAAGGGTTCAATTGAGTAGCCGCACACCCACCCATCACACGCCCGCTGATCGCGCGGAGCCAAAAAGTTTTACGGGGGCCAAAAAAAGCGACAGCGCTTGGCCGCTTTGGCCTATCGTCCCGATTTATCCTTACGGCTATCGGCGCACACTCAAACGAGAAATTATCCCTGGCAAGCTCTGGCTATTTGAGCAGGTGCAAGGCATTTTTTATGTAATTGTGCCAGTTCGGATGACGGTGATAAAGCTGGCAAACGGCGGATTGATGGCCTTTTCTCCGGTTGCACCCACTCGCGAGTGCGTACAAATGATGCGCGAGCTTGAAGCCGAGCATGGCGAAGTAAAGTACGTCATTTTGCCCACGGTAACGGGCATAGAACACAAATATTTTGCCGGGCCGTTTGCCCAAAAGTTCAAAAACTCGCAGGTATACGTTGCGCCCAATCAGTGGAGTTTTCCGCTTGATTTACCCCTGAGCTGGCTAGGGTTTCCGGCTAAGCGCACTCATGTTTTACCCGACGAAGCGAGTCAAACGCCCTTCTTTGACGAGTTTGACTATGCCATTGTTGGGCCAATTGAGCTGAGCGTTAAGCCTTATACGGAGGTGGCGTTTTTTCATCGAGAAACGCGATCGCTCCTCGCCATCGACACCATTCTTTCTATTCCCCTAGAGCCGCCCGTTGTCGTTCAGCAAGATCCTTTTCCGCTGCTCTTCCACGCCAGAGACAGCGCCCAAGATCCGCTCGTAGACACTCCGGAAAATCGACTTAAAGGCTGGGCTAGAATTGCGCTTTTTACCTTTTACTTTCAGCCTCAAAAGCTGGATGTTCCCACGCTAAAACAAGTTCTTAAAGACGCCGCCAAGTCGCCCGATCGCTCTAAAAAGAACTATTTTGGGCTTTATCCCTTCGACTGGCAGACCGGATGGTATGAATCTTTTGAGCAGCTTAGAAGAAACGGACAGCTCTTGGTTGCGCCCATCCTACAAACGCTAATCTTCAACCGGGGGCCAGATGCGGTATTGGCTTGGGCAGACAAAATTTCCCAGTGGGATTTTCAGCAGGTTATTCCCTGTCATTTTAGCGCCCCCGTCAAAGCGACACCCGCTGATTTTCGGCGAGCCTTTGACTTTTTAGAAAAGCCTAATGCGCAGAACTGGTCGGGGTTTGAGCATGATGTGCCCATACTGGATCTAAATACGCTGCGGCAAATTAACGAGCGCATAGAACGCAAAGTGTTTTCGCCGCCTCAGAGCAAAACCAAATAATATCGACATCCTTTCGCTTTGTCATAACTTGGCCTATGCCTGGCCCATATCTGACCGGCGTCTGGCCCATATCTGACCTATTCCACCTCGTGGAAATCAGCAAAATCAATATAGCGATCGCCATCCTCCAATTCATAAAGAATGTCCTTAAACCGCTTATTCCAGCGCAAATCGTCTGCGTAGTAATTGTGCCGAGTGTGAATCGCCTGATTGACCGTCTGATCAATTCCGCTTAAAGACACCAGTAAAGCAGCGTTCGTACGCATCAGATCATGGTGGGTAAGGCCGTAGAGCGGGCTGTTTTCATCAATCGGATGGAGAGCCGCCCAGGTAAGAAAAAAGCTGGGATTGCGATCGCGCAGCAAATTCAGTTCATAAAACCGTCGCATCATGCGCCCATCGCTATATTCATCTAGCGTCAGATGAACCCGCATTTTTGCCTCCAAAATCTGATTGCGCCGCACATTTGCCGCCCGAAACATCAAGGTGGGCGTCCCCTTAAACGGTGCAATTACGGCCACCTTGCTAAACAGTACCTGAGCCGTCGGTCGAGCAAAGCGGGCATAGGATAATCCGGTGAGTACCGCCGTGCCCAAAATAGACACAATTGCCTCCAAAACCACCAGCGCGTTGCCGTAGGCGGTTCCTGGCGTCATGGCACCATAGCCAATAGAGGCAGACGTTTGCACGCTAAAGAAAAAAGCATTCAAAAATGAGCCATTTGAGTTGATGATTGTCTCTGGCCCACCCAAATAATAGAGAAAAGCCGCTAGCGCATTTGCTAGCACATAAGATCCCACCGTAATGGCAAAAAATCCTGGCCAGGGAACCGTCAGCATCAGGTAATAAGGATTGCGCCAGTAGGCATACCAAATGCCCAATCCTAAAATATGAAATCGGCCCTCTTCAATATGGATGTGTACCCGAGACAGCCGACTAGGATGACGGGTAGAACTGTTGCTCGTGAAGTCATTTAACGGTCGTCCCATCGTTTTCTTTAGCGAACTGTCTAAATTTTTCCACATTCGCTCATCTACTCTCACGCTGCCAATATCCGATATTGTAAAGAAGTAATAAGACGATCCGATCCAAAGGTACGTGTGGTTACATCAGCGGCATCAGTTTCGGAAATTGCGGCGCGGTTGGAGGGGCATTTGCGATCGCTCATCGGCCCTAGAGATCCCTATTTGGGCAAGGCCAAACACCAGCTTGCACAGTATTACATGCAACAAGAGCTAGGACGCTGGGGAAAGGTGAACGCTCAATGCTTTTTTGTTCAAGGCCAAGAACACTGCAACTGGGGCTTAGAGATTGCGGGCCGTCGGCCTCAGCTTGCGCCCATCTTAGTAGGCGCTCATTACGATACGGTGCCCGGCTCGCCCGGCGCGGATGACAATACCAGCGGGTTAGCGGTTCTGTTAGTGCTCGCAGAACTATTGGCGCATACTCAGCCTCGCCGATCTGTTCATTTAGTCGCCTTCGATTTAGAAGAATATGGACTCGTAGGGAGCACCGCCTGTGCGCAGGCATGGAAAGCGGCAGGGCGGCCTTTGCATCTCATGCTGTCTTTGGAGATGTTGGGTTATTTTTCTAGGGAGCGGCGATCGCAGCAATATCCCATTCCTGCCCTTAGCCGCCTCTATCCAGACACCGGCAACTTCATCGCCCTGATCGGCAACGCTGCCACCGTTCCAAAAATGATCGCCCTAAAGCGTCAGCTTAAAAAATCCGGTGCCCCCTGCCAGTGGCTACCCATTATCAACCAAGGCAATTCGCTCCCAGCCACCCGCCGCAGCGACCACGCACCTTTTTGGGACGAAGGCTATCCGGCCCTATTAATCACCGATACCGCCGAGCTGAGAAACCCGCATTACCACAAAGCCTCTGATCGAATAGAGACTTTGAACATAGAGATGATGGCTAGGATTACTCAAGGTTTACTTGACGGATTAAAACTACTGTAGATAGATTAGGCTGATCAGAATTTAGAGTAATGTTTATTTAGGTACAGAGAGAACTCAGTGAGTACAGAATTAGTCAGCATTATCATTGCCGCAGCCGGTATTATCATTGCTGCAGCCGGTGCAGTACTTGGTTGGTTTTTTGGAACACGCACCGAGCGAGCGACCAATAAACAGTATCAGCTAGATGCAAGGTCTTTTGCAGCTAGCTGGGAAACTGATCTTCGCGCTTGGGCTTTCGAAGCAATTAATGTTTTAAGCGAAGCCAGCGAACGATGCACAGGTGGGGGGTCTAGAGATAAAAGCGAAGCGCTATTGGCCTGCCGTAGTCGGTTGTCGGCACTCATTGACCAAGGTCGTTTTTTCTTTCCTAATAGTTATCATGAGGAGGTTGGCCTTCACAAACCAGAAGCCTATCGCGGTTATCGGCATCCAATACTAGACTATTTAGTCGGGGCTTGCCGGATAATAGGCAGTGAGGAAGCAATAGAGAGTTTTGGGTTTGACGACAGAAAGAGCGCTCTTATCTCACTGAAGAGATCTTTCGTTTCAGATGTTCAGATTGCTCTAAAGCCACGCTTGCAGATCAGAGAAATCAATCGACTAATAGAAACCTCACGAGTTGAGACACCAGCGAAAGATTCACCAGTTTCAAAGTATTTGCTTGATCGGATTCGCCAAAAAGCGCACTCGCAGAAGAGAAACGGCTAGTAGAAAATTAAGCGAACTCTCCAATGTTTTTCCACAGGTTTTCTGCAATCAATCTATTATCAAAACGTTTACAACAGAAAAAACCTGTAGCCTCGCATTGAAGTTAGAAAGAACAATGTGAGACGGTTTTCTACGTAACGCTACTCTATATAGCGCTTATATAGCGCTGCTAACGGATGGATTGAAACAGATAGCTCGAAACGGATGGATCGAAGGCGATCGCCCTTCTGCCAACATCCATGTAATCCACCCTAGGAAAAACCAGTCTCAGCGCTGAAAACGGCCAGAAAACAAACGGCTAGCCTCAAACTAGAAACGCCGATTGCGCTGCTAACTGATGTAGAAACCGATTTTTGGCGCGATCGCATATCCTACGCCAAAGCCCACGCTTTACCATTTTAGGCAAACTAGTCAAGTGCGAAGCCGGAGCCTGACCGTACAAAAGATGGCAGATGGCTAAAAGATAGGTCTCGCTAGCCAAGACGCTTACAAACAGCAGAAAATATTCAGGATTGCTGCTGTTTGTAAACCGCCATTGTGAACATTAGTAGCTGAATGTAAATAAAGGACAGGTGGACTCGAAGGACATAGAGCCGGATGACTATGATGTTTGCATAAGAAAACTTCCTGCTCGGATACTTGAAACAGAGAAACGGGTAGCAAGATTTTTCTCTGACGAATGAGAAGAGCAACCTATGGCGCTACAGCCCTGTACAGAAATTCCTACTGCAAAAACTAGTCCGTCTGCGCCCGTTGAGGCTTTACCGGTATTAAAAGAACGCGGTCAACGCGAAGTATTTTGCGGACTCACGGGTATCGTTTGGCTGCACCGAAAAATGCAGGACGCGTTCTTCCTGGTCGTCGGCTCTAGAACCTGCGCGCACCTGATTCAGTCGGCTGCGGGCGTGATGATTTTTGCTGAGCCTCGCTTTGGCACCGCCATTCTGGGCGAACGCGATTTAGCTGGTTTAGCCGATGCCAACGACGAACTAGAGCGCGTGGTAAAAGAGCTATTAGATCGCCGCCCTGATATTGGCACCCTGTTTTTAGTCGGGTCTTGCCCTTCTGAGGTCATCAAGCTCGATTTAGCCAAGGCCGCAGAGAAGCTAAACCAGCGCTATTTTCCGCAAACGCGAGTTCTCAACTATTCAGGCAGCGGCATTGAAACCACCTTTACCCAGGGCGAAGATGCCTGCTTGGGTTCGATGGTGCCAGTGCTGCCCAACAAAGAAACTGAAGAACCGGCGCTGCTCGTCGTCGGCAGCTTGGCCGATGTGGTAGAAGACCAATTCAGGCGCCTCTTCGATAAATTAGGCATTGGCCCTGTCGCGTTCTTCCCGCCTCGTCGGGCGTCCGATCTTCCCAGCGTGGGCAAAGGCACTAAGCTGCTAGTTGCTCAGCCGTTTCTCAGCGAAACCGTACGCCTGCTGATGAAGCGCGGCGCTGAGCTGTTGCCTTCGCCGTATCCCTTTGGCGTAGAAGGCACAACGGCTTGGCTAAAAACGGCGGCTGAGGCTTGGGGCATAGAGAATGAGAAATTTGATCAGGCGATCGCGCCCTCAGTTGCCAGAGCCAAAATGGGCCTAGAGCGCTACACAGAAATTCTTAAAGGCCGCAAAGCCTTCCTCTTCCCCGATTCTCAGCTAGAAATCCCACTCGCTCGCTTTCTTTCGAGAGAATGCGGCATGGAGCTGGTCGAAGTTGGCACTCCCTACATCGATCGCCTGTTAATGGACGCGGAGATTGACCTGTTGCCGCCTGGCACCGCACTTTCCGAAGGCCAAGACGTAGAAAAGCAGCTAGATCGCTGTCGTGAAGCTCGCCCTGACATCACCGTTTGCGGCCTGGGCCTGGCGAATCCGTTGGAAGCCGAAGGACTCTCTACCAAGTGGTCAATTGAGCTAGTATTCTCCCCGCTGCATGGCTACGACCAAGCGGCAGATCTCGCTGAGCTATTTGTCCGCTCGTCCGAACGACGCAGGCGACTGAGCGTTTAACCACTGAGCGTTTAACCGCTTTATTACTCGCGTTTCCACGGCTCTTTAGCTAAACGACTAAAGCCAATTATTGAACCCTAGATCTCTGAATTATGGAATTGACTCTTTGGACTTACGAAGGCCCACCGCACGTCGGTACAATGCGTATCGCCACAGCAATGGAAGGCGTACATTACGTACTTCACGCCCCCCAAGGTGACACCTACGCCGATTTGCTGTTCACCATGATTGAACGCCGCGATCGCCGTCCTCCCGTCAGCTACACCACTTTCCAGGCTCGCGACCTGGGCGGCGACACCGCTGAAATGGTAAAAACCTCAGTGCGCGAAGCCTACGAGCGATTCAAGCCGCAGGTGATGCTAGTGGGCGAAAGCTGCACGGCTGAGCTAATTCAAGATCAGCCCGGATCGCTAGCGCAGAGCATGGGCCTACCCATTCCAGTCGTGAGTTTAGAGCTACCGGCCTACTCCAAAAAGGAGAACTGGGGCGCAAGCGAGACGCTTTATCATTTGGTGCGATCGCTCCTCCTTCAGCAAGTTCCCCCCCCCAATACCAAAAGACCCGAACGCGATCGCGCCATTCGCCCCAAGGCCAACATCATCGGCCCGACGGCTCTGGGCTTCCGCTGCCGCGACGACATTCAAGAAGTGATTAAGCTGCTCGGAGAAATCGGCGTTGATGTGAACGTCATTGCCCCTATGGGCGCAAAGCCAGACGACTTGATGCGCATTCCCGACGCAGACTTCAACATCTGTCTCTACCCTGAGATTGCCCTCACCACTTGCAAATGGCTAGAGCGCAGTTTCAAGCAGCCCACCGTTAAAACCGTACCGATTGGCGTCGGCGCAACTCGCGACTTTCTCACAGAAATTGGCGAAGTGGCCGGAATTGATGTCAGCGCGGCTTTGAGGCGATCGCAAGATGACACTCTCGGCAACTGGGACGCCGCCCGCATCTCGTCTTCTGCTAATCCTGGCGCTTCACGGCTTCCCTGGTATTCGCGCTCGGTAGACTCCACTTATCTTACGGGCAAGCGGGTGTTTATCTTTGGCGATGCGACCCATGCGATCGCAGCTGCCAGAATTGCCACCGAAGAACTGGGCTTTACCCTGGTCGGCATCGGCACCTACAGCCGCGAATTTGCCCGTCAGGTTCGCGAAGTCGCCAAACAGCACGGCGTTGAAGCCGTCATCAGCGACGACTATTTAGCCGTTGAGCAAGCCGTTGCCGAAGCCGCCCCCGAGCTGGTTTTAGGCACTCAAATGGAACGTCACATTGCCAAACGCTTGGGCATTCCCTGCGCCGTCATCTCCACTCCCATTCACGTTCAAGATGTACCCGCTCGCTACTCACCCCAAATGGGTTGGGAAGGCGCAAACGTCATCTTTGACGACTGGGTACACCCGTTGATGATGGGCCTAGAAGAGCATTTGATCGGCATGTTCAAAGAAGACTTCGAGTTTGCAGAAGGCCATATGAGCCACCTGCACACCGCGCCCCATCAGACGGGCGAACCTGCAGCGGCCATTCTCAGCGGCGAAAAGGAAACCGCCGTCGCCGTCGCCGAGCCGCTAATTGCCAACGACTCGAAGGAAGTGGCCCCCGATCCGGGCGATGTCATTCGCTGGACTGAAGACGGCGCTGCTGAGCTGAAGAAAATTCCGTTCTTTGTGCGCGGTAAGGTGAAGCGAAATACTGAGCAATTTGCGCGCGATCGCAGCATCACCGCCATCACCGTAGACACCCTCTACGAAGCCAAAGCCGCTATCGGCCAATAGACCAGACCAGATAGACCAGACCAGATAGACCAGACCAGATAGACCAGACCAGATACACAGCGCATCAAAGGTTCCAACCTAAAAATTCAAGATAAACACAGGAGATTATTGTGGTAGCAACAACAAACGTCCGCCCCACCGTCAAAAAAGGTGAAGATGGCGAAGGCAGCCTACAAGTCCATCAAGATGCCAGCATGAACATCGACGGCGCACTCGTCATCGCGGTCTATGGCAAAGGCGGCATCGGCAAGTCCACCACCTCATCCAACCTCTCCGC
>JBBSOB010000183.1:0-9860 GCA_038260205.1 Phormidesmidales cyanobacterium
AAGCCAACCGCCGAGAAGCCAGACTGTTCGCCCGCGTTCAGGATGTCAAAACGCTGTTGCAGTAGTTCTCCTGTGATGTGCTCCCGCTCGCCCTGGCTGGCCCGAACCTAATCGTGCGTCAGGAACTGTTTGACTTCATTGAGTCCGAGCTCCAACAGCGAGCGGGCAAGCAGTGCCCGACAATCCGCAAGCTCAGAAAGGCCCTGCACAATCAGCGCGATCAGTTACTGGTTTTTACCGATGTCCTTGATCGAAAGCTAGCTGATATCGCTCAGTACTTTAAGCTGCCGATGCCTACTGGAAGCGATGGAACCAGCTACAAGTCCAGCTTTCAGTAAAGTTCCATGGGTTGATGGCAGCCGTTGGTGAAGCCCTAAAAGAAACGTCCAAAGCGAGTTCTCTAGTGGAGAATCTCAGCTCCCGCTTGCGCCATTACTTTCTCCTCCGACGAAGCATCGGGGATTCCTATTTGAGCACACTGCAATTTTTTTGAATCACCGCTGCTTCGGATGGTCTCGGGTGCCGGAACGGATGGGGAAAAGCCCCCAGCAGTTGCTGACTGGCCAGCCTCATCCGCATTGGCTCGAACTGCTATACTTTGAGCGGTTCCAGAGAGCATAGGCATTGACGACACAAGTTAGCTGGGCCATCGCTGAGGATGGCCTAATTTTGGCTGCGAGTGTTACCCAAAATCGGCCTTTTTGGAACCGTACCTCTAGAACCACCTAATCGCACCAAACAATGCAGCCCCGGATGAACTACGCCTTCCTGAGCTGCTGAAAGATTAACGATAACTGCTCAATTAGGTTGATAGGTTAGCGAAAAATAGACTCCGTTTTCCTGTAGTGAGCTGCCCCGATTGTCAAGGCCAATTAAGGGAATGCCAAAATCGGTTTGCAAAAAAACGTTAGGTGTCGCCTGCCAGCGCAATCCGATGCCCGTTCCTAGCAGAAAGTTATTGCTGGAATTAGGGGTAATGTTGTTCCAGCCAAAACCGGCATCAATGAAAGGTGTTAGCTGTAAAGCATTGGTATTTCGGGTCAGGGGAATTCGCAGCTCTGCCGAAGCATTGAGAGCATTGTCGGCAACCAGCTGGTTTTGAGGGTACCCGCGAACCGTGCTGATGCCGCCCAGACTAAACCGCTCTAGCGGCAGCAGAGAATCTGGCGTTAGCTGGGCGTTGAACTTTATAAGTGAGAGCAATTTGGGAGAGACTTGCTCCACCCACTGAAACTGTCCTATCCAGGAGAAGAATTGGCCGTCGGTGCCGGTGTCATTATCGGTCGCGCCAAAAATGTTCAGGCCCAGGTTAAACTGGGAGCGAGCAGCCAGCACCCTGCGAATGTCACGCTTTGTCCACTCTTGAGAAAATCGCAGGGCGCTGATTTGAGATCGCCCGTCTTCTGGCCCAATTGAAAAAGAGAACGGAATGTCATCTAGGATAAAGCTTTGACTTGTTCGCCAGTCAAAATCTAGGCCGAGGGCAAACTCTTGCGAAACTGTCCGCTTAATGGGCTGACGGATGCCGACAGATATTGTATCTGTCTCGCTGCGAATGCCGACATCTGCAAAAGCATCTTCAACAATCCGACTACCGCTGTTATTGTAGCTAACCCTCAGCGTCCCATCGGCGGTGTTCAGCGGAAAAGCAACGCTAATATCGTAGAGCTTGAGCCCCTGGGTCAGGCCATAGCTCGCTGAAATCGTGTCGCCAATGCCCAACAAATTTCGGTAGCTAGTAGATAAGTTCAGCCCTTCTGAGCCGATGCTAGGAGAACGGAGATTGTCAGTACTGGCTAGCAAGCTCAGCGGCTTAGGTTCCTTTAAGTCGAGAATTAGAAGACTCTGACCAAGCTGTCTGCCCGCGGTGAGTTCGGCATTGATCTGGCTAATATTCGGATCGAGCTGTAGGAGTTGCAGGCTTTCTCGCAGGTTTTGTTGATTGAGTGGGGGGCGTGTGGCGCGGTTGAGGCGCGATCGCACATAGCCTGTTCTCAGCCGCCGTAAGCCATTGATCTGCAATTCTTCTAGACTGCCTTCAATAACCTGTACTTGCAGTACGCCATCGACTAACTGATTATTGGGAATAAAGGCTCCTGAGGTGACATAGCCATTGTCGATATAGAGCTGGGTGATTTGCGATCGCAAGCTAAACAAATCCGATAGCGTAATGCTTTGCCCCTCGTAGCAAGCCACCCGCTGAGCAATCTCATCTTGCAAAACTGTGCTGCCAACGACTTCAATATTCGTCGCCTCAAAGCGTACTTCTTCTGAGTCAGTCAAAGGCAAGCAACCTTCAGTCACTTCTGAGCCGGGAGTAGGCGGCTCAGATAGATCCGTATCAACCTCTAGCGGCGGCGACTGAACCTCGGGCAGCGTCTCTGGTTCAATCGGTGTAATTGGGGGTAGCGCGGGCTCAGTTGGCGAAGGTGGAATTTCTACAGGAGACACTTGAGCTGCGCTCGGCTCGGCGCTTGTCCACGCAAATAGCATCGCCAGGCTGAAAAAGACAGTCAGCTTTCTTAAGAAGTACGCCCGCATTAGCTCATGGTTGGGTAGATATACTGAAATAGCATACCGGAATACTTTGGCTAAAGCTAAATATCTTTAAAGACTTCATTTTTACAAGAAATCAGGCGAGATCGGCGAAAATCTGCATTCCGAAAACCTGTTTATTCAGCTCTACTCTTCCAGCTAAGCACAGCGCCATTGCTGATTGCTGCAACCTATCTGACCATTTTCAGAAGATTAGCCGTCAGAAAAGTGACCCCTTTCAATCAGCAATTATTTCTATTCTGTGAGTGGCACTTTTGAAGATGACAAAACTCGGAGAAGACTGTTATGAAACTACACCCTCTGCTGGCGCTGACTCTAGCTAGCTTACCGCTGCTGATGGCGCTACCCGCTCAGGCGAATCCGGCTCTCTCAGCCTGCCAATCCATTACCGATACGATTCGGCGCTACTATTGCACAGCGCCCATTCAAGCTCAGGAAGCCCGCAACGCCTTATGGCAAAGCTATACGCCTAGGCAGCAACAGCTCGCTACCGCCGTCGGTCAAATTTCCTCCGATTACTATAACCAGACAGGTCAGCCGGTGCCAGTCACTCAGGAAAGCGTCGGGTTGGTTATGCAGGCAGTCGGTGCAAATAGCGCTGAAGCAGCATTTGTCCGTGAGAGACTACAGGCCAATAGCAATGCCAGCGCTAGCATCAACCAGGTAGACGTCGTGATTGACCAGGCAGGAGACTTTCTGCAGTGTTTACAGACTCAGGGAACAGGTTGCATATTTTAGTTTGCTGGATCTAGCCTTCGCAGTCGCGGCTAATCACCAGGCGACCATCGGCTAAACGGTAGACCGCTTGAGGTTCTGTAATAGCGACGGGCTCGGCGGCATTAGAGAGAGTCGGTTGGACAGTCCCAGTTGGGTAAGGGTTGAGGGGGGCTTCGGTTGGGGTTTGGGGGAGGTGATCGCTGCCTACCTCTGTGAAAGTACTTGTCATGTCACCACTTCGGACAACACAACTACTGGCAATTAGTGTTTCAGGATTAACCAAGTCATCCGTTAGCTCGATAAGACTATTCTCAATAAAGCTAACATCGGAAAGAAAAATATCTCCAGAGGAAAGCCTACCCCTTGCATTAACATCAACTCGGCTATTATTGTCTAATGTGCGTGGATCGATATCAGGCGCAGCCAATTGAACATTTTGGCCGAAAAAAGCTGTTCGACCAAAATCAATATTGCCACCACGACCATCCACAGCAAACGCTAATACATCACTATCATCAAAAGCAATTAGAGCCTCAGCATCAATGCTAATGTCGCCGCCGCTTCCAGCACCCTCGGCCACAAAAGTAGTGATATCGCTATCTCCGAAGAGCTGTGCGCTATCGGCTCGAATTCGAATACCCCCCCCCCGAGCCTTGTGCAGAAGCCGTCGAAATACTGCCGTCTTGCATCCTGAATGTATCAACAGATAGCGTGATGTTTCCCGCATCGCTAGGGCCAAAGGTTTCAGAGCTGATGATCCCCCCCTCCGACACGCCTAACCGTCCTGTCTCCAACACAATATTTCCACCGCGTCCGGTTGCAGGCGTAAAGATAGTTTCTAGCTCACCATTTGCGCCAACCTGATCTTGAACCGCAGGAATACTCCTTACCAAAAGACCACTGGGGAACAGACCATCCGAACTAGCACCCGCAATCTCGACAGAGTCGGTAGCTGAAATCAGCAGGTCACCCGCATTAACAGCGCCAAAGGTATTCGCTGTAATTTGGCCGCCGCCTTGCAAACGTAGGGCGCGAGTTTGAACGTCGATAGTGCTAAGCGCGCTCTCAGCATCAGGTCCGACTGAGCTATTGATCAAGCTGATATTGTCATCTCTCGAAATGACTTCCACCACATCCCTAGCAATAATTTCAATAGAGCCAGGTTGCCCAGAGCCAAACGTTGAGGCAAAAACACCGCCACCCTCGCGGAGACTCAGCAATCTTGTATCGATCAAAATATTTCCAGCATTTCCCAACGCACCGGGTGCCACACCAACAGAAATCGCAGATGCGGCATCACCATCAGAAGTTCTGCCAACAACTTCAATTAGCTCATCAACAGTCAGTGAAATGCTGCCTGCATTTCCAGAACTCCCGCTCGCTGCCGAAGAGCCAATAAAGCCTCCGTCTGAGGCAGTGATATTTTGTACGGTGAAGATAATGTTACCTGCATTTCCAGAAGAACCTGTTTCCGCACCCGCGTTAAAACCGCTAGAAAAAGATTCACTAGGCGACCCTGCTGTAATCAGCACTGGGCCTGCATTGACAATAATATCGCCGCCCTCACCCGAACCGCTTGTTTCTGTTGACACCGATCCACCATCGGCGACGGTCAGTCGATCTGTATTCAAAATAATATCGCCTGCCCTGTTCGTGCTGCGGGTTTGGGCATACAAACCACTGGCGTCAGGTTCAATGCCTGCCGCCAAATCAGCAGGAGAAACCCCTCTAATCTCAATAGAGTCACTGGCATTTACAGTTAGCCGCCCGCCTTCTCCAGAAGCCCCGGTCAGCGCATCGGTGAGAATGAAAGCACCGTTATTAATCTTTAGAGTGGCAACATCAAGTTGAACATTGCCAGCGTTGCCAGATGAACTTGTTGCAGAAGTAATACCACCGTCGTTGGAGAGCAGTACACTATCAGCCTCAATTTGAATACTTCCGGCCTGCCCACTACCTTGCGTTCTAGCATTGAGTCGAGCGCCATCGTCGATTTCGAGTGAGCCCGCTCGAATACTAATGTTTCTGCCGATGCCTTCGGCATCTCTGCCTAAATCCGTCGCAATCGCGCTTCTTAGTCCTGTTTGCTGTCCGGTGATCAAAAGGCGATCACCGACATCTAGGGTGATACTGCCAGCGTTACCTACCCCCGCAGGCAACCCGTTAATAGACTGAAAAACAGAGCTTTGAACAGTAGCGCCCGATGCTACAGTCAAATCCTTGGCACTAATATCTATTTGTCCGGCATCGCCTACCGCACCAAAAATGACGCTGCTAGTGATAACGGATTCGTCAGTGAGAGACATTGCCTCAGTAATGTTAATATCAATATTTCCGGCGTCGCCTTGCCCTACCGTATTACTAGAGATACTAGAACGGTTGTTTAGCTCTAAATTATTGAGATTTAGAACAATGTTGCCAGACTCACCTTCTGCATCCCTATCGATTGCACTGCTAATAGAGCCAGAGGCGTTCAAAATTAATCTGTCGGCGTTAATGATGATATTGCCAGAGCTGCCAGAAGACTCAGGTGCCAGGGCACTGGCAATACCTGCCGAAACTACAATACCTTCTTCTGACTCCTCTAAAGGAGAACCCGTCAGCGATATCTCGCCCACAACATTTAAGTTGATATCGCCAGCGTTGCCAGTGCCTGCAGGAAAGCCAAAATCAGGCCCTCGAACAATCGTCAAAATTTGTGAGCCTAGCATCGAAAGCGAGCCTGAATTAATAGTAATACCGCGACTATCTCCTACCCCATTAAAGGCAATGGTGCTAAAGATTTGAGAATTCTCTAGCCTCACCTCTCCAGAGACATCTATCTTTATGGGCTTGGCATCGCCTGTCCCAAAAATACTGTTTGAAATCTGAGCATTTAGAAGTGTCAGACTCTCTGCGTCAATCGTGATTTCGCCTGTGCTGCCAGTAGCACCAAAATCAAGATTGCTGAGCAGATTAGCGGTGTTTTCGCTAGAACTGCCCAGCAGACTTACTGAGCCTTGAGCTATGAGCTGTATATCACCGCTATTGCTTGTGTTAGAAGATGCGTTAACAACACCGTTACCGATTAGCGGCTGAATAACAATATCCTCAATGGCATCTATCACGATTGAGCTACCATCACCTCCATTGCCCGCAGCATCTATACTACCGAAGATACTGATAGGGCTAGCGGGTAAAGCACGATTAGGTACAAATTGATTGCTCAGAAAGATCAGTCCGCCGGGCCGCTCTATGTCAATGTTGCCAACAGTAATACCAGAACTGGTCGCGCTGTCTCCAAAAAGCTCTGAATTCACATCAACGCCAAAAGTCAAATTTCCAGGTAGTTCTTCAAAAATTTGCGCCCAATCAACACCTGCTCTGAGATCGAGGGTCGGTCTATCAGAACCATTAATCGATAAAGGGGTGCCGTCAGAGAGGATGATCGTTTGCATTAGCGAGTTCTCTGAGGCGTCTTTCTCAATGATTGTGATAAAAGGAATGAAGATGCTTCCCCCAGCTAATAAATGCAAAGAAGCCCCTGTATAGCTATTAAAGGCAATATCGCCATCTGCGAGAATTGTGGGATCGCTTGGGCTAAAGAGTTCTCCTAAAGTGCCGTCTAACCGTTCAATGCGGAAGTTGCCACCACTTGAGTAGTGCGTATCGCCGCTGATTGGTTGGGGTGATCGCAAAACCATATCGCCACCCGAAAACAATCCACTGTCCGGATGAGTCAGCGCCACAATATCTACTTGCTGATTGCCCTGCACTAGCAAATCACCATCGGCATAAGCCACAAAAGGGGTCTCTACCGCATCGCGAATTTGTACAGTATCGGCTGCTAGCAAGGATAAATCTCCGCCAGCAGCAACCTGTCCCCGCAAATCTAGGTTGTTTGCCGATAGCGAGAGATTGCCTCCTATAATTATCTGTCCGCGATTTACAATGTCGCCTGAGCTTGGTGTCAGATAATTAAGGAATGAGGCACTGGGTTTTACCATCAGTAGCTGACTTTGTTCGGGAGCCGCTGCACTGAAGATGCCTTCTCCTACCGAGATAGCCTCTGCCGTAGTCGCATAAAAAGAACCTTCAATATCCAGATTCACATTAGGGCCGAAGACAATGCCGTTAGGATTAACCAAAAACAAATCGGCTGTGCCATCCACGCCAAGCGTACCGAAGATATCTGATGAGCTACTGCCCGTTACCCGACTCAAAATTGACTCAATGCCTGTAGGACTGGCGAAGTAAGCTCGCCCAGCTTCTGGAATGCTAAATTCACTAAAGCTGTGAAACAGATTCAGCCCTCGGATAGCGCCGCCTTCTATGAGATTAGCTGGCTCACCTCTCACCTCTATGTCTGGTGTGACGATAGATTGCTCAGGGCCGAGGGTTTGGTCAGAATTTATCTGTGCCTGGGTGGGTAGAGCAAATAAGGACACGGAGCTGGTGAGCAAAAAGACGAGTAAGTGACGAGGGCTACGCATATTGGGAGGCACTGAGACGTTAGCATAGGCAAAACCTACCATGCCTTTTTAATCTGCGGTGTTACGGACATATACGACTCAATGAAACGTTATGTGTATGGAACCGAAGCTGATCGGCGACACTGCGAAAGGTGCAGAAAAGTGCAACGTGTCTGGCTAAAATCGGCGATAAGCTTGGGTGCAACCTGACAGCCGATGGCCCTGCTACACCGATAGAGTGTTACCAGGTCTACAGGGCTCCCATATAGAGGTGCAGCATGATAGCCGTAGAGTAGACCTAATGTGAACGTTTTATTGATCGGGGTAATTGTGTTGATTACGATTGGATGGGCGACCACAATGTATTGGTTGACCCGGAAGCGGCTGCGCCAAAAGCTGGCCTGGCAGTGGTGGCATGAGCAACAGGCGCTGCAACTGCATCACCAGGCGGAAGTGATTCGCGATGGCTTACTCCAGCAGACTTTCGCCTTTCGGCGCTATGTGGAAAGTGCTGAAGAAAGTGCTGAGCGGAATACTATGAGGCGTGCTGAATCTGCTCAGCCAGCAGCTGAGCAAACAAGCCGGTGGATGGAGCGGTTCCAGGGCTTTTATCAGTCGCTTGAAAGCCTGAGCAATGAGTTATCACCGCCGTTTGTCGCCGATAGCTTGCCGCTCGCGCTTCAGTTTGCACTCAAAGATTGGGCGCGTTGTCAACAGCTTTCTCAAGGAGAATCGCAGCCCTCCGTAACCCTCCAGTTCGACATACCCGCCGATTGGCCCACTAGCTCACCCCAGAAAAACCAAATCGTTCTATCGACTATTACGGGTCTTCTAAACGCACTCACACCGCCAGGCAATCTTCCTGAAAAGCTACAGCTAACCCTCAATCGCGAGTCTGCTCTAAGTACACTGACTTTTCAACTGAGTGGCAACGATTCTCAGGCTTTACAGGATGTTGCTAAAAAGCCTGAAGTCCAACATCTTAAGGAAATATTCCATAGTTTGGGGGCCGGTCGGTTAGAAATTAGTCATGAGGGCACATCGCTCGCCGGTCAACTTTGCTGGCGCGATTAACAGCCTACCTCACTAAGATATATCGCTCAATAAAACCACTCAGGAGATGACTCAATCAATGGCTCAAACATTTGTCGTTGTCGATGACCACGAATCTGTACTAGAAGGCACTTGTAGCGTTTTGAAAAATCAGTATCCAAACGCTAAAATCCTGACCGCTGGTACAGCCGACACAGCAGGATCAATTGTGCAGGATGTTCAACCCGTCCTGGTGGTTATGGACTTATCTATCCCTCACAAATCAGGTGACCAGCCACAGACAGAGACCGGACTGCAGCTATTGAGATCGCTCCTAAAATCTCACCCCACGCTTAACTTCGTTGTTCAGAGTGCCCATGTGCGATCGCTCATCCGTCTCATGCCGACTATCAACGCTCACCAGGCAGGCTTTACCATTGCTGACAAAAGCCTTCCCAGTCATGAAATGCTGATTAAGGTTGACTGGGCCTTAAAAGGACTGCTCTATACGCCCCCGGAAATGCGCACCGGGCTGGAGATAAAATCAGAATGGCTGCAAATGCTACAGCTTGCCTTTAGTGAAGGCATCACGGACAAGGCGATCGCCCAGCAGATGAATGTCTCAGAGCGCACCGTCCGCCACTACTGGACCAGGGTTCAAGACGCTCTCGAAGTCTACCCCGACAAAGGCATTAATATTCGCATCCAAACCTACAACAAAGCCCGCAAGGCAGGTCTGTTTGATTGATTCTATAACCGCTGTTTAAAACCATGAAAACCTGGCTAAAAACCTGGCGAGCAGATCTTCTACTCGGCCTCTCGATAACAGGGCTGGTGATCCTAGCGCGGTTGCTCGGCACCTTACAAACGTTAGAATGGAAGGCTCTAGATCTGAGTCTAAAATGGCGACCGGCTGAAATTACAGATCCTCGCATCACTATCATTACTATTACAGAAAACGATAGAGATATAGTTAAATCTGGTGTACGGGACAAAATCAAGCGGCCTTCTGACGATTCTCTAAGGGAGAGGCTTCGCCAACGCCAATATCGTCGGTCTTCTCAATCCGCAGCCCATCTTTGAACTGAACGCCTTCAATCACAT
>JBBSOB010000184.1:0-9828 GCA_038260205.1 Phormidesmidales cyanobacterium
CTTTCAAAACCGGACGAGTTAGACTACGGCCTGTTGTTAATAGCTCACTTAATCTGTGCTGACGAACAGATTCATATTGAGGAGGCGAGAGCGCTTCAAGCTCTATCGGAAGAAGTAGGCTTAAACCAGACGACAAAAGCAGCTATAGAAGCGATATTGGCTAAGCAGCCGGAGTCACTTGATGTCTATGAGTCAATCAAAAATATTTTGGTGGGACAACAAACGGAAGTCCTTCAGCAGCTCTGGACGGTAGCTTATGTTGATGGTTATTTAGCACCTGCTGAAGAAGCTTTAATTAGCAGAGTGGTAAAGGCTTGGAACTTTTCCAAAGAAGACGCCGAGCGGATAAGACTATGCGCTCAGCCAACACAACTGTCTAAAGCCAAAGCAAAAAAAGGCTTTGGAATAACGAGAGATGGTTTATCGAGAAAAGCACAACTTTTAAAGGGTGCTGAGTCTCTCTTATCGCGAGTGTCGCGCAAACCACTGATGGAGATTGTGCCTCAAGGTCTAAGGCCATATGTTCACAAGTTTCAACAGGAAATTTTACTGGCCGGGCCAGAGTATGAGGGCGCGATCTCCAATTGTACAAAGGTTGCCAAGCAAGACTATAAATTTGCCGAAAGCAGGCTAGAAGATGCTCAAAAGACGCTGAAGTTACTGAGAAAAAATCTGAAGAACGTATTGAATCAGCTCTCCTCGCAAACTACTAATGACAAGCGCGGAAAGATATTAGAAGACGTTGTTAACAGTTTAAATGAAACGCAAAAGGAGTTAAACAAAAAAATTAGTCAAGATCTAGAAAATATTCAAACTGTTCTCAAAGCTAAGCACCGTAGCCTGAACCACTTCACTATTGCCTTTATGGGAAGAACCAAGGCAGGGAAAAGTACTCTTCATGCCACCGTTACTGGTGAGGGCTGGGATGGTATTGGCGTGGGGATGCAGCGCACTACTCGCTATAACCGGATTTATGAGTGGAAAAGTATTCGGATTATTGATACACCGGGTATTGGAGCGCCGGGCGGAGAAAGCGATGAGGCGATCGCAAGAAGCGTAATGGATGAGTCCGATGTAATTTGCTATGTCGTGACCGACGACAGCATTCAGGAATCCGAATTTGAGTTTATGAAGGTGCTGAAGGATCGCACCAAACCTCTGATTGTGCTGCTTAACATTAAGAAAAACCTGAAAGATTCGCGTCGGTTAGAGCATTTTTTGAAAAATCCAGACAAACCTTTTTCAACGGGAGACAACGGTATTGATGGACACATCAACCGAATTCGTCGATATGCGCAGGAACACTATTCCAACGGCTACCTTGATGTTGTCCCTGTGATGTTGCTAGCCGCGCAGTTGGCACGGCAAGAAGAGGATAAGAAGCAGGCAAGCAAATTAATGGAGGCCAGCCGGATCAAGGATTTTCTAGATTCGCTAAGGATGGCAATTATTGACTATGGCGCTATTCGGCGATCGCAAACCCTACTCGGCTCCACCGTTTATTCAATAGAAGAACCGCTCGTTTGGATAAAGGGGCAAGCCGAAGTCTACCGGGAACAAGCCGAAATTATTTCAGGTCAGCGCGATCGCCTGAAAAAAGGATTTGATGAAGCGCTGAGCGATATTCAGTCAGACCTGAAAATAAAATTGCAGAGCATCTTTGCGGAGTTAAACCAGTCTTTAGACCCCTTTGCCACTCAGCATTGGAATAGTTCAGCGAGAGACATTCAAGAAGCCTGGGAAAAGCTGCTGAAGCAGCACAAGCTAGACGAGCAATTAGAATCTGCGGTTGAAGAAGCTCAGCTTGAGTTAGAAAAGCGTACTAAGAAGACGCTAGACGAGATTGGCACGGAGCTAAAATTGCTATCTGACTTCAAATCAACCACCACAGGATTTAAGACAGAAAGCCAAAAATTCTTGGAGAAGCACAAGGAAAAAATTGCATTTGGCGCTGCGATTCTGGGCATTGCTGCTTTCCTTCCGCCTCTTGCCCCTTTTGCTCTTTTTATAGGCGGAGCAAGCACACTACTCGGTATCTTTGCGAGTACCTTGAAGAAAAAGTCTGAGAGGCAGGTGAAGCCGTTGGCTCTATTCGAAAGCAACTGACAGAACAGCTAAACGCTAATGAAACGAAAGTCTTAGATCAAACACAAAGGCAGATAGAGAAGTGCTCAGAAACGATAGCAGCCTCTGTTAATGATTATTTTGAGCAGCTAAGCGATGGCTTAGAGCAGATAGCGAATTGCCTGCAAGACGCTGAACTCCAATTAAGTCGTAGTGTTGATCTCCTCAACAAAGAATACGCTGGTCGAATTTTACAATGGGCAACAGGCAAGACTCAAGCATTAAACCGCGTTCAGCGTGACTCTGGTAAAGAAATGCAAATCTGGCCAATGTCCAGTTCTACAAAAGATTCCTTGCAGAAAAGTACCGAGGAGCTAAGCCGTATTCTGCAAGAAGAAATTGTCATTCACTAAGTCTGTTCCTTTCACCACGATCTTTTACTACCGACCTCTAATGAACCAGTCCTCATCCACTTTCAAAGCAGCTTCCATCAGCAAAAGGTTCAAACGCGCCTGCTTAGATCTAGATCAGCTACTCTCCGTCATTCCAGATGAGAAAGCTGAGGTATTACGGCACGAGCTACATTTCAGCATCCAAGAATACGAACAACAAGGCAGTCTAAATATCGCCTTCGTTGGACAATACAGTGCGGGTAAATCAACTATCATTTCCGCTCTCACAGGGAAACGTGATATTCACATTGATACAGATATCGCTACTGACACAACGACAGAATACAGTTGGAATGGCGTTCAGGTAGTTGATACGCCTGGGCTATTTACCGACCGTGAAGACCACGACGAGATTACCTATCGCGCCATCGATAAATCAGACCTGCTGGTTTTCTGTCTGACCCACATGCTGTTTGACAACATTACGGTTAGCAATTTCAAAAAGCTGGCCTACGACAAAGGGTACGGCTGGAAGATGCTGCTGGTGGTTAACAAAATGTCTGCGGAAGCTGGCGAAACCGCCGAAAAAATTGCTAGCTATCAGAAAAGTTTGGCAGATGCTCTAGCACCCCATAACCTTTCAGATTTTCAAATTTGCTTCATTGATGCCAAAGACTTCTGTGAGGGTGTAGATGATGAAGACGAATTTTTGCAAGAAATCAGTCAGTTCGATACATTTACCATGGCGCTTAACATCTTTGTAAGCCAGCGAGCTTCTTTCTCTAAGCTAGATACGCCTATCCGCATCGTCTTACGGGTTGTCGATGATACCGAAAAGCTTCTAGTTCCAACTGGTACAGAGGACGCAATGTATCTAGAGATTTTGAGGCAGTTGTCTCGGCGGGTGGAGCAGGAGCGCGATCGCCTTCGCACAAAAGTAAAAGGCATTCAGCTACAGGTCGCGGCCTCTGTCCTCAACGAAGGTAACATCCTTGCTCAGGCCGTTGGCGACGAATCGTTTGAAGACGCAAACGCTCGATCTGAAATGAATGTACGTACACACTACGAAAAGGCCGAACGATCTTTAGAAGCAGTCCTAGAACAAGCAACTGAGTCAATTCGGATTGAAATTGAGAGCGAGCTGAAAAAAGACCTACCCCAAGCGTTTGTTGCCCGACTGACATCAAACCATAAAGCAGGAAACTACGCTTTCAAGAGTGGGGGATCGGCAGAAAACATCAGATCGTCAGTGAAGGGATTATCAGAGGTCGCTGACAAGGCAGGCGCAACTCTTCTGAGTCAAGCTACGCGGGAAACGCTAAAAATTCCAGGGGGAGCCGAAGCTTTCAGAAGCGTAGATGTAGTCGGTGGAAATTTACATAAGGGTGTAAAAGCAGCAGGGAAGCTGGTCGGCCACAAGTTTAAGCCCTGGGAGGCGGTAGGAATGGCTAAAAATATTGGCAATGCCGCGAGATTCGTAGGGCCAGCGATGGCAGTTGCTGGTTTAGCCGTCGAGCTATATTCGCAAAATAAAGAAAGGAAATATGAGCAGGAAAAGCTCAACGTACGGCGGGATATCCAAAAGCAATTTCAGGACGTTTCTGTAGACATTAAAGCTCAGATAGATGGACAGCTCTATGAATTCGAGCAACAGATGTACGACGATATTCAGTCTTTAATTGACAGTGAAAGAGAAGCGCGGGAATTTACAATTTCAGCGACTAGCAGCAACCAAAAAGCGCTAATTTCTATTCGGCAAGATTTGAAGGACGTTTTGTCCAGTGTTAAAGCGCTTGCTTTTGCCAATCCTTAGAAAGTCTAGAACGGTTGCGATGGGAAGAATAGAAAAGTCATTTTAGGATATTTTTGACATGACTGATAATACATCAATGTCCAACAGCCTTACTCAAGAAGAAAAAATTTCCGAGAGGAAATTTTTAGATAGACCCATCACTAAGCTAGCTGTCCGCATCATCTCAAAAACGATCTCTGAGGCAAATACCGAACCTGCACCATTAGTTGCTCAACCGGCACCGCCGCCTACTAACCATGAAGTCATAAGAACTATTTTGCTCGCCTGGTTAGCTAGTGGGTTTGGCGTTTTAGCCATTGTCTATCCTCATCTCTTAGACAGTTTTGATCCTCATTATTTTAGAGGAAACGACCTCCCTTCTATCCTCCTCGTTTTGGTACTTATTGTACTGGTCAATTTTTTGTGGACTCAGATCGGAGGTGCTATTGTTATTGCGTTTAGTCTGTTTGCGATCGCCAAAATTCTCTTTCAAAAAGTGGTTAGACAACAGTAAAAATTAAGCGGCTTTACTCTTAAGGCGTAAGCTAGTCACGACTCTGAAATTTGTTCGAGCAAATTAACAGACGTATTGGGTTTGGCGCGATCGCTCTAAAAATACGAGCAGGGCCTTTAGGTTCAGCCCATTGCCAAAATATTTTGGAGTCCGCCTACGCTTCGTGTCATGGCATCAGGCGGACTCGCTACCGCTACTTTCTAGCCTAATGCTTTCTCAATTGCCGCCTTCAGCTCAGTATCCTCTGGCGCAGTTTGAGGGTCAAACCGCTCGACCGTCGTTCCATCACGACCTACCAAAAACTTACCGAAGTTCCAATCAATATCTGGCCCGTCACCGACTAAAAACTGATAGAGCGGACTCCGATTAGCGCCATTGACCGCTTGCTTTTCGAGCAGCGGAAACGCTACGTCGTATTTGGACTGAGTGAATTCTTTGATTTTCTCAGGGCTACCGGGTTCTTGTTTGCCAAACTGATTGCAAGGGACGCCTACGATGGTTAAACCGCGATCGCCATAGGCTTTCTCTAGCGCGACCAAACCACTGTACTGAGGCGTCAGCCCGCACTGGCTCGCCACGTTTACGAATAGAACGACCCTATTGGCGATCGCCTCAGCCGCGAGCGGATTCCCCTCAAGGGTTATCAAATTATTAGGAAGTGGCATTGTGTTTGTTCTATATGTAATAACATTTGTTATTATCCACTATCCTCTACAGATCTGTACGAGCCATACCCTTAAAGATATGGGGTAATTCCTCTTTACTCTCAGCGAGAAAACGTGATCTTGTTGCCGCTAATACGTATGCTGTAGGCTCCAAAACAATCTTTACCTAGTAGGGCAGTCTCCTTGTTCGGCGCGATCGCCACATCCACATCCGTACTCACGGTTTCGCTGATTGTCACCGAGCGCAATCGCGCAATTGGCAGCTCTATAGGCGCACCATCCGCCAAATAGACATATCGGTAGCTCACTATCTCCAAGTTCAGTTGCTGAGCCATCTGCTGCGTAACAATTGAATGGGCCGCGTTCCGATCAATCACCATATCAAAAGTTGCAATCCCATCTAGCAAAACTTCAACAACTGGTAAATGACGATCAAAAAATTTAATAGGAACAGAAGATCCTATCTTTTTAGCAGAAGTTGTTGTCTGCTGATTTCGCAACTGTTGTACTGCTTCTACTACCTGCTGATGCTCTGCCCACTTGCCGCCATTTAGCCACAGCGTCGCCGCCTTCTGATAATCTTCAACCGCGCCCGTTTTTTCTCCCATTGCTTGCTGTATCTCGGCCCGCTGCTGATACAAACTAGCGTTCTCTGGCTCGACTGCCAGCGCATTCGCATAGTCTTTAAACGCCGAATCTAGCGCTCCAATCGACTGATAAGCCGCTGCCCGCTGCGCAAAAAATCGAGCCTCGGGGCCAACAGTTTCAATCAAAACAGAGAGATCTTCAACCGCGCCCGCCCCGTCAGATAGCGCCAGTCTCATATTTGCCCGATGAAATCGAACCGTCGTATCCTCAGGTGCAAGCCGAGCGGCCCTAGCAAAGTCTTCTACTGCCTGCTGCGCTTTTCCCATCTGCGCATAAGCTAGCCCTCGCAAACATATCGCCTCTACATTCTCAGCGTCGTACGCCAACAGCCAGCCGGTCTCTTTTAGCACATCTTGATATTGCTTTTGACCATACTTTTGCCACAGCAATTTTAAGAAAGCGGCTGGCGTGGCCGTAGTTTGTACCGTTATTTCCTGACCTATTTCTTTATTTATTTTCTTACTGTAGTTAGCGATCGCGCTTTGCTGAAATGCTGATAAAGGTGGGAGCGATCGCAACTCCTCAACTCGCTCTAAACAAAGCTTCGCATTCTCCTTGTCTTTGGCATCTATATAGCAACGAGCCGCCTGCTTATAGGCCGCGATCGCCCCTAATCTATCTCCAAGCAAACCCAACGCCTTGCCCAAAAGCCGATGCCCGCCCGCTAAATCAGGATTCAGTGCGATCGCCTTTTGGGCATCCCCCGCCGCTCCTTTAGATTTTTCTAAACCTAGCCACACCAAGGCCCGAGCCAAATATAGCTCTGCCGATGGGGCTAGTTTAATTGCTTTGGCATAGTCAGCGATCGCCCCTTCCAAATCATTCAGTCGCCGCCGCAATCGCGCCCGCTGCACATAAGCCTCCACAAAATCAGGCCGCCGCGAAATCACGTTTGCCAACAGCGGCAGCGCCTCAAAAGGCCGCGCTAGCTCAATTAAAGTCAACGCCTCCTGAAACTGACTCGACGCTATCCCATCAGACTCCATCGCCATACGCCCTAAACCCAAACGCCACTCTCACAGTCTACAAAATCTACCCGAATATTCCGCAATCATCTCCATTAGACTCAGCCTGCAACTATCTGTCTGCCCATCAATGTCAACCCATCAATGTCAGAAGGTGACGCTTGTAGGTAGATCTGTCTATTTTTGCGCGGCTTTAATCTGTCGAACTGCCGTCATTGCCGAATAGCTTACGCCCGCGGTGCCCTCCCCCGGATGAGTGCTATCGCCGACTAGCCACAAATTTTTAATCGGCGTTCTAGTCGCAAATCCAAACGGGCCAAAGGTCGGTATACTTTGCCCAATGCCGCCGACAATGCCCTGCTCGCGCCCGGTAAAGGTTTCAAAGCTTCTCGGAGTGGCCGCTTCTATATGAACAATATGCTCAGGTCGTAAATCAAAATAGTCTTTTAGCCGAGAGAAGGCTGCTTGCTTGTAGCGTTCTTTCATCGCTCTGTAGCCGTCTTCATCACAGTCGTACCAGGGCTGCACCGCTGTAAAAGAAGAGGCAATAATGGTGAGTCTTCCACTAGGTGCGCGGCCATCTCCCGCCCGACTCACTGAAACAAAGAGAGAATTATTCTCTGCAATCGGCCCGTCATAATCGTACATAAACTGTAGGTGAGGCGGGCAATTGTCCGGCACCGCAGATTGTTCTACCCCCAAATAAATCACAAAAGCACCTGAAGAAGGCGGTAGTTTTTCAACTCTCTTTTCATACCCTTTCATTTTTCTGTCTTTGGCAAGTCGAACCAGGTTTTGCACCGTTACATTTGCAACAACTTGCTCGCACTCTTCTTTCCAAGATTCCTTTTTCCCAGCTTCTCCTTTTTCAGCTCCTCCCTTTAGAGGCGTCACGCTTACTCGCATCGGCCTGCCATTTTCAATCTTAATTGCGCTTACCCGATGCCGCATATATAGCTCGCCCCCGTCCCTTTTTATAGATGCTACGAGGCGATCGCTCAAAATCTGCATACTCCCTTCCAGATGAAACAGCCCATGAGGAGCTTGCGACATCCCCAGCGCCGTTGCCGCATATAGCACCGCTGTTTTGTCTGCCGTCGTCTGCGAATAGAGCTTTAGCTGCATATCCAAAAACGTTCGCAGCCGCCGATTCTCGTACAAATCATAGCCCCGCAGGATGTCGCCCACCGTCGAAAACGTAAACGGCACCGTTAGCAGCGTATCGGGTCGTAGGGCGATCGCCAACTGCCAAACATCCCAAAGACTGCGCGGTGGCAACACCGGTTCGCGCTGCTGAAACCGCCAGCTGTAGTCAAACAGCGACTTCATAAAATTCCAAAAAGGCGCGCTCCCCGGAAACTGCCGCTCTCGCTCCGCCTGCCATCGCACCGGATCGCGCCACACATTAATCGGCTCGCGCTCTCCCGGCAAAAAAACCGCACAGGCCGGATCGCATTCACTCGCACTCGGCAGCTCAATTCCTAATTCTTCAAATATCTGCTGATGAATCCCACCGGGTTCCAATCCGGCCACCTGCGTTGCCCCCACATCAAACGTAAAGCCCCGTCGCTTAAACGTAGATGCACATCCTCCCGGCACAATTGCCTGATCAAATACCTTCACCTGATAGCCTTGATGTGCTAGCAGCGCCGCCGCCGTTAGCCCCCCAATGCCAGCGCCCACCACCACTACCTTTTGCGCCCTACTATCCATTGGCCTGTTACATTTCTTAAACTCTTCATCCAGTCTAGCGTTTGAGCTACTCCTTGTCCGGGCTAGAGATCTGAAGATCTATTCACAAATCCATCTTAAAGTGGCCTAATTTACACCGACAGGCAGATATCCCCAACTTTCACCAATCCATAAGCTAGGAAAGCGAGAAAAACAATAGGAACCCAAATATGGCAGATCCAAACAACATTCCTCAAGAATCACAGCAGCTTAGCGAAGACTTGAACAGCCCAGACGAAGAGACCAAAAATAAGGCCAGTGCAGATATGGCCAAAACCAACTTTGATGCCGAGTACGACGAAGCCCAAAAAAATAGCGGTGGCTCCGGCACCCAATCTAGCGATTCTAACCCCGTCAGCCGCCAAGCTAAAGGAACGGCTAGCAGCGGCAGCGCTACGGGTAAAGCAGGCAGAAGCCAAGAAGCCGGTAAAATAGACGACATCGACAGCCCTGGCGATAGCGATCCTGATGACTATCGGGATATGGCTAGAGAAGTCACCAAGGGCAAAGGCGAAGAATAATCAACAAAATAGCCCTGTGTTTAACCGGCTAAACACAGGGCTATTTCAGTAAAGACTCCAGTAAAGATCAGAACTTACCGCTTACTGCTCGTCTTTTCCTAAGTTGAAGATAAACGGAACGCCATCGCCGCCGCTGCCGCTACCACTCATGACGAGTACACGAGGCACCTGTGCGCCGCCACCTTTCCAAGCTTCAATGGCTTCTTTTTGCAGCACTAGGTTACCGCCCTGCGCCTTTAGGGTTTCAGCAATCAATCGCTGCGATTCGGCTCTACCTTTGGCTCGGTTAACTTCAGCTTGTGCTTCTTGCTCAGCTTCTTGCGCCACATACACGGCTCGCTGCGCCCGCTGTTCAGCAATTTGCTTCTCTTCTACCGCTCGTGAAAACTCCGGCGAAAATGTTAGGTCAATTACACTGGTATCGAGCACGTCAATGCCATATTTTTCCAGTCGCAGGGCCAGCGCCTCATCAAAGTCATCTTTCAGCAGCACCCGCTGCGTAATGGCCTGTTCTACCGTCCGCCGAGCTGCCGCCA
>JBBSOB010000185.1:0-9801 GCA_038260205.1 Phormidesmidales cyanobacterium
CCAATGAACTCCCGGCAGCTATTGGTTAGCGCCTGCTTGCTCTCCCGGTACAGAAAGGCCGCGACAGAGACACTAATGGGCACGGCACCGGCATAAATTCGGCTTTGCGCATCCATCGCTTCACTGAGATGATGCTGCGCTTCCACGTCTACGTTGTTGCGCTTAGCCGCCATCGACTGACCGGCCATCGACTCTTTCGCGACGCGCTGCAAGGCAATCTTGGTAATGAGCTGAGGACTAGGCGAGAGTTCGCAGACGATTTCGCAATCCGGGGTGTTGCAGATAGCTTCCCATAAGAAAAGCAACTCGTGACTGGCTGAAGTAAACGCAGACGGTTTCTCCTCCAAGCCGATCGCCCCGATCAGTTGACCGGCCAGCTCAACATGCGCTCTCTCGGCTCTTGGGAAGCTTTCACTGACAGCCAGCGACAGCGGGTCGATATCGCTGTACTGAGTGTCTGTATAGTCCTCATAGAGAACTAATCCCTCTTGCCCTTCAAACTTATCTTCTAGAATAAGGTGATAGCCCAGCCCCGGCAGGGCAGTGTTGAACTCCCGATTGGGGTTGAATGTCCGCCAGAGATCCTGCCAGAGGTCTGAGACCTTGAGTGTTCTTGTCCGCAGGCCCATAGAGGCCAGCATCGACTTAAAGGGGAGGTAGCCGCTATTGAAGGCGTCAGATAGCAGAGACTTCAATAGCTCTACCGGTACCTGCTTGTGCTTGCCGAAGACCCTGTGATAGTAGAATTCAGCGTTGCCTAGCGCCTTTTCAATAAAGCTCCGACCTTTGTTATCAAACTCACCCAGCAGGTAGGAGGCGAAGATCGTGATCGACTTATGCTGTCTGCGGCCTTCCTCAGTCAAGAGCCGCACGTTCTTGGAGCGTGCGGCCTGAAAATACTGATGTTCGATGTCCTCCGACTGTCGCATCAGCTCGGCAATTTCAGATTGCTCGGCAGTGTCATCAGCGGTTGAGCGGAAGCAGAAGGTCAGCCGCTGTCTGTCATGCAGTCCCTTGAGTGACTGCTCTACCCGTCGCAATATGGCTTCGGCCTCACCTGGATAGAGCAGCGGATGGATGCCGCGAACCTCGAAGGCAAAGACGACAGAGTACTCCCAGAGCTGGGTAAGCGGATTTCGCTGACGGTTCAGATAGCAGCCGATGTCTTCGCCCTGAAGGTTTAGCCGACAGAGCGCCAACAGGTCGCACTGGTCTTCAAACTTCTGAAGCTTAAAGACCTGAGAGCGCTTTCGTTTGCCAGAGATTGACGTTTTTATAAGCATTAGTCTTTTTGGAGAATGCTAATGACTGAATAGCGCCCGCGCACCCAGTTAGGCGGCGGCAGCAGTGAGTAGGCAAAACGGATGGGATCTTGACCTACGACAAATAGCCAGGTCAGCGATATGAACATCCCCAGCATTAGGATTGCGCCCATTCCTAGGCCCAAAAACAGTGTCAGTGCGATACTCGTGCCGAAGGCGACCAGGAAGACGCACAGCAGGGGCATTGGCAGAAATAGAAAGCCGGGGAAGCGGCCAATGGCGCGGTTGACGACAAGATACAGATTGCTCTCTTGCATAGGGCTAGGAGGCGAATAGCAAGCCGTCAGTAAATTCTAAAACGCCAATGAGTACAGCCATACCGAAGAACAGAACCATACCGCCGACCAGCACCATGATGTTCTGAAGTGCGCCACCGGCAATCGTTGCAATGCCGCCAACCGCCGCGAGTGCCCACATGCCGAAGACGATGATGTCAATAATGCTTGTCGCTTCGGCCTCTCCGATATACGTGCCAATGCCGCTATTAGCAGCATCTTTCGCCCCATCGAATAGAGCGTAGGCAGGTTGACCATGCGTTAGAAGCGAAAGTCCAAAAGCGGTCGCTAGCATTACAAACAAAACATTCCAGCCACCCATAGAAGCTGCAAAGCGATTGATCAGCCGGTCTGTGCTTTGCCTTGTGAGCAAAGACGCTACTGTAACCCCTCCAATGATGGCAATCAGCAAGAAGGGTAGCGCTCCACAGAGACTCAGAATGACAATGCCAGCGCCAAAACAAAAAGGTAGCGCTTTAGGATGTAATCTCGACAGAATTAGCGTTTCTCTAGGCCGTGAAAGAGACCGCCCGTGCGCCCGTCTCTCCAGATGGAATCTTCTATTCATCTGCTGACTCCTTGATATATGTCAAAACATCTAGTTTTCAATGAATTTCATCGCTAGTTACTCATATGGATGGCGTAACTCAAAGCGATGTACGCATGGTACGTATTGCCATCAGCCTTTTCAACCCATAGATTTCAGCCTTTTTTCATTGATTTTTCAGAAAAAAGTATGGGATTCAGAACAGACCTAATATTTTTTTAGGTTTCATGCTAAAAATAAAAAATAATTCATTACTTTTTCTCGAAAAGTAATGGTTTTTTGTCCGAGACAGAGGGTGAAAGGTTGAAAAAACTTTACACTTTTGTCTCATCTCGCGTAAACCTGAAAATCTGCTAGCGGACTGACACTAGACCTAAAGGAGATTGTTAGTGAGACCTTCAAATGCAAGTCTGACAGGTGAGCCACATGTAAAGAGAAAGGGACAGTTGATACAGTTCTCCCCCTACTCCACTGAGCTGATACAGCTGCTGGAGAATGACGTTGAATTTTCTTGCTACAGGACAAAGACAAAGTATCTCAATGCGCTGATGGAAAGAGTGCTACTGCTGGAGCGCCGACTTGAAAGCCGCTCTTGTCTGGGCGAACTCTTTCGGATTCTAGACCTGATGAAGGCTCTGCCGGTAGAGCACATTCGGACGTTGGCTTCCACTCAGCATCGTAATTTTGACCAGATGCTCATGCACCTAATTCAAACGGCACTGAGTGAGTATCCAGATATTGAGTCTCTCGGTCAAGGCGTTCCCCTAAATCGGGCAGTGCCAGAGAACCATAGTGGCAAGAACCGAGCGCTGCATAGAAACTGAGGCGTTAAGGCAACGGTGCAGCCACCTTGTTTTACTGCGCTGGCCACGTTACTTTGCCTTTGTGCACCCCTTCAAGATGTCGCTATTTTGTGTCCGTCGGTTGAGCTGCTGTTTTCCTTGCCTCTTCCCTCAGTCTGGTAGCCAGGGCTTGCATCACCTCAGCCACAGCATCATTATCTAGCTGATGAACAAATGTCTGTATCGCGATTGGGCTTTGCAGCATTTCCTCTAACTCACGATTCCTGACTACCTGCGAGACCCAGTAGGCGAAGGCTTCATCGCTAAGCGCCGCTAGCAGCTTCTCTAAGCTGTCGGTGGTGATCGCTGCTGTATCGTTCCTGAAGTTTGAAATCATCCCCGTTGATACTTCAGCCTCTTCTGAGAGCGTCAGTCCCTTGATACCAAACTCTTTAAGCGTTACATCGAAGGCCGTGCAGAGGAGTTTCATGATTCTTCATCTTTAGCTTGATTCGTATTTCTAAAGACTACGATAAGCAACTACGAACACAGCAATAATGAATTTCTGATAAGAAATCATTCCTTCCCATAATTTTCTATTGAGCACTGATGCCTGTTAATCCTCTTGATCGTGCGTCGGCTTCACTCAGCTTGTACTGAGAGCATTTCACTCTTCCACGAGCAGTGACGACAACTCCAGAGGTGGTTGGCTGATTCTGAAATTGATGCCTCACAGTTCGGGCAGCGCCCAGTCAACTGTGGGTGCCAGTCCAATCGTGCAAGCTGCTCGTCTATGGCGATCGCCGGAAAGGGCTGGGGTATCCAATCACCTGCATAGTAGCCGCCGCCCAGCGGTTCCTGTGTTTCGACTGCCACGCCGGTGTGCGCTTCAAAATCCTCACAAGTCGAGCCCTCTATCCCGCAAGGATTGATGCCGCAGACCATGTATGGACTATTCGCATAGTATTGGCAGCGATCGCACTCAGGGATCTTTGGCATTGAATTTACAGAAAATCTCTACCGAAAGCTTACCCTATGCCCAGGCAATGACTCGTAGGTGGCCTCATAATTTTCAATATCCAGCAGACAGCGCTACGAACGGCGGCGATAGTCCCAGGGCTTTTGCGAGACCGGGTTGGCCCACACGCCGATGACTTGCTGTTTAGTGTCTTCTTCAGCCGCTTGCATTCTGACTCCATTAGGGCAACTACCTACGTATTGTGGGTAAACGTAGGCCATACCGTCGCCCACCATTTGAGCATTTAGGTGGATTTCTTCGTCACCATTGTCGGTAGGAACGAAGGCTTCAGCAACGGTTCGGCCATATTGGTCAATGTCTGTTGGAACCAAGATAATGCGTCCGTTGCCTTGCGCGATCAGACTGCGCAGGTGGTCGCGCGATTCGATACCGGTTGCCTGGTCTTTTTCAGGAGCATCCATGCCGCACAGCCGCACCTTTATCTCTTGATTGCCGTCGCTCACTCGGAACGTATCGCCATCGTATACACTGCCTGGAACGAGGTCATAGTGCTGACTGGTGCCAGAGCTGGTGGGCTCAAGGCGAGTGGTCAGCTGCTCCGCAGTTTTAGGTGACAGCTTGATGGCGATCCCGCCTGCCAGCAGCAGGAGAAAGCAGGCGGTTCCGATTTTTCTGGTGGGCTTTGGCTTCATCTGGGCATAGGATGCGATCAATGGCTCTAGGTTTCCCACCTGCACCTGAAGAAGCTTTAGGAAAGAGGTCTCCAGCGAACACTAAACCGACCGATGTCAGCGACCTACTAGGAGGAAACAAGTTTAAAAACTCTGTGACTACCTGCTCAGGCCGAACCAAGCATTCTTGAGCAGGAAAGCGCACGGTCGGAATCTCCTCTCGCAGTAGCACTCGCTCTTTGGCATAGTCTCGAAACGCATGTTCGCTCTGCTGATGCTGTCGCTCATCTACCTCCAGTCAAATGCATCGTCCTCCCCGGAATACAGGAAAGTCGGTTTCTGGCCGCTCCACCATCCCATGGGCATCCAGCGTTACGTATTAGGTGCGCTTCTATGTGCTGCGTTGGCGGATAGAACGCCTACACTTCACGCTCAAATCAGGGGCATTGAACGTAGAGAAATTGTAGTTCGATGATATTCACACCTCGACCAACGGGTTAGCTTCTTATTCGGTTGTGGCTTGGCAACTGCTGGCATTGACCTATGCCCTGAGGCAAGACCCTGACCAACCGGCTGAGGCGATGTTTGATGCCACAGAGGTGCGCTTGCTCAAACACCTCTCCCGCAAGCCCGTGCGCTCAGTGCGAGAGGCTACCTTAGCAATGGCTAAGTTGATAGGCTTCGCACCGTCTAAAAAGCAGCCACTGCCCGGTGTCAAAGTACTGGCAACGGCACTTGAACGTTTCTTTTTTGCTAAGCAAGCTGCTAATGCTCTCGCAAAACCCCTACAGGATTAGCCTACACAGAGAGGACAATCGAGAAAGATGGCTTTTTGCAAGGCTAGTCGACTAGCGAACCAGATTCATTAGCTCTTTAGGAGAAGCCAGCAAGTCGATCGCAACAAAGAAGATTTTGCCGTCGGGATTTAGTAGAAAACGCCAAGCAATATTCATCCCAACCGCTGCGCCAAACCAAGGCGTTTGACACTTGCCAGTAACCTTAATTTGCGTGTAGCCATCTTCGGGCGACTCGGTAACGCCTTGTTGAGGAATTAGATTTAGGTTCTGACATTCTTCTCTAAAGAACCTTAAGATCGCTTCCTTCCCGACGATAGGCTTTCTGAAAGGCGGCTGTAGGGCACCATCGGCTGCGAATAGCTCAACGAGGGCATCGAAATCGTTGGCGTTTAAGTTATTCATGTACTTCAATACAGTGTCATTGTTGACGCCTTCGATAGAAACTTGAGTTCGCTGCCCAATGTCTTTAGGAGCCATAACCGGCTCTGAGACCGTTTCGTAACTGCTCATTTTGCTAGTGTCGTAACCCATATCTACTACGCAGTTGCGTAGAATGCTGATCTGCTGTCCGGGTTCGAGATTTCTAATCGACTGCAAAACAGCATTCGCATTCGCCGAAAGCTTATAGCCCTCTGGAATCGGCGCAACCAATCCCTGCTCCATCATCTCGCCTAGCTGAAACCAAAAGCCGAGCTTGATATTAGGCGTCCAGATTGCGTAGGTTTTAGAAACTTCTGTATCTGCCCTGTTAGCTAAATCGCACATCGTCTGAGACTGCTCTAGTGGCGACATTCTCTTGATGTTGTTCAGCGTGATTTCGGCAAACTGCATATTGGCAGCTCCAGGCGCGGCAATCGTAATGCCCTTGCCCATATCTAGGTAAGCAAACCAAATCAGGGCGAGCTGATCCTCCGCGTTGAGTTGACTAAATCTGGCGGTTGTCGCAGGAACCTGCCCAGCAGCTAGGGTGTTTGGGAAAATATCACGAGCAGAATCAACAGTGTAAGTCATAAGAAAAAGTGTTTGTACGACAGAGAATAGCGAGCGGCTTGAGACTTCGATAGCTTTAAGCTGGAAAGTGGTTTCTGGAGCTTTTTACTGTTAATAAAGCCACGGACAAAAGCGATAGACAAAAGGCTATGGAGAGTGCACAGCTTGTTCTTAAGATCCTTGAAGCGACCACCCAATGTATCCTTGTCATAAGGTTAGACCAGTCCAACGCCAGCTAGCACGTTATCTTATATAGAGTCTTCTGATAAGAAAGATAAGATCCGTGATGGTCTCGACCTGTGTATAGGTTCTCTAAGACGCTTGCATAAATAGGCTTCTATGAGCCTCATCCATAGGTCTAGCGTACTACTAATTAAGCAGAGTACTGCTTGTACTCTGCACCGGTAAAACATGAAAAAGAACACGTGTAATACTAAACCCGTTTTCGGCTCTGAGTCTTGACCGTCTTAATATGGAATGCACCTTTTCGGGGGGTTACGCAAAAGGCCCTAACTTAAATGTCTCAGTCTGAAGCACTTTGGAACCCGCCTGCCGAGTAGGAAGACAATCTAATGAGCCAGATTCCGCAACTCCTTGGCAGAAGCGAGTAAGTCAATAGCAACAAAGAAAATCTTGTTCTCTGGATTAAGGAGGAAGCGCCAGGCAACGTTCATGCCCACATCCTTACCAAACCAGGGGGTTTGCACCTTGCCGGTGACCTTAATCTGGGTGTAGCCATCTTCATCAGGTTCCGTAATGCCCCGTTCAGGCAACAATTTTAAGTTCTGGCAATCCTCCCGGAAAAAGCGAAGTAGGGCATCCTGTCCAACAATCGGACGCTGGAAGGGGGGTTGCAAGGCTCCGTCCGAAGCAAAGAGGTGTAACAGAGCATCAAAGTCATTAGCATTGAGGTTGTCCATGTACTCAGCAATCACTGGGTTTTCCACACCAGGAATCGCTGTAATTAGGGTGCGCTCGGCTATATCCTCGGGTGGGACTAACGGTTCCGCCACCGAGCTGTAGCTGCCCAACTGCGCTGGGTCAAAACCCATATCCACCACTGCATTGCGGAGAATTGTAATTTGTTGACCAGGATCATCAACAACCCGAATTGCTTGCAGGACAGCCGAGGCATTGGCTGAAAGTTGGTAACCTTGAGGAATTGGGGTTACAATCCCTTCTTCCATCCACTTGCCCAATTGGTACCAAAAGCCAAGTTTGATATTCACTGACCAGGTGGCATAAAGGCGGCAAATGGGTCGATCTGTCCGACTGGCTAGGTCATGCATTAATTGCGTCTGCTCACTAAAACTCATCAGCTTGATTTGGCTGAGTGTGCTGCTGGCAAATTGCATATTTACAGGGTCGGGGGTCGCAATTGAGAGCGTCTTTCCCATTTCCAGGTAGGCGAACCAGATCAACGCCAATTTGTCTCCGCCCTCCAGTTTGTTAAACCGGGCAATCGTGGCTGGCACCACATCCGCCGCCAGCGTTTTGGGGAAGATATTGCGAGCTGACTCAGTGGTAAAGGGCATCCCTTTAGACTCCATGAACGGACAATGAGCCTAATTTTACACCGCCTTACAAAGCCTAGAAGTCTACTAAACGAACGGCTCCGATTGGTATTGTTGATAGTGCAGTTAGCTTATTTGAATGGCTTAATAGGGGGGATAAATGGTTACAACTGTACATAAAGGGTTGATCCCAGAAATCCAGCCCTGACTTTTCGCCACTTAGGCCCGCGTATAGGACACTGTTGGCAAACTCCAGAAGTAGCGAAAAATCGGTAAGCTGAGGCCAATCTATCGCTATGAGAAGTGCGATCGCCAAGCGCTTCCTGAGGAAGAATGCCATGTCCTTAAAGCTCCAGCCGAACTCGTTAGTCCCCGCTGATACGCTGAGAGTCGCTCAAGCCGTATTTATTAAAGGCAATCCCTACGTGACACTTCACGATGAACTCGGGCCAATCTTTGAAGATGCAGACTTCACAGCGCTGTTCTCAAAGGTTGGCCCGTTGGCCATCCCACCGTGGCGGCTGGCGTTAGTAACCAGAAGGGTATCAAGGTAGCCAAAGATGAGCTAGAACCGTTCGAGCAACAATGGCAGCGCTCTGAGACGCTGCCTAAGTGGGATGTGACGATTGTTCCAATGTAACTGGTAAACTATTTATTTGCGCGTCCTTTAGGTGTTCTTGAACCAGGCTGAGTAAATTGCCAGAAAACCAAAAACAATGATAACTATACCCGTCACCCGGTTCATCAAAGTGAGATGAATCCGCTTTAGATGTCTGCCGAGGTGGTTAGCACAAAAGCTTAATAAACTTCTCCACAGAAACCCGCTTAAAAAGACGCCCATCACGAAGAGAGTAGCAGACAAAACGGTTGAACCACTGCCACTATCATACAACCTAGAAAAGATAGCAATGAACGGTAGAATTGTCATAGGGTTGATGGTGTCTAGGAGCAGTATTGTGGCAAAATCTTGCCCTGAACCTTGCCATCTGCCAATCTTTTCTTGAGGTAGAGAAGGCCAGCAATTATCTGGTAAAAGACTAGGCTGCTTTCGAAAAATACTGATGCCTACATAACACAAGAGCAAACCTGCAATCACGTTCAATTTAGAGCTGCTAGCTAATAAAGTTTCGACCAGAAGTTCCAAGCTAAATGCGCCTATTAGTGCATAGATAGCATCTCCTGTTGAAGCTCCGAGAGCAGATACAAATCCTGAAGTAAGTCCCTTTTGGATTGTCCTCTGAACGCATAAGAGGCTCACTGGACCTACGGGACAGGCAACAACTAATCCCGCTATTAATCCTTGAACTAAATAGGTGGAGAGCGTGATCGACATCCTTTCACCTTATAGGTCATCTCTAGGCGAGCTAGCTCAATACTGGGATATAGACTAACGCCCTGATGTATTGATTGAAGCAATGGATGATTTCTAGGAAGGCTATCCTGGTTCAATGCCCATAACTTCATCTACAACATAAGCTTTTAAGTTCCGATGACATAGCTCTCTTTAAAGGAATGCAAAAAAATTTTGAAATACTTATCATCTTTCCTAATGTCAAGATATAGCTCCGATACATAGCAAAACGAAACTGTCAGCCCTGAGTAGACAAAACTGCATATTTCTATGACTTCGAGCTCTTACGCACTTTCAGTAGATCGAAAACGAAAACTGTTATATCCTTCCTGGGAAGTCGATAAAAGAGATGGGCGGAAAGTGCCTTTCGACGGCATGGGATAAAAAGGTCAACATAATTTCAAGCCGGAATCAGTGACGATACACCTGCCGCTGCCGGGGTGGCTCAAAACAGGGTGACACTTTCGATGCAATCAGATAGTTCAGGGCGTGGTTCAGCTTCCTAATGTATTGGGGTAACACTTTCATCAAAACCAAAAGCTCTACAAGGCTCTCCTGACAGGGATAACGTCA
>JBBSOB010000186.1:0-9768 GCA_038260205.1 Phormidesmidales cyanobacterium
GTCTTAGCCTGTTTAACCGCTTCTGCTAGCTGACGAATTAGTTCTCCTGAGATGTAGTTTTCGGGCACGGTGGGGTGGACATAGTATTTTCGGCAGGTGGCGGGGCGGTTTCCCAGTCGGGTGGCGGCGGCTTTAATGGCGGTGACGACGTTGCGTTTGGCATCGGTTTCTTTTTCCCATTCGCCTATTTGATAGAGAGTATCAGTGGCGACGTGGGTGCCCGCCCAGGTGCGAAAGTCTTTGGCGGTAAAGTCTTCTCCGGTGACCGCTCTGAGGTACTCGTTAACGTCGCCAGAATCGACGGTTTGGCGATCGCCGTCTTCATCGTAATACTGAAAAAGTTCGTAACCGGGAATATCCTGGCAGCGCTTGACGACTTTAGCCAGCTTAGGATCGTCTATTTCTATATGATGTTCTACGCCGCTTTTTCCTTTGAAGTGAAAGTCTATATGCTTTTTGTCTTGGCTAATATCTACATGTTTATCTCGTAGGGTCGTCAGGCCGTAGGACTGGTTTTGCTTGGCATATTGGGCGTTACCGACTCTAATCAGCGTTTGGTCTAATAGCTGGACAATGGCGGCTGTGACCTTGCGCTTGGAGAGGTTGCGCAATGAAAGATCGGCCTGGGTTTGTTCTCGCAGCGATGGCAAGGCCAGACCAAAAGGCACCATGCGATCAAACTTTTGCAGGTTTCGCAGCTTGCACCAGTCGGGGTGATAGCGATATTGTTTGCGGCCTTTGTCGTCTCGCCCGGTGGCCTGAAGATGGCCATTCGGATCGGGGCAAATCCAAACGTCTTGCCAGTTAGGCGGAATGACGAGCGCTTCTATACGGTCTTTTTCGGGGCCGGGTTTGAGGCGATCGCCATTGGGCAACTGATAGCTAAAGCCACTCCCCCAAGGCTGGCGATGAATGCCCGGCATCTCGTCGTGGACGTAGCGAAGGCCAGCTTTTTTGGCGGCTTTTTCAGGGCTGACCTTGGTCGGGATTTTCATAGCGAGCCTTGCTTTTGATGCGTTTTGTTAGGGTGCAGAGAGTTGACCACCCGTGACATCGAGCAGTGCGCCCGTAATAAAGCTGCTGTCTTCTGCGGCCAAAAAGACGTAGGAAGGTGCGAGTTCTTCGGGCTGACCTGCTCTTTTCAGGGCGTTGGCATCGTCGAAATTACCGACCTGCTCTTTGGTCATGGTTGCTGGAATATTAGGCGTCCAAACAGCGCCAGGAACAACGGCGTTTACGCGAATTTTTTTGTCTGCCAGCGCTTGTGCTAGGGACAGGGTAAAGGTGTGAATAGCGCCTTTACTAGAGGCGTAGTCTACCAAGAACTTTTTGCCGAGTTTACCGACAATAGAACCGGTGTTGATGATAATGCTGCCTTCTTTGAGATGAGGGTAGGCCGCTTTGAACATGTGAAAGTAGCCAAATATGTTCGTCTCAAAGGTTTCGTGAAACTGTTTAATGGTGAGATCTTCGATATTCATCTGCACCATTTGGAAGGCGGCGTTGTTGATGAGAATATCTAATTTGCCGAATTTTTCGATGGTTTGTTTGACTGCGGCTTCGCACTCTTCGGGTTTGCGAACGTCTATTTTGATGGGCAGACATTGGCCGCCACGTTCTTCGACGAGTGACTTTGTTTTTTCGGCGTCCTTGTCGTTAACGTTGTAGATGATGGAGACGTTGGCTCCTTCCATGGCATAGGCGATCGCCACTGCTCGACCAATCCCAGAGTCTCCGCCGGTAATAATGGCTACTTTGTCGGTGAGTTTGCCTGCGGCCTTGTAGTTGGATAAATCGCTATCTGGTGCGAGGGCCATGTCTTCTTGGCTCGCGGGATAGGCTAACTGCTGAGCGGGCATTTCGTCTGGGCCGGGGCGACGTTCTTGATTTTCTGACATAACTTTATTGAGTGGCTTTACTGAATTACTTTACTGAATGACCGTACTGAATGACCGTACTGAGTGACTTTGCTGAGTGAGGAGTAGGTTCGTAACGGCTGCTAGAGACAATCTGGTAGAGGCGATTTGGTAGAGATGATCTGGTAAAGATGATCTGGTGGAGGTGATCGCGCTAATGGCCGAACGGCTCAAGGCTATTCGGCCATTTTCTACTATTTCTCTAATACATAAAAGACTGGAAAAGACAGGCTTTTAGCGAGATTCGGTGCCTTGGTTGGGGCTACCGGCTAGTTTGCCATCGTTACCAGGAGCTTCGGCTTCTGCGCCGGGGCGAGTATCCTGATTAGAACCCTGTCCGGTGGTGCGAGTTTTTTCGTTGAGGGTGGTTTGTTTGCCAGCAGTGTCTAGCTCAACATCTTTATCTTCTCTGTTTTCTCTGGTGTTGCTTTCATTAGCCATGATAATTTCTCCTAGTTTTAAATTTGCGCTGCTGAGTTAACCGGCTGAGTGGATGACCAAACTTGCTTATAAAACTATGGTCTCTAAAACCTGCCTGGCACTGCACCGGTCACGGATACATCGCTTCTTCATTTACGATAAAAGAGTGATTGGCGATCGCGACTCTCTCTGAAGGGACAGTCTGACTTTCGCAAAAGAAAGAATTTGAAGCGCCATTATCAATCAGCGACCTGTCTTCCGAGTGAGATAAATCAACGGGCTAGCTCACTCTTTCGATTGCCGAATTATGCGCTTTGGGTGCGCTCGCGATAAGCTAGCTAATAGGCTGAGCATAGTGACGAAGGCTCTGGATGATAGGGCCGCTAAGTGTATAGATTTCCAGGTGTTTATGCGGTTTGTATCTGACCCGACCATTGCGACTAAAATTGCTCGAATGAAGCAGCGAGTGCGCTGGGGAGATCCGGTATTAAAACAGCATGGTGTCGATCAAACTAGATTGGAGATTGCGGGTGACGATCGCGCTCTGTGCCAAAATGGATTTTCGTTTTTGGTGATTGGAGATAGCGGGACTAGCCGACATCTGCGCGACAAGCCTCAGCGACGGGTGACAGAGCGGATGCTAGAGCATGTAGAGGACTGCGAGTTTGTTTTACATACGGGCGATGTTGTTTATTTGGCTGGGTCTAGCGAGCAATATCCTGAGAACTTTATCAAGCCCTACAAAGAATTTATTGTGGGCGGTGAGTCTCCTCATAGGGTGCGCTTTGACCAGATGACGTTTAATCTGCCGTTTTTGCCTACGCTCGGAAACCATGATTATTACGATTTGCCGATGGTAACTAGCGTGGTGACTAACTTGTTTACGCCTTTGCGTAAGCTGTTGCGTCGTCGAATTAATTTAGACATGGGCTGGCATGGCTCGTATCAGGGCGAGGGCTATGCCAAAGCGTTTATAGATTGTTTGCAGTGGGTGGCGGGCGATCGCTTAGACGAACATTTAGACAAACACTATACGGCTAAAACTGAAACCGGGCGGTGCCTTAGCTATGTTCCGGGCGAGTTTACGCGGTTGCCCAATCGTTACTACAGCTTTCGCCGGGGCGGGATTGATTTTTTTGCTCTAGATAGCAATACGTTTAATGCGCCGCAGCCGCTGCCCAAAACTGAAGCCGGGCGCATACAGCGACAGAAAATGAAGACTTGCCGAATAGAGCTAGAAGCGCAGGTAGAGGCGCTCACTTTAGAGTCTGACGAATTGAATATGGATATTCCGGCGCATTCTGAGCGGGCGGCGCGAATTTACGCCAAAGTTGAGCAGCTATCAGAACAGATTTGGGATATTGATAAGCAGCTAACGGCGGCTAGGCGAGATGATGATTTGGATGTGGAGCAGTTGGGATGGTTGCGCGATCGCCTCATTGCCTCCTGGCAAGATAAATCGGCGAAAGGAAGAATCTTGTACTTTCACCATCCGCCGTACGTAACGGAAAATACAAAATGGTATCAGGGGCAAACGCTGGCAGTTCGAACCAATCTGCGACAGGTGCTAGATGATGTCGAAGCCGCCGTGGGCGAGCAGATAGCAGACAGACCCTTAGTCGATTTGGTGTTGAGCGGCCATGCGCATTGCTTCGAGTATTTGCGAACGGTAGATACGGGGCACGGCGATCGCAATATTCCTTGGGTTGTCTGTGGCGGCAGCGGGTTTAGCCTGCGACGGCAGCGAAAGGAAGGCCCAGTGCTAAAAGAATATGGCAATCCGGTGGCAGAATGTCATTTATTTTTGGGTCGAACAGGCAGTGGGCGGGACAAACGTCGGCCCTATACGGCGCTACGCGTAGACGTGACGTACGAAGAAGAGCGGCCGCGCATCGTATTAAGACCATTGATTGCAGAACGACAAAATGGCGAATGGCGAAAGTACGATGCGGAGCCAATTGTTTTGAACTCGAAGTGACTACTCCCGACGTTCATCCTACGGATAGAACGCGGGCTTCATCGGTTACCCGACAAATTTTCTGCTTCACACGGTCTTGCCTAGTCTGAGCAAGCCCAGCCCCCGGCAGATCCCATCCACAGACGTTTTGAATACCCGATTGACCACGGGCATTGATAACTTGAGCAGCAGCAATATCACGGGGCTTAATAGCCCCACACTCATGACAATGACTGACTCGTATACTCAAGTCCTTTTTTACTTTTGCCCCACAATCGGGGCATTCCTGGCTAGTGCCGTAAGCATCCACTTTGCCGTAATAGACGCCGCGTTTGAAGCACACCCACGGCAGCACTTGATTCACGAACTGACCCAACCCAGCATCGAGCGTATGCTTACCTAGAAACCCTTTTGCCATTACCCTGAAATCAAGGTCTTCGACAAAGATAGTCTCAGCGTTATCACACAGCCGATGCGCTAGTTTGAACTGCCAGTCCAACCGGCTAGCAGCAATCTGTTCGTGAACTTTGCCTATCTTCTTTCTGAGTTTTGCCAAGTTGTTAGACCGGGGCTGCTTCCCTTTCAGTCGTCTTTGCAGCAATTCAAGCTGGCGTTGCAACTTACCGAAAAAGCGCGGCCTTTCTACCTGCAAACCATTCGAAGTAGACAGAAAGTATTCAAGCCCTACATCTACACCGAGACTGCGACCGTGCGGCGCTACATCAGGGATAGAAACATCGGCTTGAATACAGAGCGTGGCATACCAGCCACTATGTTTACGAACCACTCGCACCGTCTTCACCGCAAACCCATCAGGAGATAGGCCGGTGTAGCACGATTGGCATCAGGCCCAGCTTTGGTAGCTTAATTTGACTACCTGCCACGGGACTCTCTTTGAACTGAGGGAACAGAAAAGAACGGTACTGTCCAAACTTTTTGAAGCGTGGAAAGCCGTGCCCTCTTTCCTTCCTAGCGGAAAAGGCCGATTCAACACGCCCCACCACATCTTGCAACACTTGCGATTGAACATCTTTCAGGTAAGGGAACTGTTGCTTCGCGACTGTCAACGCTCGTTTCTGAGCGTAGTAGCCAGGATACGGGACATCGGCTGGAATAATGTACTCAGCTCTCAGAGAGCAGGCGTTAATCGCGCACTGCCGAGATTTACTCCAATCTTTCCGCTCGCCAACCGCGTAGTTATAGACGCCGCGACAAGCTTCAAGCCAAGAAACCATGCGGGCTTCTTGCTCAAGAGACGGATAAATTCGATAGCTGTAGTTCATCGTAAACATGGCCATACTTTAGCATTTTAGAGAAACAATAAAAGCTCCCTAACGCAAACAATGAATAGAGATTGTTCGCTAGCACTCACCTAGCTTTCATCCCGACGCCCACCTTTCAGGTAGAGCGCGGGGCTTCCCGCCGATTAGCTAAATCGGGCACATCTGGCCTCTAGTTTAGCTTGTCCATTTGCCAGGTCGTGGCCGTGCCAATAGGACTCCACAATAAGTAGGGAATGAGTAAAGCCGCGGCCCAGCCGGAAATGCCCAAAATGCTAACGGCTAGCGCGACACAAATCACAAATCCTGCCCCGCCGATCAAGGTGGCCAGCTTGAGATTATGGGTGAGAAACATAATCGGGGTGTATGCAATTGTCACTAACTCCAAAATGATGTAGAAAATCATCCAGCCCCAGGACTGGGTTTGTTCCCATACGATATAGGCAGACCAGCCGCCGCACACAAACACCACTGTCCAAATCACTGGAATAAGCTTTTCGAAGGTGAGCCAGCTAGGCCGCCGAAGCCGTTTGAACCACTTCACGTCTTTGGGGCGAGTGATGCTAGCGAGCAGGGCGATCGCCAGCGTAACAATTCCAATAACTAACCAAGATTTCATCGGCTTACTCGTAGACCTCTGCTAGCAAAAATGCTGATTTCCTTCTGAACAAGCGTAAGCACTTTGGGAGCCGCTTTGATCAAAATTGATCAATTCCTTAGAATTCTTAGCCTGTCCAGGGCGTCCGAAAAGAAGGATAAAGCGTGAGACCGCCATCAACAAACAGGGTCTGCCCCGTAATATAAGCGGCCTCATCGGAGGCTAAAAACGCGGCGACTGCGGCCATTTCTTCAGGCGTACCAGAGCGGCCCATGGGAATGTGGCTCTCAATATCTGCTTTTTTCTGAGGATCGTCCTTCCAGGGGTTAATCGGCGTGAGCGTTGCCCCCGGCGCGAAAGAATTGATTCTAATATTGTCTCGGGCGTATTCTAGGGCGAGGGTGCGGGTCATGGCTCGCATCCCGGCTTTACTCATGGTGTAGCCAACGTATTGGGGCCGAGGAATGAGTTCGTGGACGCTAGAGTCATTGACGATGACGCCGCCGCCATGGTCTAAAAAGTGAGCGATCGCTCTGCGAGCACACAGATAAGCACCTCGCATGTTGATGTCGATCATTTTATCGAAATCTGAAACCGGAATTTCGTGTGAGGCCCCCTGAATCTGCATTCCAGCGTTATTGATCAAAATGTCCAATCCGCCTAGCGTAGCAATGACCTGTTCGAACATGCTCTCAACGTCTTCTTCTTTCGAGACATTAGCCTGCACGGCCATACTTTTTAGGTCGTCTGCTTTTTCACCTGTTTTCTTGCCCACTTTTTTATGAAGGCTGCGAATTTCTTGAACGACTTCGTTGGCCTCCTGGGCGCTGCTGTAGTAGTTGACGGCCACATGTGCGCCTGCTTCGGCAAAGTGAAGGGCGATCGCTCTACCGATACCGCTACTCGCTCCGGTTATCAGCACTTTTTTACCTTTTAGCCCACGCATGAATAATCCTTAAATTTGAAAAGTTTGAAAAGATAGAAACAGACAGCAACCTACAGCCCAAAACCTACAGCCTAAAACCTACAGTTTGACTAGGAAGATTGCCATAGCAGTATAGAGGTTGATTCTGCCAATCGGTATCTCTCTGTAGTTTTTTGAAAGTCCTTTGAAGTTTTTGAAATGAAATTTTTGAAATGAAATTTCTGAAAAAATCTGGAGGAACAAGCGCTTCACATTTTGACCGCCTCTCTAACCTAAGGATGGGGAAAACATTTCTATTGATTCTCTAGAGTCTGCCTCGTTGTAGAGGCGCAGTTTGGATATATTTCCTTACTGTAATAGCGATCGCAGCAAAGGACTTATTCCTATGGAAGATACCGATAGCAAACCCAAGCAAGCTGCCGTAGATGGCAAAAGTGCTTATGCCGGTAACGCGTGGACAGAACCTACTGACATGGGAGTCGACGAGATGGGTACAGAAGCTGGACTAGACGTACAGCCAGAAGAACCCTTAGCTGTCGCTGAAGAAATGTCTGAGCGTGACGAAGAACGATACGAACTGAATCCTAATTCGGCCAATCGTCCAACCGTCAAGTAATCGCGAAATGAGACATTTCAAACCGTAGATATCAAACTGCATATATCCTGCATACATCAAACGGCAGATATCAACCTGTAAATACAAAAGAGGATTTTACCAACATGGCTACTAAGACATCGGGAGACGTTTTTGACGCCGCCAAAGACAAGGCTAATAGAGATGACGAAACGGCTAAGTCGGCTGAAAGGGCCGTTTTAGATAAGGTTGACGATCTTCAAGATGCCATTGGCAAAGTGACACCCGTGCCGACCGACTTCAACGCTGTTTCTTCACCTTCAGATGTGAAAAATCGTTTGGACTGGGGCGAGCCTGATTTGACTATTGTGGATGTGCGCTCTAGAGAAGCCTTCAACGAAGAGCGCATTATGGGCGCTATTCCTGGGTTTGACGAAGAGACAATGGAGCTGATGACGGGTTCTACTTCTAAAGATAGAGATATCTATCTGTACGGCAACGCTGACCAGGATTCTGAGCAAGCTGCATCCAAGCTGCGTTCATCTGGTTATAAGCGCGTGAGCATTATCAAAGGCGGTCTTTCTGCCTGGAAAGCAATTGACGGTACGATTGAAGGGCAAAAGTCTCTTTAGATTTTTTGCTTTTGTGCCTGATGGATTTGGCTTTTGTGGCTAAGACTTAAGGCTCAGAAACTGTTACTGAGACGCTGGCGTTTGCTGGCGTCTTTTTTTTGGCTAATTTTCTTGGCTAATTTTTTTGGCTAGTTTTTTTGAACTAATTTTTTGGCTAGGGCGGTTATTTTGTGATGGGTTGGCGATCGCTTAATGCTTACTCACACCAAAAAGGTACTCACGCCAAAAAGGTACTTACTCCAAAAAGGATCGGTTATTGCCACTTCAGATAACCATGCCCAAGCGTGTAGATTATGACTTGCGATCCAAATTTAGCAGTCTCGACCTGAGAGTGCTAAATTTTTGGAATAGGATTTGAACTAGGAACTTTGTAAGAGCTGGCATATGGCAAAACTAATACTTTTTGATGAAAAATCGCGTCAGGCATTGGAGCGCGGCGTGAACGCTTTAGCAGACGCAGTGAAAATTACGATGGGGCCAAAAGGCCGCAACGTCGTTCTAGAAAAGAAGTTTGGCGCACCCCAAATCGTGAACGATGGCATCACTATTGCCAAAGAAATTGAGCTAGAAGACCCTTACGAGAATACGGGCGCTCGTCTGATTCAAGAAGTGGCTTCTAAAACTAAGGACTTAGCAGGCGATGGTACCACCACCGCAACTGTTCTAGCCCAAGCCTTGATCCGCGAGGGCTTAAAGAACGTCGCTGCGGGCGCTAACCCCGTGAGCCTGCGTCGCGGCATCGAAAAGGCCGTGGCTCAGCTAGTGGCTGATATTGCATCCGCGGCCAAGCCAGTCGCTGGAAACGATATTGCACAGGTAGCTGCGGTTTCGTCCGGTAACGACGAGATGGTAGGCGATATGATCGCTCAAGCCATGGACAAAGTGACCAAAGACGGTGTCATTACCGTTGAAGAATCTAAGTCGCTAGAGACTGAGCTAGAAGTGGTGGAAGGGATGCAAATTGACCGGGGCTACATGTCTCCGTATTTTGTGACCGACCAAGAGCGGATGATCGTAGAGCTAGAAAATGCTCGCATTCTGATCGTGGACAAAAAGATTAGCTCTGTGCAGGACTTAGTGCCTGTGCTGGAGCAAGTCACGCGTTCGGGTCAGCCTTTGCTGATTATTGCTGAAGATGTCGAAGGCGAAGCCCTTGCCACTTTGGTCGTCAACAAAGCTCGCGGCGTTCTCAATGTGGCTTCGATTAAGTCACCCGGATTTGGCGAGCGACGTAAGGCGTTGTTAGCTGATATTGCGGCGCTAACTGGCGGCCAGGTAATTTCGGAAGAAGTGGGCCTGAACCTAGAGACGGCTACGCTTGACATGCTGGGTACGGCTGGCAAAATTACGATCACCAAAGACAACACCACGATTGTTTCTGAAAATGGCAACAGCGCCGATATTAAAAAGCGCGTTGAGCAGATTCGTAAAGAGCTAGAGCTAACCGACTCTGACTACGACAAAGA
>JBBSOB010000187.1:0-9668 GCA_038260205.1 Phormidesmidales cyanobacterium
AGCGCAAGTTTTCAGTGACCAATGTCGGTGGAGCGCTAGGATTGCCAATGAGTGGTGAGAGCTGACCGGTAACGCTAAGTCCGTCGCTGCCTAAGCGGGCTTCTTGGGCATTTGAGTAGCGGTTGTACAGTAGCTGTTCACCGGTTTCTGCGCGAATACCGGTGGCATGACCTAGCAAAATAGAAGGCTCAAAGGACTTAATTTCGACTTGGCCATATTCTCTAGCTAGCTCGATTTCTTTGACATCTGATTGCACGTCGCTTTCTACCGATTCTTGCTCTTCGACGACGACCTGCTCAATTAAAGGATCTAGCTCAACCGGTACGGCTCTCGTGGTTACGGTTAGGTTGCCGCGCTCTTCTCGGGCGATCGCGCTGCCGGAACCCGTAGGCGCTTGTACATACTCGCCATCGTCAAAGTCTAGGTCTCCTCCGTCCCGAGAGTCTTCGACGATGAATCCTCCAACCGTATCTTGACCTGTAAGCGCATCGGTTGTTCTAAAGTCTTTAGTAAAGTAAATGGCCGATTCGGAGGGCTGATCTTCATTTTCCCTTAGGTTCAATACCCTTAGCTCCACGACATCGCCTACGCCGTAAACCGTTTCAATCGTCCCCCGGTCGGGAAGCGGTGCTTTGTCTGGGCCACGGGTAACCCGGTCACCTCGTACGAAGATGGTGTTGGAACTTTTCTCTTTCCCAGTTCCATCGAGTACTCTGACTTGAATGCCTTCTCCAAAGCTATGATCGCCTGGACGGTACACTAAATCGAACGTCGTTTCGAGCTGCACCGAGTCTGGTTGAAAGGTGTACTTTAAATCATTCGGGCCAGGGTCTTGATTGTTGACGATGCGGTTAAAATTTTCCTCAATGTAGGGCAGATCAGGTCTAATTTGAATCGTATTAGGCGCTAGCTGATCTCTATTGACCGGAATGGCAACGCCCTCTTGGGTATCTTGGGGCAAACTGCTAGGTAAGGGAATGTTGGAGGTGTTGTTCAGCGGCCCTGTGCGGATGTCGCGCGCGTTGCCGTTGACGCTGACCGAGCCGTCTTCGCTGCGCACAGGGACGTTGGGCGGTTGGGTATTTTGAGCGATCGCGGGTTTCCCCACACCCCCACTGACTGCTATCAAAAGCAGCGTGGCTAGCTTAGGAGACCGCTCAAAAAAACGAACGAATATTGACTTGAACGATAGACTAGAAACTTTTGATTTAGGAGAAGAGACAGGGGCTGTCAGGAGATGCATTTTAGAAAACATAATTTTGGGAAAATCGCAATAGGGAGATAGCTCTAATCAGCGTAATTGTGGTCATTGCTTAGGGTTATTTTGTCTACGGCTTCGCCAACGACTTTGCCAGTGGATTTGGCAACAGCTTTAACAACGACTTCGACAGCGGCCTTGACAACTGTGACCACAGCACCGACTAGAACCAACGCAAAATCGCAGCTAGCGCGACTCTACGCAGTGAATATACTCACCCCTGGCGATGGGCGTCAATTTGAAAAACTTAGCGAAAAAGCCGAACGGAAAGAACGACTTTGACAGGTTTTTTCGATGCTAAAAGATTTAATCAAATTCCATTGATAATCACTATCTACCTTCGGAGCGAGATTAGTAAATTTACTGAGACTAAGTTTACGTTTAGTCACTGGCTGTGAGGCCAAAGATGCCTTGAATGCGATCGCAGCATCACCGCCTCATAGTCCTTAGCTAGTCATGAACGGTGGGCCTTCTCAGCCAAAAAGTAGGCGTTTCTAGAGCATCTTTTTAGACCATCAGAAACAACAAAATTGACCGGGACTAGCGGCGGACATATTTGTTGTTTAAAGGACTTGTAAAGTTGTTGTAATTACTGGCTATACTTCTTGCAAAAAAGAGAGATAGCCATGAGTCATTTCTTTGACCGATAGCTCATAGAACTGTCGCCCGTGTTCTGGCGTGGCCAAATCTGGGTTAGATCCCATGCGTCCGTCTGCATAGAATTGGCGAAAGTCTGCGGAGCTATAGATAGAGCGACCCTTGGGGGCTACCGATGGCGTGAGGCTAGCCTGCTTAATCGCTTTGGGATAAAGATACTGAGTGAGTGCAACTTCGCTAGGCGTGGCATGGGAGCCTTCCTGATCGCCGTAGAGCTGTTGCGCCAGGTTGCCGACGGCTTGGCCCTGATACCAGTTGGCGAGCTTGCAGCGAATGTTTGGGGCGTTAGCCAGATTGGCATCGGCGATCGCGGCATAGGTCTCCGAAAAAGCCGCCTTCATCGAAGCCACATTGCCGCCGTGCCCATTGATAAAGTAAAACCGCTCAAAGCCGTTTCGCGCCAAGGGCTTGACGTAGTCCTGAATCAGGGCAATCAGGGTGCTGGGCCTGAGGCTAACGCTGCCAGGAAAGGCGAGGTGATGCAGCGCCATCCCAACATTGATGGTAGGGCCAACAAGCGCCCCCGTGGCTTCGCCGACGCCATGAGCCACCGCTTCTGCGCAAATGGCATCGGTGCCAATGAGTCCGGTGGGGCCGTGCTGTTCGGTGGAGCCAATCGGAAAGATGATGCCGCGCGATCGCGTTAAATAATCCTCCACTTCCAGCCAGGTAGATAAGTGTAACAACATCGCTTTTTCTTTATGTATGGACATCTCTACAGTATTACTCAAGTCTGAAATATACCTTTGAGCTTCCGGAAAGCTCGGATACCTAAAGTAACCATAGAGTGGGCTTAGTCAGTCCATAAGAATGGTTTAATTACCTTCTCTCTATTGACTCCGTAATTATTTTTGCGAGTGTTGTTTTAGTTACCCGTACCGCTGAGTCGCACGGTTTTCTTCTGTCCGCTAGCAGATTTTTGCTTAAAGCAAGGGAAGGCTGATTCTATATTTTTGATATTACAGTTGTTTTTAAAAATAACGGCATCTATACTTACACAGGCATTTCTTAATGGATTTAGCAGAACTTAAAGAGGTTATTAAAAGTCTGCCTGACAACGCATCAGAAGCCGTCGTTGTGGGTCAGTTTATGCCCGCGTTCATGAGGGCGCTAGGGTTTGATTGGTCAGCAGAGACGGTTCCACAGTTTGAGACCGGCATAGGGCCGGTCGATTATGCTGCTAGGCATAACCAAGAGAGTGATCGGTTTATCGACACCCGGCGAAATCCTTTCCTTTACGTTGAGGTAAAAGGTCAAAACAGCAATCTTGCCGATCAGCACCCTCACTATACGAAGACACTGACGCAGCTCAAGAGATATCTTCTAGCCGAAAGGTCAGCCTCAGTGCAGTGGGGCATTATGACCAATTCTAAATCCGCTCAGCTTTTTAGAAAGCACGGCGGGGTCGTCTATCCCGTTACGTCTTGCTTAGACTGTGCAGATATTGAGACTCTGATCACATCGTTTCGCAATCACATTGCGAGGCCACCTAGAGCGCTCACGGTAACTATCTATAACAACAAGGGCGGTGTTGGAAAAACAACAACAACGATAAACCTAGCCGCAGCTTTGACGGTATTGGAAAAACGAGTTTTAGTCGTTGACTTTGATGTAAATCAGCATGACTTGGGCGATGCACTCAATATGCGTGACCCTGAAGAAGGTCAACTGCTCAAGGCCCTAAAAAATAAAAAGGCCAGCGTTCGAGATAGCATCAGCACCTACACCTACAAGCATCCCTCAGCGTCTAGAGGGTTTAGCTTCGACGTTATCCTAGCCGATCCTGCTATGGTCTCAGCAGATAAGGACAAGCTAGAGCAACACGTTAAGGGCAATGCTCTACTTAGAACATTACAAGAGGTAAAAGAAGCAGATTATGACTACATTTTGATTGACGCTCCGCCCGGCTGGAAGTTCTTTTCTCGGCAGGCGGTTTATGCTGCAGACGTTGTACTTATGCCTGCCAGACATGATAATTTCCATTCCTTACAAAATGCAGCAACGGCGATTACCGACCTGCTTCCGCAGATTCAAAAGGATCATGCTAGAGATCGAGGCGCGGGGCCAACCGCACTGCCTGTATTTTTGAATGGCGAACCTGCTAATATCCCTCACAGTCAGTCTGAGGTAATGCACAAAACTATCGCCAAAATTATTGCAGCAGCAAAAGCACAGAAGAACATGGATCTAACGCCGTTCTTCTATCCAGACCGGAGTCATAGTAAGTACAGCATGGATATAGCCAAAATTAGACAGATGGCACATATTGCCGCAGCCGATTTCTATCATGTGCCTGCTGTCTTTGGTTTTAAGGTTGCCCGCGATCAGTATATTAAATTTGTAAGGAGTACTTTCTATGGGCTTAAGTGATGTTGGTAATCTGTTGTGTTTGCCATTCGATGAAATAGAGCCAGGTCTTCCGACCGACGCCCACGACTTTTTGATTCAAGCCAGCGCTCGCTTACTCAGAAAGAGCCAGCGCAACTGGGTGCCTTTGATTGTAAAAGAATTACAGCGAGACCAGTACGAAGTGATTGGCAACGCCTATATTTACGCTGCGATTGAAGAGGCTGGACTTTCCGAAGCCTGGTGTATATTGGCCGATGACTCTGCCGAAACCGCAGAAGTCGCCGCAGTTCTGGCGCAAGATGCTCTGCCCCGAATCAACTTATCTCAAGCCTCGCATAAGCAAATTGCCTCTGCTTTGGATTTTCTGATAAAGCAGCCTGGTACGCCGCTTAAAGGCGTCAGCGTAGCGAGTGCAACGACTAGAATTAACGATGCGCCGCGCCAATACTGGAAAACCTTGCAGCCAGTGACCCAGCTTGGATGCAGTATTTCTAAGGGCAAAAAGCTCAAAGCATTAGAGAAAGTGTTCTACTTAGAGCCAGAACCACTGCCTGAAGTTATTAAAGATCGTAAGCTGCTTAACACGTTCACGGCAGCAGAGCTTAAAAAGATGGCGAAAAAGCGGGGTATCACGGGCTACTCTAAGCTGAAGAAATCTGACTTAATAGAGATATTAGCGGCTTAATCCATCCGGTAGCTCGTGGGAGGCGATCGCTATATACCGCCTGCACTCATTTTAGAAAAGCGTTAATTAAAGCGTTCTCTTTCTACGCGCTGCTAGAATAAAGCAAGCTAGTAGCCTTGATTGGCTCAGCATAGCGATCCGCAGTATCAAAACTCGGTACTATCCTCACGAAACAGGCAATTAAATCATGCTGCAACGTAAGATTTATCAGCTTTCCTGCGATGGCCGCGAAGTCCAAGTTTTTCTACGCGACCAGCAGCGCTGGATTGAGTCGGCCACCATTTTAGGAATAGAAGGCGACCTCGTTACCCTGCGCTACGAAACCGAAGACGAGGACGAGGTGTGCTCGTGGGAAGAGCTAGTGCGCGTTGAGAGCATTGGGTCTATTAGCCAAAAGCTAGCCACCGTAGCCAAACGCGGCTCCGAAATCTTAATGACCAACGACTGCCCAGACGCCGAACAAATGGGCGACAGACAAGAGCGCTGATGCTAGCCGAGCTTTGCCGCCTGCTCGAAGAGTCAATCCACGCTAGCTAAATCAAACACCTGACCATCTACCAGCAGCCGGGTGATGCCTTTGGCCTGCAAATAGGGACTGGTACGCATAATCAAGTTGCCGTCTGGTACTTTAATCACCCTTTGCTTATTGCGCGAAAATCGCCGGGCCACTCGATGATTATCAAACACAGGTAGCGTCTTCGACTTTTCCTCAGCAGAGGGCACCTGACCCAAATCAGCGAACTCAGAGAGCGGACGGGTAATTAGTTCTGATCGCATATCTACCACCAAATAGCACGGCTTGGGCAGCACCGCCGATCCCAACGGCATAATCTCCATGGCGTTTTGCAACTGGAGCTTGGGCTTAGGCATATCCACCTCGCCCTCATCGTCATCATCGTCATCCTCGTCTAAGTCATCGTCGTCGCCAAAGTCATCGCCGAGGGTTTCATCTAAGCCCTCCAAATCGTCATCGTCATCGTCGTCATCCTCGGCTTCGGCGCTAACTAGCTTGGGTGCGGCTGGTCTAGTCGGAGCGGCCTTTTTCACGGGCGTCTTTTCTTCAGCGGTCTTTTCTTCGGCGCTTTTCTCTTCGACGCTTTTCTCTTCAACGCTTTTCTCCAAAATTTCTGGTGAGGTTTCCCCTGCAGTTTCTTTTCGATCGGTCAGTAATGGCAACTGCTCATCGTCGTTTTGCTTAGCGTTGCTGCGGCGACGGCGACGCGTTCCTTTTTCCGTTTTGGCTGGGGGTGCTGACTCAGGAGAAGCCGACTTGAGTTTGGGTGGCGGGGTTTGCTCCAAGGCGTCGTCTGCCGCCTCGTCCGACAATAGAGCCGTGTCGTCGCTGGCGCTGGGTTCTACTTTGGGCGACGAAATTTCTTTGGCCGGAGCCTTTTGCTTAACGGCCTTAGCTTTGGTTGCAGGCACTGCTTTATCCGAGCTAGCCATGCGCTTTTGCGAAATTAGCTCGCGATATTCTTCCGGCGGAATCGTACTCTTTAAAATGCGGCTGATGGTGCTATTGCTGACACCAAACTGTTCGGCCAAGGTTGTGGTCGTTTGGCCGGGCTGCTTGTACAAGTCGATGAGTTCGCTTTTATCCGAGTCAGATAGTTTTCGCGGAGCCATGCTGCCGATGTCCTTTGCAATTGCCTTCCCAGTATGGCAGCTTTTCCCACTCCTTTGGAAAGGCTTTTGAACCGCGCTTATGGTAGCCAAAGATTGCCGAGTAAAGAGAGTTTTAGCCAGGCTAAAAATAGAGTTTTGTCGTTGTTGGGTAGGGTGTCTAGCGCGGCGATCGCGGGCTTGATAAACTTACGGCGTCCAAAGAACTTACAGCCCAAACGATGCATCTCCAGCAAAAGGCTGCTGAGGTCTTCTTCCTCCCAGCGTGGCAGAGCGATCGCGCCATTTGCGATGTTCAATTGCAGCAGTGCCTCTAATCCGCCTGCCGTTTGCATCTGGCGAGCGGTGTTTACCTGTAGCCCTACCCTCAAGCTTTCGGCCTGTCGGCTGTCTAGCGTTTGCGTTTGGTTATACAAAAACTGAACCAGCACAATGCAGGCTTTGATGTAGGCATCGGGGGCTATAGGTGTCAGCCAACCCTGGTCGATTTGAACCTGACTCCATACGCTGTAACGAAAAGTTTCTTCTAGCAGCACACAAACTTTGCTTTGGTTTTCGGTCAAATCTCGCCAGCTAGCTTGCGCCGCGGTCTGCTGATCGATGCTAAAGACGCTGACCAGCCGAAAGGTTTGGTCTGCGTAACACAGCACGGGCACCCGCTTAGCGCTTTTAGGGTGCTGAACACCTATTATTTCAACATCCTCTGGCGACAGCAAAAACATAGGAGTCGTGACCGTATTTGTTGAGCTAGCGTACCCAAAATGCGCGATTTGCCCGAGATAATATCAGGCATTTTGAGTGCATCCCTGATCGCAATGCGGTATATTCGCTATGCAGGTTAAGCGCATTGCGCCGATGCCTGTGTTTGGATCCTTAGCTCAGTTGGATAGAGCAACCGCCTTCTAAGCGGTCGGTCACTGGTTCGAATCCAGTAGGATCCGTTTTTGCTAGCGGCTCAATTGGTTTATAAATGGTTTGCTGATGCGTGTTGGTGATCGCTTAAATCACTTCTCTAGGTTGTCTACACCTGTAGATGACTTGCGATATCAAACGAATGATCTGGCGAAAGCTGTTGCACTATTGCCATCAGTTAATAAGATCTAGCACTATGGAATAAGAATAAACAGCCTGTATGCGCCTTTAACAGGAAAAAATCTTAATGAAGAAAAGCCGGATTACGCCCCACTTGTTGTTATATCTAGAATTATATTTTCGAGAGAGCCAACCGCTAATATCCAAGGAGCTATTAAATCCTCTGCTACAGCAGACTATTTCGGCTTAACGTATCTCTGTAGTCGGAATTGATCAAATAAAAACAAGGGAAATAAACTTAGCCCTGCCAAATCATAACCGAACAGGATCGTTGTACATGAATGAGAAGATTGCTCGTTAGCTACGCGGATGGCTAGTTGAACCAGACTTTGCTCAGATACAAAGAGAGTCATTAGACTTAGACAAAAAGCAACATAGTCTAGCAACAACTCGAACGAATTCTGGCTATCGACGGATTCGTGGTGCGGTAGGTTCTGGGAAAGCTCTTGTTCTAGCTGCAAGGGCCGCGAATCTATCTGCTCAAAGAAAAGATGTTCTAATTGTCTCTGTCAATATTACTCTGTGGCACTACCTAAGAGACTTAGTTGTTCGCCATAAGGTGCCAGGAGCAAAGCCCAACAGCATAACTTACATGCATTTTCATGAATGGTGTAAAGATGTCATTGTCGAAGGCGGCCTTAAGAATGAATATGATGCCATGCTTAAAGACAATCTCAGCGGAGAGGAGCTAAAAAGAATTTTAGACATTGAGGTCGTAGATCTGGCTAATAGAGCCATTGACAATATTGAGAAAAATATCGAATACGGCCAAATAGGACAGAGAAAGCTTGACGCTATTCTTATTGACGAAGGTCAGGATTTTCATCTGACTTGGTGGAACACGCTTAGACGACTTCTCGATCAAAAAGGCGAGATGCTTTTAGTTGCTGACGAAGCACAAGATCTGTACGAAAGGTCTAAGAATTGGACAGATGAGTCGATGAACAATTCTGGCTTTAGATGGGGTCCCTAGAATCAGCTCGGCGTTTGTTATCGAGCACCTAATAAGCTAATTGATTATCTAAAGATCTTTGCAAAAAGTTTTTTGCCTGAGTCCAAAATAAAGTTAATAAACGCAGAGACCAAGGCGTCAGATGACTGGCCTGTAGATTTATACTGGATACAAGTGCCTTTTGAGAAGAATTTGCCAGGAGTTTGCGCTAAAGCTACTTTAGCCATTCCTGAATATGCCAGTCTAGATATAGTGGCATACCCGGATGTGACCCTGCTGCTGCCTAATCATTTGATAGGGCTTGAATGTGTTGCTCTCGTTGAGAAAAAAGGATTCAATGTCTTGCATATATTCTCCCAAAGTCAGAGAGAGCAAAAACCGAAGAAAATGAACTTTTTTATGGGTGATGCGCGTATCAAAGCTTGCACTATCCATAGCTTTAAAGGATGGGAGTCTCGATACATGGTCATAGGCATCACAGAATCGACAGATTCAGCTACGGTTTATGTCGCCATGAGCAGGCTGAAGCGTCATGCAAAAGGAAGCCACTTGACCGTAGTTTGCTCGGCACCTGAGCTTAAGAGCTATGGAGAAACCTGGCCAAATTATACAGAATATACGAGAAATAATAATCTTAAAGAACGCAAGCAGCCTGCACCCGCCGACTACAGCGACATACTTTTTTAGAAAGCAAATTATCGCTAATAGTACCGAACGTCATTTGCTCTATGTTGCCTACACGCGCGCGCGAGATCAGTTACTCATCACTGGCATTGAGCCAGCCTCAGAATTTTTAGACGATCTGGACGCAGCTTGAATTTATAGTTTAAGAAAGGTGCCGGTGCTTGCGCGATCGCAAGTGACCAAAGTCAAGAGCCAAGCATCCGCATCCTGCTCTATATGCTTAATTGATTGCCCGCAGCGCCGGTTCACGTCGGTTCCGTTGATCTGCCTATTGATCTGTCTATTGTAAAAATAAACTATTGTAAAAAATAAAGCGGGTGGGGGGAATCGAACCCCCATCATTAGCTTGGAAGGCTAGGGTTTTACCA
>JBBSOB010000188.1:0-9664 GCA_038260205.1 Phormidesmidales cyanobacterium
CGTTGTAGCCCTGAGCGCGGGTGCGACCGTGAAGCGTCAGCATTTTTGCGCCAGCAGCTTCCATTTGCTGCGAAAACTCTACCGCGTTAATCGCCTCGTCCGACCAGCCAATGCGGGTTTTGACGGTGACGGGTACTGAGACGGCCTGGCAAACTGCTTTGACAATGGCGATCGCCGTTTCTGGATCGCGCAGCAGTGAGGAGCCGCCGCCATTTTTAGTAATTTTGTTGACGGGACAGCCCATATTGATGTCGATGGTGTTTGCGCCCTGGTCTACGGCTTTGCGAGCGGCCTCGGCCAAAAACGTGGGGCGACGGTCGAATAGCTGGATGCTAATGGGCTGCTCGTTGGCGTCGATGTCCATGACTTCAGGGAGCTTTTTGAGATGGTGCAGCTCGGCGGCACTGACCATTTCGGTATAGAGCATGGATTGGGGCGCATAGCGGCGGACGAGGCGACGGAACACCTTGTCGGTGACCCCTGAGAGCGGAGACTGGAGAACGCGGCTGTTGAGAGTGAGACTACCGCTTTTGAGGGGCGATCGCATTCGAGCGCTCAGCTCGGGTGATAGCAGACTCAGCGGGGGGCCATGCAAAGCGTCTGTGCCAGCGTCTTTTGGTTCTGTAAGGGCAACTGTGTTAACAGACATGGGCGGCAACGATAATAGAGAGGCTTACGGGGTTGGGCGATCGCCCATTAATTGGCTAAAAGACGGTGTGGAATGGAAAACGGTGAACTAACAGGTCAGATTGCAGCGCTGAGCGCAGCTTTTTTATGGGCAGCGGCAACGCTAATGTTTGGGCGGATGGGACGGCAGCTCTCGCCGGTTGTTTTAAATTTAGCAAAAGGCTTATTCGCGCTGTTGTTTCTCGGCATAACGCTTAGCATTCAAGCGCTGTTTTTGCTTCATTATGACCCAACGAACCCAAGTATTCGGACGCTTCCAGCTCTCTCTATTGTTTACTTAGTAATTAGCGGCGCAGTGGGCATTGGCTTAGGCGATACGGCCTACTTTTCAGCGATTAATTATTTAGGCGCTAGACGGGCGCTGCTACTAGAGACGCTTGCGCCCCCTGTTTCGGCGGTGCTGGCCTGGATATTTTTAGCAGAACAGCTGTCTGAAACGTCAGTCATGGGCATCGGGCTGACTTTAGCAGGAGTTGCCTGGGTCATTAGTGAGCGCGTCCCCGGTACGAGGGTAACGGCTTGGGGATCGGGTCTATGGATTGCACTGTTAGCCGTGCTCTGTCAGGCGTCGGGCGCGGTTCTATCTAGGGCAGCGCTGGCCGATACATCAGTAGATCCGCTTTGGAGTACGTTGATTAGACTGCTCGCCGGTCTAGCTTTTATGGGTGTTTCGATTGTTTTTCGACCGCAGCAGCTAGGCGCTTATCAAGAGGGTTCGCCAGATGATCCGATAGGCGCACCAACTCTCCCAAAATTAAAGTATTCAAGGACATGGCAGATGCGCTGGCAGAAGAGCCAGTCGGCATTAAGCACACCCAAACTATTAGCGGCTGTGGCTGCAACCGCATTTTTTGCGACCTACCTAGGCATTTGGCTTCAGCAGGTAGCTTTAAAATATACGGCTACAGGGGTGGCTCAGTCGCTGCTGGCAACGAGTCCGCTGTTTGTGCTGCCAATGGCGATGGCAATGGGCGATCGCGTAAGTAGGCGCTCGGTCTGCGGAGCCGCTGTGGCAATGAGCGGAGTATGGCTGTTATTTTACGTACGGTAGCGCTGCTCAAACAGGAGACGCTGACGTGGATCTTGTCCTACAGAGCCTTGTCTAAACAGCAGAGTCTTGTCTAAGCGACGAGCTAGGCCACCTTAGTCTGCGATGGGGTCTTCCACTGTCTAAGGTTAGTTCTACGCTGAGAGAGTTCTTCTAGATCAGCGCCCTCGAAACCTATCTCCGTCCGAGTAGTGAGCTGTGTCTGTACGGGATACCTTACTTTCCAACGTCCGGTGATGGGGTCTCGGTAAGTCTCGTAGGGATTTTGCGCGAGTGGCTTGCTACAAGGTTTTGGCACAGCTAGATTTTTCCTTAATAAATAGTGACGATGGAATATAAATAAGCGCAGGTAGAAAGTGCAGATAGGCAAGCCATCTGTGAACAGCCATCTGTGAATAAGCCATCTGTGAATAAGCCGTCTGTAGATGGGCCATTACTCATTTACTGGTATAAATTTTACATGAAGTTATTCCAATTTATGTGTAGAGTTACGCATTTTAAGTCAGAGATACTGACAATTCGTCAGTAAAAATGTGGAGCCTGACAAATTTTTTAAATTGGCAATTTGCCGTTACTCTTTCAGCAAGAGCCGTTACTCTTTCAGTAAGAGATAGTAGAGTGTGCCAGTACTGTTGATTAATCCAGCGACTTCGCCAGCTTCTGTACCAGTGCCAATGAAAATGTCTACGCGACCCGCGCCTTTGATGGCACCGCCTGTGTCTTGGTCTAAGACAAAGCGGCTGGTTGGCTTTGCTTCAACTGCGCCTGCCGAGTTGATTTGAGGAAGGTTCAGGTTGATTAGAGCCAAGGCTCCAGGGGGCATGACAGACTTATCTGTGGCGATGGATCTGCCCGCAGTTACCGGAAATCCGAGGCTGCCTGTGGCGGGTGCGCCGTCAGTTTTGCGGAAGAAGATGAAGCGATCGTTGCGGGGAAGGTAGCGGTCTAGGGCTTCGGGATTTTGTTCAAAGTATTGAATGAGAACAGGTAGGGAAAGTTCGTCTTCGGGGATGATGCCGTCGTCGATGAGGGCGCGGCCCATACTGGTGTAGGGATAGTTGGTGCGGCCATCGTAGCCAACGGCCAGGGTGCTACCGTCTGTAAGCTGTAGCCTAGCGGAGCCTTGAACCTGCGTGAGGAAAGCTTCTAATCGACTGCTAAGCCAGACCAGTTCTAGACCTTTTAGCGGGCCTTGGTCGGCCTGTAAACCGTCGGCTCCTTCTAGTTCTAGGCGGGTGGGCTGGGGGTCGGGCCAGGTGTCTAAGTTTGGCGGGCTTTTGTAGAGCGGGTATTTGAATTCGTTGGTTTTGGTGAGGCTAGCGGCGTAGGTAGGTTCGAAATAGCCGGTGAAGGCGACGGTGCCAGCTTCGTCTTGCCCGATGGATTGGTAGAAAGTGAACTCGTTGGCGATCGCCCTCTGCAAGTCTGCTGCGGATTTACTGTCTAAGAGCAGTGTGCGAAAGCGAACCAGGCTGCGCTGAACCCGAGTGTGCGTAATCCCAGGAACTGAGTAATTTGCGTAGTCAGTAATTGAGGCGGATGTTTCCATATAGGCCAGACTATGGTCGATAGCGGCTAGCAGCGATTCTCGATCTCCAGAGGCGATCGATTCGCTAAGTAGCTGACTGTCTAGTTCGACCAGGGCTGCGGCTTGTTTGGCTTCTTGGCAGACGAGCCTTTTGAGAGGAAGCGGCTCGAATGCGTGGGCGCTAGAGATGGAGAGAGCGATCGCGCCGATAGCGCTGCTAAGGGCGAGGGCGATTTTTGAAGAGGTTCGCAAGGGAAAAATCTAGAGCTACCTTACAAATTCTATACCCTGAAATCCCTGGTTAGAACTGAGAAGTCATTACCTGTGTTCGGCTTGGCAAACAAACTTGACAAACACAAAAGCCCTGACCGTTCGCGAATAGACAGAGCTTTTGAGTTTAAAGATGAAACGGCGTCAATATCGTTCAACGCTGGAGCTGAAGACAGGTTCTACGCGAATGGCGGCAACGCGAGAAGGGCGAATGACCATGTATTCGCCGGGGTTAACTTTGGGAATGGGGACGTTGATAAATTCTTCAGAGGTGGCTTTGGGCATGAGCTTGTCGCTGTACCATTTTTGGAAGTCTTGAATGGTGGTAAAGCGGACTTCTTCTTTGTGGCCACCATCGAAGGCGATATGGACAACGTATTCGCTGGGAGTTCTTGGCATTTTGACTTTTCTCGGATGCTGAGGTTTCAGATGACCGAGATTAGTATGGGTTGATGAGTGCCAAAACTTTCATTTAGCCCAGATATTTTTGCTCTCTGGCGAGATAAGTCTTCTGGTTGCTCAATTGGGTGGGATCAGTAGATGAGGTTGAATCGCTGAAGCCTTTCTTGTAGGCGATCGCCTAACGCTTTCTTTAGCTCGGACTTTTTGGTAAAGCCAACCCGGTTTTGCGTAGGGGTGTCAAAGGGGAACTGTCCGGGCAGGTCGGAGCGTTCCATCTGCGCTAGCAGAATTTGCTCAGGGCGTTTGCTTTGCAGCGCGTAGCCCATTTCTACGCAGACTTTGGGACTAGGGACAAGCTGAGCAGGCGTGCCGTCAATGCCCAGAATTGGGGTGGCATCGGCAATGAAGATGAGCGATCGCCTGATCTGCCGCATTAGCGTACCGTTTAGCCGCACGGCTCCTTGACTGAGACGATGTGATTCTTTGAGGGAAAGAGGAATGCGGGATTTTTGGTTGAATTTTTCGATGAAGGCTTCTAGCGCTTCGCGCAGCAGGTCGCTGGAGTCGGGGTATTCGGTTTGATAGCTGAGAAAAAGAGTGGGATCTAAGTTAGAGAGAGAGTCTTGCTTGGCGAAGTAGATTTCGTGGCTGATTAGATCGATATTGGCGATCGCATAGATGCCGCTACCTTCGATGTAGAACTCAACGCGATCGCCTTCTAAATAGCGCTGAAACCAATCTGCCTGTTTAACTTCTGCAATATCTTCTAAAAAGTCGGCGCGTAGGGCTGACTTAAGCAGGCTATTTTTGGCTAGCCGTAAGTCGTGAGAGCGATTTTCTAATTCGCTGACGGGTTCGTAATTGCCCAGATACCAAGCCTTTAGCGCGATAATAGCCATAGAGGGAAAGCGTCCTTTCTATCCTTATCTTTAGCCTTGATTATGACCTGTTTGCGAGTTATTCGGGGGTTCAGATTGCCATTATTGACAAAAATTAGTACATGCGTTCTAAAAAGTTTATCTAAACGGAGCCGCTACAAGTGCTCAATGGATGGTAGGGATAGAAGCGGTCAGGAATCGTTGCAGGCGATATAGAAAGGACAGTTTATGGCAGGTGTGGTGTCGGCGGGGCATGAGAAGACAGCGGAAGCCGGACAGGCGATTTTGCAGGCAGGGGGAAATGCGTTTGACGCGGCGGTGGCGGCGGTGTTTGCGGCCTGTGTGGTAGAACCAACGCTAACTTCGCTGGGCGGAGGGGGTTTTTTGCTGGCGCACAAGGCCGCCGATGCGGGTGGCGCAGGTGAGAATGTCCTATTTGATTTTTTCACTCAGACGCCGGGTCGTCGAGAGGACTGTAAAAAGCCAGATTTTTATCCGATTGAGGCCGATTTTGGCGACTCTATTCAAGAGTTTCATGTGGGGATGGGGTCGATTGCGGTGCCGGGTGTGTTTGCCGGGCTGCTGTCGGTTCACAAGCGGTTAGGTCGGTTGCCGCTAAAAGTGGTGGCAGAGCCTGCCGTGAAACTGGCTCGCGGTGGTGTAACCGTCACTGAATTTCAAGGATATTGTTACCAGTTGCTAGAGCCGATTTTGCTGGGGACTGCTAGGTCTCGAAAGATCTACGCACCGGGAGGAACAAGGCTTCAAGCTGGCGAGCAGATCCAGATGAGCGAGTTCGCCGATACGCTGGAGTATTTAGCGGGATTAGGGAATGAGGCGGCGCTGAGGGTCTTTTATGAGGGCGAGATTGCTGAGCAGATGGTGCGTGACTGCCAAGAGGGGGGCGGCTATTTGAGTTTGGCCGATTTGAAAGGGTATGAGGTGATTGAGCGATCGCCGCTATCTATCAACTATCGCGGCGTACAAATGCTGACAAATCCGCCGCCGAGTGCGGGTGGGGCCTTAATTGCGTTTTGTCTAGAGCTGCTGGATCGATTTGACCTAAGCGAGATGGAACACGGATCGGCGGAGCATTTGACGTTGCTGTCGCAGGCGATGCGATGGACAAATGAGGCGAGACGAGATCATTTGGACGGTCGGCTGTTTGAGGGGGCGATCGCTCAAACATTCACCGCAAGCGATTTGATAGACAAATATGCAGGGCTGCTAACCGAGATTATGAGCAATCAGCTTAACCGCTGGGGCAGTACGACTCATCTGAGCGTGATGGACGACGAGGGCAATGCCGCGAGCGTAACGACTTCCAACGGCGAAGGATCGTCCTACGTGATTCCAGGAACTCAGATTATGTTGAACAACATGCTGGGTGAGGAAGATTTGAACCCATTGGGGTTTAATCAGTGGCCTTGCAATCAGCGGATGTCTTCGATGATGACTCCGACGATGATTTTGAAAGACAATAAGCCACAGTTGGCCTTAGGATCGGGCGGATCTAACCGAATTCGAACGGCAATTTTGCAGGTAATCTCTAACATTGTTGATTTTGGAATGCCGCTGAAGCTAGCAGTCGAGTCGCCGAGGATTCATTGGGAGAGTGGCGCTTTTCATTTGGAGCCAGGATATTTGGCGGCAGCGGTGGAGGGAGCAGAGGCAGAGTTTTTAGGGACAGATCGGGTGGTGCATTGGCAGCAATCCAATATGTTTTTTGGGGGCGTGCATTCGGTAGGGCTAGAGGCCGATGGCCGGTTGACAGGGGCGGGCGATCCGCGTCGAAGTGGGGCGGTGAGATGACAGCTTAGATGGTCGAGACGGTGTGACTAGCGCTATAACATTGAACCGTAGTAAAAACGGAACCGTAGTAAAAACGGAACCGTAATAAAAACGGAACGGTAGTAAAAACGCTCAGGTGAAGGTGTCTAGATGGGTGGGTTACTACTTCGAGTTAGGGCGGCTAGGCCCGTTATTTCGGAGGGCCGGGCGTTTTTGAAGCTGGCGGTGCCGCTGGCGATCGCGCAAGTAGCTCAGTTTGCGGTGGGCTTTGTGGACACCATTATGATGGGCCATTTAAGCACGGAAAGCTTGGCGGCTGGCGGCTTGGCGGCGACGACTTTTCAAATGCTGCTGACGATTGTTTCAGGCTTTGTGATGTCTGTTGGGGTGCTGGCGGCTGAGGCGTACGGCGCTGGGAAAAAGGAGCGGCTAACGGGGTTGGCGCGGCAGGGGCTGTGGCTGTCGCTGCTGCTGGCGTTGCCACTGATGGTTTTGCTGTGGCAGATGTCGCCTGTGATGAGCGCGTTAAATCAGACTGATGTAGTGGTGAAGCTGGCTCAAAATTACTTTAGCGGCGTGTCGTTAGGCGTGTTGCCTGCGCTGGGGTTTGCCATGCTGCGCGGTTACTTGTCGGCGTTTTCGCTAGTGGGCGTGGTAACGGTCATTGTCAGCATCGGCACGGTGTTTAACATTGCCTGTAACTATGTGCTGGGGTTTGGCAAGCTGGGCTTTCCTCGGCTGGAGCTGCTGGGATTGGGATTGGGTAGCAGCTTGAGCCTTTGGCTAATGTTTGGCTTATTTGCTGGCTATATTTTGCGGCACCCAGAGCTAGGTCAGTATCGCTTCTGGCGGGGATGGCGACATCCTAACGGATCGATTTTGCGGCGGCTGATGGCGGTGGGTTCGCCGATTGCAGTGACCTTTGTGCTAGAGCTGGGGTTGTTTTTGGCGGTGGGCTACATGGCGGGCAGTTTGGGAGCACAGGTGCTGGCGGCTCATCAGATTGCGTTTCAGGTGATGGCGCTGATTTTTATGGTGCCGATAGGGATGTCTCTGGCCGTGACGACCAGGGTGGGGCTTTGGTATGGCAGAGGCGATCGCGCCGGGACTCGGCGGGCGGGATTTGTGGCGATCGCCCTGGCGGTTGGTTTTTTGCTGCTCAGCGGTGTGGGCCTAGCGCTATATCGTCATCTGGCGATTGGGTTGTTTGTTAATTCGACGGACGCTCAGGCTGCGCCGGTAATTGCGCTGGCGATGGATTTGCTGTTGGTAAGTGCGATCGCTTTGATGTTTGACGGCGTGCAGCGGGTGACGATGAGCGCGCTGTATGGGCTGCAAGATACGCGGATGCCGATGATTTTAAGTGCGATCGCCTTTTGGGGGGTGGGTCTACCCAGCGGCTATCTACTGTGCTTTGTCGCCGGTTGGGGCGCGGTGGGTTTATGGGTGGGTCAGTATATGGGCATTGCCGTGGGCGGCGCAATTTTTGTTTGGCGCTTTTGGTGGTTGACGCGATCGCGCCACCTGCCAGCCGCCTGATATTTCGCTGACTGCTTTTGACCGGGAAAACCCGGCTTTTGGAACCGGGCTAAATGGTCACGAGTTCTCCCTTCACGCGCTGGCAAAAGCTCGTGAGTGCGATCTGCTAGCGGGTCAGCTTACGATTCTGCCAAATAGGTGTAGCAATCCATGCCTGCTTTGTAGTTAGCCATCAGTTTTCTAGCTTCTTCGATAGTAATCTGGCCCTTTTGCAAAGCCTGCTCAGACCGACGGCGAATTTGCTCGATCATAACTTCTGGGTCGTATTGCACCTGCTGAAGAACTTCGCTTGTGGTGTTACCGCGAACAACATGTTCAATGGTGTAGCCTTGCTGTGCGGTGGTTTTGGAGGCTATCTGAATGTGAATGGTGTTGGTATTGCCAAACAGATTGTGCAGGTTGCCAAGAGTTTCCTGGTAAGCACCTACTAAAAACATGCCGAGGTAGTAAGATTCACCAGATTTGAGCGGATGCAGTTCGAGAACGTCTTTTTCGCCTTTTTTGCCGATAAAGCGGGCGATTTTGCCGTCGCTGTCGCAGGTAAGATCGGCCAGGGTAGCGCGTCGAGTCGGTTCTTCGTTGAGGCGGTGGATGGGGAGGATGGGGAAAAGCTGATCGATGGCCCAGCTATCGAGGGCGGATTGAAACAGCGACATGTTCATGTAGTAGATAGAGGCGAGGCTTTTTTCTAGATGCTCTAGCTCTTCAGGAACATAGTCTTGCTGGCGCAGTAGGTCGGCAATTTTGGCACAGCAGGCCCAGTAGAGTCTTTCAACGCGGGCGCGTTCGGACAGGCTGAGGTAGCTGAAGTTGAACAGGCTCGCAGCTTCTTGCTTGAACTGGACAGCGTCGTTGAAGGCTTCTTGATAGTTTTCGGCGTTGACAGAGGTGTAGAGATCCCAGAGTTCGCAGATCAGTCTGTGCTCGCCTTCCTGACAGGGTTTGGGTTGGCTGTAGCTGGCCTCGCTAGTGCCGAGGATGTCGAAGATGAGGACGGATTGGTGAGAGGCGATCGCTCGTCCACTTTCACTCACTAACGTAGGCATCGGCGTTTCACTAGCCGTACAGGCATCTCTCACCTCAGCCACCACGTCGTTAGCGTAGTTTTGAATGCTGTAGTTTTTGGAGCCTTGCGAGCTGGTTTTGGAGCCGTCGTAGTCTACGCCGAGGCCGCCGCCCACGTCGAGATAGCCCATGGGCGCGCCGAGTTTGACCAGCTCTACATAAATGCGACAGGCTTCTTTGAGGGCGTCTTTGATGACGCTGATGGCGGAAACTTGCGAGCCAATGTGGAAGTGCAGCAGCTCCAAGCAGGAAAGCATGTTTGCGGCCTGAAGCTTCTCTACGACGGTGATGATTTCAGGAATACTCAGGCCAAACTTGGCTCTGTCTCCAGCACTTTCTCCCCATCGACCTGAGCCTTTAGCGGCGAGTTTAGCGCGAACCCCGAGGACAGGCTGAATGCCAAGGCGTTGGGCAGTGGCGATCGCTACATCCACTTCTTCTAGCTGCTCTAAAACG
>JBBSOB010000189.1:0-9413 GCA_038260205.1 Phormidesmidales cyanobacterium
AGCGCTTGTGAAAGCGCAATTTCGGCCAGATACTGACTTGCTGTTAGCCGGGCCAAATCTGTACTCAGCTTGGGAAAAGACTGCTGGGTTTCGGCCTGCACCATCTTGTCGATAGATTTGCCTTTAACTAACAGCAGCTCGTTGACGACAAACAGGCCAGAGCGACCGCCTAGTCTAGATTTGTGTTTGCGCGCGCTAGGGGCAATCACTCGAATGAGTCCCCGCTCCTTGGTCAGCACCGTCACTAGCCGATCAGACTCGTTCATCGGCATGGCCTTTAGGTTAATGCCCGTTGCCTTATAGTTGCGCTGTGTCATAAAAGCTTGTCGGAGAGTGACTTTGGGCGAATAGGATTGCGATCGCTGCTTTCTTATTTTAGTCGGGTTTATTCTGTTTTATGGGGTGGTTTTCCTAAACAAACCTCCCATTCGACTTCCCAATCAATCCCCTAATTAATCTCCCAATCAATCTCCTAACCAATTGCCGCTAAAACTTTAGCGGATGGCGACTATATCGTTTTCTGAGGGCGCAAGCGCGTTTCAATCGCCTGGCTACAGGCCGTAAATCCAGCGTCAAATCCAATTCCTATCGTGCAACAGGCTATTAGCACCAGCACAAAGCGCAGCCAATAGGAAGGCACCCACACTGTCGCTACTGGCCATAGCACCAGATATAGATTCATATGGATTAGATAAACGCCGTAGGAGTACTGGCCAATCGTTTGAGAAAGCCTGTCAAGCCGCCAAATCCGGATTTGTGAAAGGCCCACTAAGCCGCAAAACAAGCCTACGCCAATCAAGGCTTCTGCAAAGATGCTGAGTGCCGGATAGGGCAACCACTTAAAGCTCAATCCCATCAAAAATAGGCCGAGACTGAGTGGCACAAATTGGGGCTTTAGCAGTAGGTTTTTCAGCCAATTGCGACGACTTTTCTGGGGCTGCGCATCGGTCGCTGGCTCCAGAAAAGTCATGGCTAAATAGATCCCAAAGGTAAACTCGAAGAGCCTGGAAGGAAAAAAGGCTAGAGGAATCACGCTTCCAACGCTTTCTCCAAAGCTCCCTCCAAAGTCTTCTAGAGGAAAAAGCAAAAAAACGGCCCGATACGTCAAAGAGAACAGCAAAGAAGCGATCAGTAGTTTGAACCCTCCCCATCGGCACCCGAATCGAATTAGCCAGGGGAAGATGACGTAAAGCTGTACTGAAAGACCTACGTACCACCAGGCCCCGTTTAAAAAGTAGTAGTGATCTGGGATCAAGTTGCGCAGAGTAGAAGCCGTTGTGAGTAAGGCCCACAGAGGCGTAAGTCCTCCTGCCTGCCATACGGTGCGGCCATACGGTGCCCAATCTGGGTTCATCCAGTAGAGGAGAGTTGCGATCGCGATCGCCGTCCAAAACAGCGGAAAAATCCTAAAGACTCTCTTTCGCCAAAACGTTGGCAGCGGGATGGTTTTAATGCCACGACTGCCATATTTTTTCCACCAGGAAGCCGTCAGCCCAAACCCGCTGATGACTAAAAAGACATTAACGCCTGTGCTCCCGGCTGAAATAAACAGCGTGAGTCCAGCATCAAGGATGTTTTTGAGTCCGCCTAGCGATAGGGTGGCGATCGCCTCGCTCCCATCCAAATAGCCTCGGGTGCTACCCATCAGGTGATAGGCCACAATCCAAACAATGGCCCAGCCTCTAAGTACTGGCAGACTCTGACTGATCGTGTCGTAGGCTGTTGGCGAGCGGCTCATCGCGTTGGCTGTCCTCAGCTTGCGCTGCGGATGGGAGAGAGGTCTTGCCTACAATGCCCTCAATATTCCATTGTTTTTATACCTGTGCTGATTTTAAGACGCGAGTGAGAAAGTTCAATCTGTTTAGTGAGAAAGCTCAATCTGTCTCGCTGTCTTCTAGCGATCGCAATATTTCCACCCCTCGAGAAGTGCCCAGCCGATTCGCCCCGGCCTCTACTAGTGCGATCGCCTGCTCGGCGGTACGAATGCCGCCCGAAGCTTTAATGCCGATGCGATCGCCACCAATTTTCCGCAGCAGTTTCACATCTTCTATCGTCGCCCCGCCTTGCCAACCCGTACTCGTCTTCAAAAAGCGAACGCCTGCATCTAGGCAGATCTCAGCGGCCAGCCGTTTTTCCGCCTCACTCAGTAGCGATGTCTCCAAAATGGCCTTTACCGGCAAGCCCGTCAGCTCCACAACCTGAGCGATCTCGTCATGCACGCGGGCGGTTTCGCCTGCTTTTAACCACCCTAAGTTGATCACCACATCTAGCTCATCTGCGCCATTTTCTGCGGCTTCTTGCGCCTCAAATAGCTTCACCCTAGATGTATTTGCGCCGCTCGGAAAGCCAATCACCGTACAGACCTGGGGCTTTTTCCCATGCAGCCGTTCAACGGCAAAAGGCACATGCACCGGATAAATGCAGACTGCCGCAAATCTGTACCGGTCGGCCTGGTCGCAGAGCAGCGCAATTTGAGGCTCTCCGGCAGCGGGTGCTAGCAGCGTATGGTCAATGCAAGCGGCTAAATCAATCGCCTGAGCGCGGCTAGCGGAATCTGAGTTCATAAAAATTGGCGATCTTAAAGCGATCTTGATGAGGTGAGAAAAAGTTAGGTGGGAAAAACGTAGATAACTATGGCGATCACTATGGCGTCATTCTCTCGACGGTGGGCGAGCCGCCTGACCCAATTATCTCTTAGCACAAGCAGTAATTTGGTCTTCCTGCGGGCAATCTTGATATATCTAGTCGCCTCACTGCTTTCTAAAGCTCTTTTTTCATGGTCGCACCGCTGATTTCAGCTATTATTTGCACCCACAACCGCGAGCAGTATCTGGGCGCAGCGATTGACAGCCTGCTGGCTCAGTCTATGGGCGCGTATGGCGTTAACCGCTACGAAATTATCGTGGTAGACAATGCCTCTACCGATCGCACCGCTGAAATTGTGCGATCGCGAATTGCTCAGGCTGCGAACGGTTCTATCTTGCAATATGTTTACGAATCTACGCTGGGCCTTTCGGCTGCTCGTAACACGGGTGCGACCGTCGCCAAAGCTGAGATTGTGGCCTACTTAGACGACGACGCTGAGGCTAGCGAGCATTGGTTGGCCTCGCTGCTAAGCGTGTTTGAGCAGAATGACAAGATGGCGATCGCAGGTGGCAAGGTCACCCTCATCTGGCCCCCCCATACCCATCCTCCCAACTGGCTCTCCGCCGATTTAGCCAGCGGCCTGGGCGCTTACGATCTAGGCGATCAAATCGTTTATATCCAGCAGCCTGCACTCACTCCACGCGGCCTCAACTACGCCCTGCGCAAATCCTTTCTCCAAGAAGTGGGCGGCTTCGATCTGAAACTAGGTCGCATCGGTAAAAATCTCCTTTCTAACGAAGAGCAGCAGATGACCCGAATGGCACTAGATCGCGGTTGGCAGGTAGCTTACGTTCCGGCTGCGCTGGCCGCTCACAATGTTGCCCCAGCCAGAATGAAACCCGACTGGTTTCTTAGCCGCAGTTGGTGGCAAGGCATTAGCGAAAGCTATCGCGAGCAAGTCAGCGGCGACGCGGGCCTTTGGCAGCTACGCAGCGGCGGCGAGCGGTTCGCTAGAGGTCTGTACAAAACCCTTAAATACAGTCATCGGCCCGCTCAAAGATTCGAAAATCTGGCCTATGCCTATGGCCAAATCGCCTACTTGGGTAGCGTTACTCGCCATCTCATCCACCGCCGAATAGCCGCCACCGCTGGCGCTTCGCCCATTTCTCCCTCTTCAAACTCATGAAACCTGCATCCATCCCAGTCTCTGTTCTTATCCCTGCTAAAAACGAAGAAGAAAATTTGCCTGCTTGTTTAGCTAGCGTAGTTGCCGCGGATGAGGTGTTCGTGGTCGATTCTCAAAGCAGCGATCGCTCCATCGAAATTTCTGAAAGCTTGGGGGCAAACGTCGTCCAGTTTCACTTCAACGGTCGCTGGCCCAAAAAGAAAAACTGGGCGCTCGATCAGCTACCCTTTCGCAATGAGTGGGTGCTAATCGTAGACTGCGACGAGCGCATTACGCCTGAGTCCTGGGCCGAAATTGCCGAAGTCATCAAAAACCCAAACTTAGACGGCTACTATATCAACCGTCGCGTTTTTTTTCTAGGCAAATGGATTCGCCACGGCGGCAAATATCCCGACTGGAACCTGCGTTTGTTTCGCCATGCCAAAGGCCGCTACGAAAACCTCAACACCGAGGACATTCGCAACACGGGCGATAATGAAGTGCATGAGCATGTGATGATTCCTCACGAGAGAGTGGGGCATCTTAAGGAGGACATGCTGCACGAAGATTTTCGCGACTTGTATCACTGGCTAGCGCGCCACAATCGCTATTCCAACTGGGAAGCCCGCGTTTATTACAACTTGCTGATGGGGATGGGAGACGATGGCACCATCGGTGCAAACCTCTTTGGCGACTCGGTTCAGCGCAAGCGTTTTCTAAAGAAAATTTGGGTGCGTCTTCCGTTCAAGCCGCTGCTTCGCTTTGTGCTGTTTTACGTTGTTCAGCTCGGCTTTTTAGACGGACATGCGGGCTACGTATACGCCCGATTGCTCAGCCAGTACGAATATCAAATTGGGGTCAAGCTATACGAACTCAAGTTTGGCGGACGGCTAAATCATAAGGTTGAGGCGATCGCCCCCCGGCCTTCCGAGTCCTTACCCCCTGCGTCTTTACCTGTCTCTGCTGCTGATGTGTAAAAAAAACGATGAATAACTTCTACACCCATCCCCATTAAGAGGACTTAGCCTGTGGCAAAAGTTGGCGATCGCCGTCGCTTGGTTTCCGGTGACGAACTAGGAAATCCTTCCTGGGTAGATCTGAGCCAGTACCATCAGCCTGATTATGATGCCGGAGGGTCTCGGGTGCAGATGATACTGTGGTGGCTGGTGCAGGCGATCGCATTTCCGCTCACGCTACACACCGCACATGGTATTCGCTGCTGGCTCCTCAAATGCTTTGGTGCGCGCATCGGTCAAAACGTCGTCATTCGCCCCACCGCTCGAATCACCTATCCCTGGAATCTAGAAATCGGCGACTATAGCTGGATTGGCGATGACGTGGTGCTTTACAGCCTAGCACCCATCAAAATTGGGAAACACTGCGTGATCTCGCAGAAAAGCTATCTCTGCACCGGTAGCCATACCATCACTGACCCTAGCTTTCCGCTGGAAACCGGAGAAATTACGATAGAAAACGGGGCTTGGGTGGCGACCGACTGCTTTTTAGGCCCTCATGTTCGTATCGGTTCAAATGCCGTTATCGGGGCCAGAAGCAGCGTCTTTCAATCAATGCCTGCCGGACAAATATGCTTTGGGAGTCCTTGCAAGGCGATAAGGCCCAGGCTAATGGACGAGTCGGCTGCGCTGAACGCGGTCTAATTGGCGACGTTCTGATCGAGAAATTACAACAAGCTTTACTTCTGCCAGGTTATTTCTGCCAGATTATTCTTGTCGGGTTATTTCTGCCAGATTATTCCTGCCAGGTTATTTCTGCCAGGTTATTTCTGCGTTTTATCGTCTGAGTCATCAATATCAGGAACAGGAAACTTTGTTGGTTTCTTCGCGTCCTTAGTGAGTAAGTAAGCTCAACGCCGGTCTATTCGAGATTGGTTTTTGGGTAGAGCTTTAGACCTACTTCTCACGAAGGTTATTGAGTCTCATGAGTTACGAAGAGCAGATCGAAGAGATTGACCTGAAGCGCTACTGGTTAGTGTTAAAACGCCGCTGGAAACCAGCTTCGGCGGTTTTTATCGCGGGCATATTCGTTTCTGTCGCGGCGGTCATCAGTCAAGAACCGCTATACGAAGCGACCTCGAAAATTCTGCTGCAAAACGACAACACGGCTGGTCTGACGGGTGTAAACAGCGAGTTAGGATCTCTCGAAACTTTAAAAGGCACCAGCGATCCGCTAGCGACTCAGGCGGAAATTGTCTTATCTCGGCCTGTTCTGCTAGAGACTATTCAAGCGCTCTCGCTTAAAGACGCTGAGGGTAAGGCGATTGAGCCGTCAGCTCTGGTTGAAAACCTGAAAGTAGAGCCGATTGCCAATACCGATATGATTCGCGTTGCCTATCGCTCAAAGCAGCCAGCGCTTTCTGCTGCGGTCGTCAATCAGGTGATTCGCTCCTATATAGATGTGAATGCTAGTAGCAGCCGCTCAGAGGTGGTGGCGGCTCGTCAGTTTCTAGAGCAGGAACTGCCTCAAGCTAGAAAAGAAGCCGAAGCTGTGAGCGCTGCGTTAAGAGACTTTAGGACGGAAAATGGCATTGTTGTTCTATCTACAGAGGCTGAGGCTACTGTCGGCGCGATCGCCAATCTAGAAAGCCAGATCAGCGCCACCCAGATAGATTTAGTCAAGGCCCAAAGCCGGGCGAAGGAGCTGTCTCAACAGCTAGGCATGAGTGCATCAGCCGCGCTCGATCTGGCCTCAGTCAATCAGTCTCCCGCCGTACAAGCCGCCCAGGCTCAGCTAGAAACCGTCCGCGCTGATTTGGCCGTTGCGCTGACAAAATATACGCCGCAGCATCCGACCGTACGAGCCTTAGAGCGTCAAGAAGCCTCCATGACCCAACTGCTCGAGGGCCGAGTAGCCGCGGTGATTGGTGCTCCTGGTTCTGGACTGACCTCTATGAGTGGCATTGATGAAAAGCTCGCAGAAGAGCTGGTTCAAGCTGAGGTCGATAGAGCCAGTACCTACAATCAGCTTGCCGCGCTGGTGTCTACGCGCGATGCCTATCAACAGAGCAGTGCGGCCTATCCAGGGCTAGAAAAAACGCAGACTGACCTGCTCCAAAGGCAAGCCGCCGCCCAAAGCGCTTTAGAAACCCTACAAACGCGCTTTCAAGACATTCAGCTCGCTGAGAAGCGTGACACCGGGACGGCTCAGGTAATTGAGCAGGCCACCGCACCTGAAAAACCCATCGTAGAAGGGCAGATGAAATATCTGCTAGCAGGCTGCGTAGTGGGCGCTTTCTTGGGGGTTGCAACGGCCTTTTTCCTCGATCTAATCGACCGCTCGATCAAGACCGTGAAAGACGGCGAGAAAATATTCAACTACGTTGTGCTGGGCGTCATTCCTCGCTTTACTTTGCACAAAGACGATACGCCAGATTGGATGCTGCCAGCGTACGCCAGTGAAGAGGATGGATCGGCCTCGCGCCGTATCATCATGCTGCAAAATGCCTATCCCATTTTGGCCGGTGCCTATCAAATGCTGCAGGCCAATTTGCGCTTTATCAGCTCAGATAAAAAGCTGACTTCTCTGGTGATCACTAGCTCGGTGGCAGGTGAGGGCAAATCTGAGGTTTCGGCTAACTTGGCAACCTCAATTGCTCAGACTAACCGGCGGGTGCTGCTAGTCGATGCTGATATGCGATCGCCCAATCAACATCATCTGTGGAATGTCGTTAACGCCGTGGGCCTCAGTCATGTGCTCGTGGGCGAAGGCAGCTTGGAGAAGGCGCTCCAGCCTATCGGTGAAAATCTCACGCTGCTTTCCGCCGGAGTGACTCCACCCAATCCCATGGCGCTACTCGACTCCGAGCGGATGGCCCAACTCATTGAGCGGTTTCGCGAGCGGTTCGACTACATCATTTTTGATACGCCTGCTCTAACCGGCTGTGCGGATGCGGCGGTGCTGGGGAATTTGGCGGATGGCGTGCTGATGGTGATGCGCCCTCGTCAGGTGACGTTTGATCGGGCGATCGCTGCTAAAACGCTGCTGGCTCGCTCTGGCGTAAACGTGCTGGGCCTAGTGGCTAATGGGGTCGATAGCAAAAATGACTTTGGCGAATATTCCTACGATGTCAGCGAGCTAACGGACGTAGCCAAACATACCGCCCGCACTGCCAAAGGCCGCTTGGAAGACGCTATTGGAAAAACGACGGTGGGGCATCGCTAGGCGCTGTTGCGTCTGATCCAATTCATTTTGAAAAACTTACTTTAAAAACTCATTTTCAGAGCGCTGACGGCTGGTTTTATGTTCCGCATTTTTTATCCTGTTATCTCTTATTCAAAAGCCACTTCGCTACTGCTTGCGAGTTTTAGCAGTCTTATTGGCAGTGCAATCTGGATTCAGCCCAAGGTGGCGATCGCTCAAATTACCGGTCAACCCAACATTGGTCAGTCTCAGCCTAGTCCACCGGCCAACCAGCCCGCGGGACTCCCTAGCCTAGGACTTCCCCCTGCTTCTAGCATCAGCACCGCTAACTATGTGTTGGGTGTCGGCGACCAAATCTCGCTCTCTGTTATTGGCTACCCAGAGTTCACCGGCAATCTGACTATTTTGCCTGATGGCACCGTCACTTTGCCGCTAATTGGCCCGGTACGAGCGAGCGGTCTAACGACGACTCAGCTCAGCGGCTTGTTATCCAATCAGCTCAGAACATATCTCGTCGATCCGATTACGAGCGTGGGCTTATCTGTGAGACGACCCGTTGTGGTGACCGTTGCGGGCGAAGTCCATCGACCTGGCCCCATCCAGCTCGGCGGCGGATCGACCCTTGGCGGCGACGTGCTGAGTGCTAGTTCGACCACGTCCGCTGGGCCAGATATTGCATCAGGCGATCGCCAAGCTCTCCCTACGCTTAGCTCCGCCGTTTTACTCGCAGGCGGCGTCACCCGCGATGCCGATATCCGGCAGGTGATGGTGCGTCGCTCGGTCGCTGGCGGTGGCGAAGAACTGCTGACGCTCAATCTTTGGGAAGTGGTGACTTCTGGGGTGGGTACGGCAGATGTGGCCCTGCGCGACGGCGATTCGGTCTTTGTGCCCCGGCTCACCGGCGACGAAATTGATCGCAAAGCGGTGGCTAGCTCTAGCTTGGCTCCTAGCGCCATCCGAGTGAAGGTCGTGGGGGAAGTGGTTTCACCAGGCGAGATTGCGGTGCCGCCTAACAGCTCTATTTCTAGCGCTGTGGCGATCGCAGGTGGCCCCACAACTGATGCTCGACTCTCAAACGTCAGCTTAGTCCGGCAAACCAACGCCGGGCAAATCGAAGAGCAAACAATCGATCTCAGCCATTTAGTTGACAACCATCAGGTGCAAGAGGGCGACGTCATTGTGGTGGCCAAGCGCGGCTATCTATCAGTTATAGACGGCGTCGGCAGAGTGCTCAACCCACTCAATATTTTTCGACTATTTGGGTTTTAGATGCGGTTTCAGTGGTGCTTCAACTTTCAGTAGTTCCAATTTTCAAATGGATTTATTTTTAAGGCCAGTGATTCAATGTCTGTCGAACTTTTTCTGCTACCCATGGCGATCGCCCTTTCCCTACCCTGTGCGATTCTGCTCATTGAGTGTTTAAGTGCGCTGTTGCCTGCGCCTTTGGGGCCGTTGCCGCCCCCCGAAAATATCAATATTGCGGTGCTGATGCCTGCTCACAACG
>JBBSOB010000190.1:0-9399 GCA_038260205.1 Phormidesmidales cyanobacterium
GCCGCCGATGGCCATGAAGGCGCAGGGGAACAGCAGCAGGCCAGACCAGCCTACGAAAACAAAACGGTCGCGCTTTAACCAGTCATCAACGACGTCAAAGCGTCCCTGACGAGCGGGTGCTTGACCCATTGCAATAGTCATAAAACAAATCTCCGAAAAGAATCTATGTTATTAAAACAGCGGAAAAAGATGGTTTTGCAAGTCGTCTCTAGCGGAGTCTGAGCTGACCTAACTTAAGCGATGGTCTTCAGCAGTGAGTATTAACACTCATCTGTCCAAACCATTAAGACTTGTTTACTAATCTTTACCGTACTTCTCATTATTATAAGGCCACTTCTCTAAAAAATCTCCCTTCAAAAGAATTATCCCTGGGTCAATTGATGGATGATCCCCTGCGGTGGGAGAGGTTCAGCGATTATTAGAAAAATGAAAAGGATTGAGATCGCCCGCGTCGAGCTACCTTGCAGCACAAAACTACCGAACCCGCAGAATCGCTATTTCCGTATCCCTGATTTTAGGATTGTTTGCAATACTAGAGGGCGAACTCAAACTCAAGGGGCTTAGCCCCCACTTATCTCTATATGTATATTGTTGAACTCGCGCTAAAGAACTCGCCCATGCCGCTGACAGTGCAAAAAGAAGACAAGGAAGGCGCAGAAGCCACTTATCAGCAGGCGCTTGACGCCATGAAAAATGGCAGTCCGGCGATGCTAGAGCTGACCTGCGACAAGATGATGGATAAGAAAGTCGCGGTTTTCGTCAGCGATTTAGCCGCCGTGCAAATTTATGAAAAGTCCGGTAGCTCGGGCACGGGAGGCCGTTCGCCTGGGTTTTTCTCACTGGCTAACGACTAAGCTTCCAATCACCCGATCAATTAGTCTCAGCAGGTAGATCTTTGGCGCTCATTCCTCCCCCCTTTCCCACTACTAGAGCCGCAGCTAAGCCCCCAGTTGCGATCGCCGTAGAAGATGTCAGCTTTTACTGGCCGTCTGGGGCGTCTGTGCTGCGTCATTGCTCTTTGGAAATTGGGCAGGGCGAGTTTTGTATGCTGTTGGGTAACAACGGCAGCGGCAAATCTACTTTGCTCCGGCTATTGGCTAAGCTGCTAGCTAGACAGACTGGGTCTATTCGCACGAGCGGCCCGGTTGGCTTTGTGTTTCAAAACCCCGACCATCAGCTAGTGATGCCTACGGTGGGGGCTGACGTGGCGTTTGGCTTAGTCAAAGAAAAGCTTTCAGAAGCGCAGATGAATAAGCGGGTAGAAGAGGCGCTTTCGGCGGTGAATTTGTGGCATTTGCAGCGGCGACCGATCTATGCGCTCAGTGGGGGGCAGAAGCAGCGGGTCGCGATCGCCGGTGCGATCGCCCAAAACTGTGAAATTCTCTTGCTAGACGAGCCGACCGCCCTGCTCGATCCAGATAGCCAGATAGATCTCGTTCGTCAGGTTCAAGCCCTGGTAAAAAGTAGAGGACTCACCGCGCTGTGGGTGACCCACCGGCTAGCAGAACTGGACTACTGCGACTATGCCTTTTTATTAGAAAATGGAGAAGTGAGCGATCGCGGCAATCCGCAGCGACTCAAAGAAAAGCTCAAAACTAGCTACATCGAATAATCGCCCAACTAATCACCTAACATTGATGGAAAGTCATTTTTTCACCAGGGCCTTCTATGTCAGGCATTTCCTCCTCAGCGATTTTGTTAGTTGACGGCTATAACATCGTAGGTGCCTGGCCCAACCTAGTCGAACTCAAAACAGAAAAAGGATTAGACACCGCCCGAGAATCTTTGATTGCCGCTCTGTCCAACTACAGTGCTTTTCAAGGCTACGAAACCTGGGCCGTGTTCGACGCCTACGACCAGCCCACTCGGGCCACCAAAGAGGTGATTACGCCTTATCTATCCGTGCATTACACCGGATACGGTCAAACCGCCGATAGCTATATCGAACGAGCCTGCGCCAACTTTCGCAACGATGCGCGTAAGTTTACCAAACGGCTAATTGTGGCAACCTCCGACAGCGTCCACCGGCAAACGGCAATTGGCTACGGAGCAGAAGGAATGTCGGCTCTGAGGCTACAAAGCGAGGTAAACAGGGCGACCCAGCGCGTAAAGCGGCGGCAGAAGGCACAGAAAAAAGCCTCCAGCAGAATGTTTAAAGCGTTAGACCCGGCCGTGCAAGCGCAGCTCGATAGAATGAGGCTAGGTGAAAAAGAGTGAAGGCCGAGCAGAAACTGATTATTTTGCGCTGATTACTTTGTGCCGATTATTTTGCGCCGACTATTTTGCTCGACCATCTTGCCAAAAGGTCATTGTCTTCTGTACTATAGATACTCATTCCTCAGTAGCTCAGTGGTAGAGCGGTCGACTGTTAATCGATTGGTCGTAGGTTCGAATCCTACCTGGGGAGTTTAATAAAATAATTTGCGATTCTGACAGGCACCAGTCTCTCTTTGCTGCAAGCTGATTTTTAGCTGTGCAATCGGCGACGACTGGCAAATTCGCGTGTCAACCGATGTGTCAACATAAATTAAGCAAGTATTTTCCTACTGAACCACCAACTACAGGCATTTTCAACCTATAAACCTGTACAATTTATTAAAGTTTTAGAGTATAAATACTCACTCTCTCTATCAGAAGTGGTACGCTTAATCCTATAGCAACATATCTTTTAACATGCCTCGCATTTTAGTCATCGACGACGACCCGGCGATTGTAGAACTCGTTTCTATCAACCTAGAAATGGCCGGATACGACATTAGCCAAGCCGGTGATGGGATAAGAGGGCAGGCGCTAGCTGTGCAAATCGTGCCAGATTTAATCATGCTAGATTTGATGTTGCCGAAAGTGGACGGGTTTACCGTTTGCCAGCGGTTACGCCGGGATGATCGAACGGCTGATATTCCTGTTTTGATGCTGAGTGCGCTGGGCGAAACGCAAAATAAGGTAGATGGGTTTAACGCGGGCGCGGACGATTATTTAACCAAGCCCTTTGAGTTAGAAGAAATGCTGGCTAGAGTGCGAGCGCTGCTTCGAAGAACCGACCGCATTCCGCAGGCCGCTAAGCACAGTGAGATTTTGAGCTATGGGCCATTGACGCTAGTGCCCGAACGCTTTGAAGCAATCTGGCTAGATAGGACGGTCAAGCTAACTCACTTAGAGTTTGAGCTGCTGCATTGTTTGCTTCAGCGACATGGTCAAACGGTGTCGCCTAGCGAGATTCTTAAAGAGGTGTGGGGCTACGATCCTAATGACGATATTGAAACCATTCGCGTTCATATCCGGCACCTGCGCACCAAGCTAGAACCCGATCCTAGACATCCTCAGTATATTAAAACGGTCTATGGTGCGGGCTATTGCCTGGAACTGCCGAGTGAGACTGAACTGCTGCCGGTCGAAGCGGCGAGTAGCTCCACTTAATCCTCATTAGTCCTCATTAAGTCCTCAATATGGGGGCAGCGACTCTTTTTGTCGGATTCCTGCTTTAGCGTGATGCGATCGCCCATAGCTGTGCGTCATATTTAAGCACTCACGCCGTTTTTACCAAGTCGCCCAACCCGATTGCATGTTTGGAACCTATCAGAGCAGCCACATCAGAATAGAAATAGCCGCGAGCGCCGAGCAGATTGCTGGGAGCTTGACTGACCCTGAGCAGCTAAGAAAGTGGCTTTGGCCGCAGCAGATTAAGCTCTCTGAGGTGGCTAAAGAACCGTCGACCGACAGCACAGCGCTCAATCGACTGTCGGTCGGTCAAGAGTTTGAAAGTATGCTGGGGCTGCTAAAGGTAAGTCATTACGTAGAGATGCGATCGCCCAACGGCATTCGCTTTGTCCTGAGCGGCGGAATTGATGGCTTCCACGAATGGCAATGGGGCGATGGTTGGGTGCAGTCCCGGCTAGAAGGGGTTTCGCTGGTGCCGCTGAATTTGGGCCAGACGCTGAGTTTGGTGCGGCTTCGGGCGTATTTGCTGAAAGATTGATGTCGTCGCCTCCGCTCACCTATCTAGCTGCGTTCGAAGATTGAATGACGAGTTAGGGGCGCTGGATTTAGATCGCTGGACTTATGGGCGTTGCACAATGGGTTCGGCGATGCGGCGGTTGGTTTGAGGATCGATGCTGACAAGACGGACGTAGTGTTGGGGGAAGTCCTGAAGGCAAGATTGGAGAAGTGCGATCGCCGCTGCCTCATCAGGTGAATGCAGAGTGCCGTAACTCTGCCAGGAGTTAATCCGAAAGCGCCGCTGATCGACATGCTCTATACCTAGCTTTTGGCCCTGAGCGAGAATGTCGCGCAGCGATTGCCAGATGTCTTGGGGTAAGCGATTGGCGTGACTAGAGGACGCCTCTTCCGCAGGTTTAGTCGTCTCTGAGTCACTCAAGCTGTAGGGCCATAGTGGATTATCGGCTGGCAGCATAAATAGCTGCGACTCTTCGTAACGGCGATCGCGCGAGCCATTTGTAGAGGACGCTCGGCCCGCAGGCGTTACGGCCTGATTGTATTCGCTAACTAACCCCATCGTGCGAACCCGTTCTTGCTCGCGAACTAAACTTTTACCAACTGTAATGAGATTTTCTAGCTGAAAGTTGGGTTTGGCAAAGGTGGGCGGTCTGATTGCATTGACGACATGGTTAGAGACATTTTTGACGCCGACAGAATGAATAAATTGCGTGATTTGTTCGTCGTAGATTTGCGATCGCACCGCCCCGAAAAAATCAATCGCCTGTTCCTTAAACTGTTCTACAAACTGTTCTATCTCTGCAGGCCCTAAATTATCCTCAGCAAACATGCCGCTGACAACACCTAATCGTTCGTCAGCGTTAGGTTCCCAGTAAAATTTTTGCATCCGCCCATCTCGAATCAGCGGCGCATACAGCGTAGCAAAGTCGTTACCCGTTGCAATAATCGGAATTCTCGGCAGTTCAGTTTCGTCGTAGCTACCTGGTAGCTGCACATTGGTCGGATTGTCCGCAATGTTCATCAGCGTATTATTCACGAGCTGAGTATTTACGGTGTACTGCGTCATCCGATCAAATCGGCCCGCGCCCGCATCCAAATCGTTAATCATCAGCACCGCCATTTTGCCACGCACCCTCACCAGTTCTGCCGCCTCCCGGTAGCGCAACCGCACCAGTCTGGCCGGGTCACCCGCATCTGGACTCTCCAGCTCGCCCCCAGAAATATAAACCACCTCTACGCCCATCCGCTTAAAGACCAGCTCGCACTGGAACGTTTTGCCCTCACCTTTGCGACCGTGAACGCCCAAAATCAGCGGCACTTTTACCTGCGGTAAGTCCAAATAATTTTTGGTGATATGAACGGTTAGCTTATTGAGAAAGCGAGGAGAGACGTAGAAAGACATGAGCGATGTGTTGTTGAATGTTACGTAAACCACGCTTGCCAGGCAGGCCACTTTAAAACTAGGCTAGCGAGCGCTTCATACCCACCGGCTGACGGATGCGCCCCGTCTATCATCGCTACTTCTTGCATCCAAATTAAATTTTGACTGAGCGGCTGATAGGTTTCCAAATAAGGAATGTCTAGCTCAGCGCACAGCGCCCTGTAGGCCCTAGAAGTTTGTTCTATCCGATTGTTCGCCGCTGGCTCTTCAATAGGAGGGGGGCCTATTAATAGCGTCGGATGCCGGGCTTTTGCTCGAACTAGCAGTCGCCGCGCCGTTGTGATCGCGCTAGCCGGTTCGATTAGCGGAATACCCGCTTCCAAACGAGTATCGTTAACGCCAAAGGAAAAAACTAAGCGAGCGTCGCTATCGGGCGTGAATCGAAGGTTTGCTTCCATCTGCCAGCGATTTTCGATTTGCTGACTAGTATTGCCGCGAATGCCCAAGTTGTAGTAAGTGAGACTGTGCTGAGAAGACGCTACGGCGGCGCATGCTCGACCCGTCCAGCCGAGATAAGTCGGGTCGCCAGTGCCATTAACAAAGGAGTCTCCAAAAAAGCAAATGCGAATATCTGACATAAGAAAAGATGCTATTCGCCTGTAGGTTTGGCGGCAGCTTTCGCTTCGCTGGTGCGCTGTTCTATTTCTCCTAGTGCCTGAACAACAAGCTGTTTGGCCTGAAGTTTCCAACCACGCCTTTGTAGGGCGATAGCGATCGCACCGCCCGCAATTGTGGCAACAAAATCCTGCGGCTGCGTAAACGAAATCCCAAACAGCAAACCCAGTCCAGCAATTCCCCAAAAGGGCAGCGCCGCCGCCTGCCGATGCTGAAGCAGAATACCGTCAATAAAATTTCCCTTCAGTTCTCCATCCAGTTCATCCTTCACCAGTTTTTGCTGCTTCACTGGCACCGACAGCGCAATCTTCTGCCGCAGCTTTTCCACCTTCCGCGCATCGGTACTGTACTCAGTCAACTGGTCTTCTGCCAGCATTACCAAACGCTCTGTCTGAGACATTTCAAACTGTCCTCAATTTCGGGGAAAGTACCAAACTTTAGTCTACCGTCTGGTCGAGACCCTGTCTAAGCATCACCCACATCAAAAAACAGATACTGAAAAAATACTGAAAAAAACGCTGCCGATGATAACGCAGCCCGCGGGCATCACGACCTCAGCCAGTACAAAAAGACCAGTAAAAAAACAGTACAAAAAAACAGGGGAACAGATCATCTGTCTCCCCTGTTTATAAATTTGAGCCTAGCTCAATTCGTTCTATCCGCTTTAGTAGCGAAAGCTACTGCCGCTTTAGTAACGGTAGCTGCTGCCGCCGCCACTGTTGTTGTTGCTGCCGGGCTTGTGCACGATAAAGCTCACAGCCTGACACTGCTTAACGTTGTCGAAGCCGACCACGCGAATAAAGCAGTTGCCGTACTCGGAGCGGCAAGCCTGAATTTCGTCTAGAACCGCACGAGTGCTGGATACGCCGAACAAAGGCAGTTTCCACATTGTCCAGTAATATTCCTTAGGATCGGAGTTCTCGTTGAACTCTACTGCAGGGATGTAGCCCATTTGCAGACAGTAGTTAAGCTGCTTTTCGATTTGCTGGTCGGTGAGTGGGGGAAGGTACGAAAGAGTTTCATACCGACGCTCTTTTGGCAAAGTTTTCATAACTTTCTTCTTAAGGGTGAAAGGGTGGATAGTTGGATGAGCACAGCTTAGTCTTCGGGGCTGCTATTGTCAGACACTTCTGAGTCAAGGTTGCGCTGATCGACGCTGGCTGATAGCTCTTCGGAGGTCATTTGCGTCATCTTTTCAAGTTGTTTTTTGCGATGCTCTATGTTGGACTGCTGAATACTGCTAGTGAGCATCTCGGGAAGAAATTCGGCAACTTCTTCGGCCAGATGAGATCGCACTGTCATTACTCGCAGACCGAGTTCAGGATACTCTTGGAGTAATTCTGTAATAAAGGCTTCGCCATCTTGGAGCTTTTCACGGCTCGCAAACTCGTTGAATTGATGAAACACTGGCCGATTGGTTTCTAAGAGCTGGCTCAACACAGTGCGAACGGCTTGATAGGTGAGGTAGCTGGTAAGCACCTGAGTCGTATCTTTGGCTATTCGCTTGAGATCCATAGTTAGGGAGCGCTATAAAACGCTCCGACAAACCTATTGTTAAATCTGCTGTGTTGAACCAGTTGCTTTAGACTGACTGGTCTAAATCGTGTCAACGGTATCGAACTCAAACTTGATCTCTTTCCACAGGTCAAGCGCAACCGCTAGCTCAGGAGACCACTTGCCTGCTTCACGCAGGATGTCGCCACCTTCACGGCTGAGGTTGCGGCCTTCGTTACGAGCCTGTACGCAAGCTTCAAGCGCAACTCGGTTAGCTGCTGCACCTGGCGCGTTACCCCAAGGGTGACCCAGCGTACCGCCGCCAAACTGAAGCACGGAGTCGTCGCCGAAGATTTCCACGAGCGCAGGCATGTGCCATACGTGAATACCACCAGAAGCAACTGCCATCACACCCGGCATAGAAGCCCAGTCTTGGGTGAAATAAACACCGCGTGACTTGTCTTGCTCAATGTAGTTTTCGCGGAGCAGGTCAACGAATCCTAATGTACCGGCGCGATCGCCCTCGAGCTTACCGACAACCGTACCCGTGTGGATGTGGTCGCCACCTGATAGACGCAAGCACTTTGAAAGCACGCGGAAGTGAATACCGTGGTTCTTCTGACGGTCGATTACAGCGTGCATTGCCCGGTGGATGTGCAGCAGTACGCCATTGTCGCGGCACCAGTGAGCCAACGTGGTGTTAGCCGTAAAGCCACCCGTTAGGAAGTCGTGCATGACGATGGGCATGTCGAGTTCTTTGGCATACTCGGCCCGCTTGAGCATTTCTTCGCAAGTAGCGGCCGTTACGTTCAAGTAGTGACCTTTGATCTCACCCGTTTCTGCCTGAGACTTGTGAATCGCGTCGGCTACGAACAAGAACCGGTCACGCCATCTTTGGAAAGGCTGAGAGTTGATGTTCTCGTCATCTTTGGTAAAGTCTAGACCGCCCCGCAGACACTCATAAACCGCACGTCCATAGTTCTTTGCAGAAAGGCCGAGCTTAGGCTTAATCGTACAGCCCAGCATCGGACGACCATACTTGTTGAGGCGATCGCGCTCAACCTGAATACCGTGTGGCGGGCCTTGGAAGGTCTTAACGTAAGCAACCGGAATCCGCAAGTCCTCAAGACGCAGGGCGCGCAGTGCTTTAAAGCCAAACACGTTACCGACCAAGGAAGTCAGCAGGTTAGTTACAGACCCTTCTTCAAATAGGTCTAGTGGATAGGCAACATAAGCAATGTACTGATTGTCTTCGCCGGGAACAGGCTCGATGTCGTAGCAACGACCGCGGTATCTGTCCATGTCGGTAAGGAGGTCAGTCCATACAGTCGTCCATGTACCGGTCGAAGACTCAGCGGCTACAGCAGCTGCGCACTCTTCGGGAGGAACGCCCGGCTGAGGCGTCATCCGGAAGGCCGCCAAAATGTCGGTGTCTCTAGGCGTGTAATCTGGAGCGTAATAAGTTAGCCGGTAATCCTGTACGCCAGCGTCATAACCCGCGCCCGACTTGGACTGAGTCTGTGAATAGGACATATTTCTCTATTTCCTTCTTGTGAACCAAACTAGATATTAAACGAACCCCATGCATCTTTTTTCTATGCGTTTTATAGAAAAAGAGACCAACACCCAACGCCTGAGAGCCACACGCTGCCTAGAATAGGTGCTAGCGCTCCGGAAGCGGCGATTTTCTGATTGTTTTTTGGAGTCATTCGGTGTGATAGGCCCCTGCGGTTAAGCAGCTTTCGACGGCTTTTTAGGGCCGATGAAATGGCCACGCCATCTTACGGCTTTTCGAGGGTTTGGGTGTCTTTCAGATAAAACCTATGCTTTAAAGAATACTATCAGGGCACCAATAAGTTTCCTTTTCAAAGTTCTGTATAGTCTGATAATTAAAA
>JBBSOB010000191.1:0-9369 GCA_038260205.1 Phormidesmidales cyanobacterium
CTTTGGGGACGTTGCGAGCGACACATTCGACCACGCCGCCAATAGAGTCGCCTTCCTTACGAATCTGGTCGATGCGCTCAATCATTTGTTCGGCAACGTCCTGATTGGGACAGCGGACGATGTTGCTTTCGACTTCTTCTAAGGTAACGGTGTTGGGATCGATGGTGGCTTCGATATCCTGGATGCGTTTGACATAGCCGATAATTTCTACGCCCGCGACCTGCTGAAGAATCTTTTTGGCGATCGCCCCTGCCGCCACCCGACCAATCGTCTCTCTCGCCGAAGAGCGTCCACCGCCTTGCCAATTGCGAATACCGTATTTGGCATCGTAGGTCGCGTCCGCGTGAGAAGGCCGATATTTTTTAGCCATCTCGTCGTAGTCTTGCGATCGGGCGTCTTTATTGCGCACCAAAATTGAGATAGGCGTACCCAGCGTTTTGCCTTCAAATACGCCAGAGACGATTTCGCAGGTGTCGGTCTCTTTTCGAGGCGTGGTGATTCGGCTCTGTCCCGGACGGCGACGGTCGAGATCTACCTGAATCTCTTCTTCAGAAATTTCTAGCAGCGGCGGGCACCCGTCAATAACGACGCCAACGCCGCCGCCGTGAGATTCGCCAAAGGTGGTGACGCGGAATAAATGACCGAAGGTGTTGCCCATGTGGAAGAGATTGCTTGAAGAAATTGCTTAATAAACCTTTCTGATCCTACCGTATAGCGGGCTTCCTGTTTTTATCGCGTGAGCAGACGAGCGGCCGAAGCTTTGCTGCCAAAGCATTTTTAGGAATGTTTGGGAGCTGGCTAGGGTGGGCGGCTTTTTTGGGATCGCATATTCTAGATCTGACGAAAGGAGGTTGGCATCGCTGTCCAAAACTCGTCACCCTAACAAAGAACGATTTACGGTAGAAATAGATGAAGCTCACTTGGTTTGATGCAAACTCCTGGCTGATTGAAGCGGGCGGTCAGCGGATTTTGATCGATCCCTGGCTGGTGGGCGATCTGGTCTTTGGCGGGCTGGACTGGCTGGTTCGCGGTATTCGCAAAGATCCGGCTAATCCAGAGCAGTCTATAGATATAGATATTCCTGAGAACATTGACTTAATTTTGCTCTCCCAGGGACTGGCCGATCATGCCCATCCTGAGACGCTCGCTCGCTTGGATAAATCCATTCCAGTAATTGCCTCACCCGATGGTGCCAAGGTTGCTAGAAGCCAGGGATTCGAGTCGGTCACTGAGATTGATCACGGCGAATCGCTGCGGCTAGAAGGCTTGGAAGTTCAGGCTTTTGTCGGAGCACCCGTCGGCGCTTTTAAGAAGGAAAATGGCTATATTGTGACGTTTTCGGAGGATCGTTCTTCAGATCCAGATGCTTCAGATAGAGGATTGCGGCTTTACTACGAGCCTCATGGTTACCCGGATGCTGAACGTTTGAAAGATGTGGACGCTGTAGATATTGCAATTACGCCGATGGCGGATATTAATTTGCTGACGATTGCGCCGGTTATTCGAGGTGGTTCGGCGGCGATGGAGATAGCTGAATTGCTCAATCCGCAGGTGATGTTGCCCACGGCGCAGAACGGACGGGTGACTTACGAAGGGCTGATTTCGCCGGTTTTGAACGAGTCGGGCGGGGCGGATGCGATTCGTCCGCAGCTTAAGACGAAGGGCTTTGAGCCTCGGATAGTGGCTCTAGAATCGGGGGAGACGGTGACGCTGACGCTAAAGGCGAGGACGCAGGCGGCGGTGTCGGCTGGTTGAGTAGGGATTTAAGCTCGGCGATAACTTGATCTTGCTCTTGGCGCAGGGTTTCTAGCCGCGTGATGAGCTGATCGGCTTGCTCGGCTTTGGAGAGTATTTGGGCATCTGTGGGGGGTTTGGTCTGGCCGACGGTGCGTTTCCAAATCCACTGGCTGACAAAGAGCGGCAGTTTTAGCAGCAGGGTGAGGAGTGATTTGAGCGATCGCTTAATTAAATCGGCAACAATTTGAATCAGCGTGATGGCTAAAAGAATGAGCGCGATTGTCCAGAAGGGATGGGCGATCGCCCGGCTAATAACAGCCTGGAGCTGCACGGCTAGGTTACCGAGCGCATTTAGATCGGGCAGATTGGGTAAATCAGGCAGATCGGGCAGATCTATATTTGATAAACCCGATAGATCGGGCAAATTTGGCAGGCTTTTCCACGGCAAATCCATCGAATAAACTCTATCCTAGTGCGTACCTAACTATATAAGGAGTAAGCACGAAGACTGTGAAATCTATTTCCTCTGCTTTTTTTACCATCTTTTTTACGGCAAGTCTGGCGCTGTGGCTGACGTTGAGTTCAGCAGATGCGGCCTGGGCGGCACTGCCTGGCGTTGGCGGTGCGTTTGCGGGCAATCGGCCCGAGAATATAGGAGTGACCGATGGAAAGCTGGCGAGCTGCCCTGAGTCTGCTAACTGCGTGGTGAGTCAAGGTGGAGACGCGGAACATGCGATCGCGCCGATTACTTATCAGGGCGATCGTGACACAGCGCGTAAAAACCTAATCAGCATTTTAGGTGTGGTGCCCCGCACACAAATTGTTGAGGAAAACGACAGCTACCTGCTAGTTGAGTCTGAAAGTAGACTGATGGGCTTTGTTGATGATACGGAGTTTTATCTGCCGGAAGGTGAAAATGTGATTCATACGCGGGCGGCAGCTCGGATGGGCGAGTCGGATTTGGGCGTAAACCGCCGCCGAGTGGAGCAAATTCGGTTGGCAATGCAGGATCTTGAACGTCGTGGCGGCGCGCCTGAGTAGTCCCGATGTGAGATTTCTCTAGCATGGCGATCGCTGTTTTTTTAGCTAGCAGCAGCGATCGCACCTAGACAAACCATTCCCATTCCGATCTCTCCATTCTTAGGGTGCTGCTTGCCCAGCGTCCGCTTCGGTACTGACTGCATCGATGGTGCGATCGCCCGAAGATTTTGCTGACAGCTCGGCTATTTTGCCTTCGACCGATACCTGAAAAGGATCAATCTTGAGCGCATTTTGATAAGACTTTAAAGCCAGCACGGGGCGAGCGGTGGCTTCATAAAGCTCTCCTAGGTTTTGGTAAAGCCGATTTTGGTCTTGAAGAAAATGCTGACGATTTTTTTGCGGAGAAAGGGCAAGCGCCTGCTGATAAACGGACTCGGCTTCCTCTAGCTTGCCCTGGGCGAAGAGAGCTTTGCCCAGCTTAACGCGGGTTCTAAACGTCCCATAGTTTAATCTCAGCGCTTCTTGATAAGCGGCCTCGGCTTTGTCTGCTTTGCTCTGCTGCAATAAGGCGTCGCCGAGCGCATCGTAAAAATATCCGCTTTCGGGACTAATGGCGATCGCTCTTCGGTAAATCGCCTCATTATCTGCGGCCATCTGTATCTGAATATCTTGTGGCAATGTGTCCGCTTCTGCCGTTCTCCCCAAGCCGCGCAGGGCCGCTTGCCAATTTTCGAGCGCGCGCTCATCCTTCCCAAAAACCAACCTAAATCGTTTGTAGAGCGAGAGGACTTCATCGTATTGCTGCTGCTCTAACAGCAACTCGGCTAACGGGCCAGCGCTATTAGGACTATCGGTAATGCTCAGAGCTTGGCGATAGGTTGCGATCGCCTCGTCCGTCTGTCCAGATGCTTTTAGCAAACGACCGATCTGATTATAAAAATAGCCCTTGTCTTCGACCCGAGGCTTCTGAATGGCTTGTTGGTAAAGCGCGATGGTTGCGGCTGCGCCTTCTGTCGACTCCAAAAGTTTGCCTAGCCTGCCGTAAGTATCTGGGTTTGGCGAGAGCATAATAGCCCGCTCGTAAACTGCCTTAGCCTCCGCGCTGCGACCTTGAGAAACCAGAATATCGCCGAGCTGCACATAAGCCTTAAACTCACCGCTAACACCCTGGTCAATGGCCGCCTGATAGAGCGCTGCGGCTGCGGCGTTGCGGTTTTGGCTGAGCAGCCAGTTAGCATAACTGACGTAGAGTTCTAAGTTATTGGGCTGGGCGGCAAGACCTTCTTGATAAACTGCAGCCGCAGCGGTGAGATCTCCATTGCGGGCGGAAAGGGCGGCCAGCGTGGCGTAAATGTCCTTGTCGTCTGGATCGAACCGAATAATGTCGCGTAGAGTAGACATCGCTTCGGCAAAGCGACCCTGACGGACTAAATACGCGCCCAATCCGTAGTAGGCCATCGTCTGGCTAGGCTCAAGCTGAATGGCCTGGCGATAGGCGGCTTTAATCTCTGCGTCTAAACTGGGCCAGTTTTCATGGGGCCAGTCTTCGGGCGCAACGCGCGTTAGGCTATCGGCAAATCGTTCGTGAGCGATCGCGCTTTCCGGCAGGATCTCTACCATTTGCTGATAAAGAACAGCCTCATCGTATGGACGGGATTGCGTTTGCAAAAACTCGCCAAAGGCTAAGTAAGACGCCTCATCTTTTAGATCAAGCTGAATCGCCCGCTGATAGATGGCCTCGGCGTCTCGATCTCGACTGAGTGTGGTGAGCGCGTCTGCCAAATTGCGGTAGGCTTCCGCGTTTTTAGGATTTTCCTCTACGGCCTGTCGCCACTGCTTTTCTGCCTGTTTCCCCGCAGTGATTCTCTCTATCAGGCTGGGCGGTCGAGCCGAGGTTAAAGGAACGTCTGAGCGATCTGACGTTCCAGCGATCTGCGGGTTGCTGGCTTGAGCTAGACTAGCCGGTGCAGCAATAGCCAAAGTAGGAACAGCGACTAAAATCGTCAGACTGAAGCCGGTGGTAAAAATGGGTTGCACAATGGTTAGTAATTTAAAGTAGGCTAACGCTGGTCAACGGACATAAGCCGCTGGCACCGTATAGCTTTAGTTGTTCTAATACCTTTACGCAGAATCCGTACGAACTTCAAGTATTTTCAAGGTTGACTACTATAGCTTTAGAGATTGAGCGGCGATCGCTGATACAGCCTTCACACTTTCGGCGCTCTTCTATGCACTGATGTACCTACATGCACAGATGCCCTGACAAAAAGCCGCTGAAAGAAAACTTCCTCCACCGGCATTGGGTCTATGCGTTTTGTCTAATTTTCTCTTATCTCAGCTTTCTCTTACCTTAATTTTCTCTTACCTCAGTTTTCTATGAGGACTTTAAGAGGACTCTAAGAGGACTTTTTGCTTTTACGACCCTTAGACTTAGCTGCGGAACCGGCTGCAACCTCCTCAAGTTCCTCTGCTCCAAGTTCCTCCGCTCCAAATTCCTCCTCTTCAGGCGCTTCAAGAATCACCTCTTTAGTCTCAAAATCCACGTCAACCGGTTCTACTACCGGGAGCGGCGCTTCACCCGGATCTATCGGCAATGCTTCAGGCTTTATTTTCTCCATTACCAACGCCTTGACCTGCTCGGCAAACTCAGCGTCTTCCTTCATCCGAATAATGGTGTTGTCTCGTCCTTGAGCAACGTTTTTACCATCGAAGCTATACCAAGCTCCTTTGCGCACTACAATGTCGTGCTCTTCGGCAATGTCGAGTAAGCAGCCTAGCGTAGAGATGCCCTCGCCAAAGATAATATCGAATTCGGCAATGCGGAAAGGTGGCGCTACTTTATTTTTGGCAACCTTCACTTTTACCCGGATACCAAACTGATCGTTGCCTTTTTTCAGCGTTTGAATGCGGCGAATGTCTAGACGAACGGATGCGTAAAATTTGAGGGCATTACCGCCTGTGGTGGTCTCGGGGTTGCCATAAGTAACGCCGATTTTGAGACGTAGCTGGTTGAGAAAAATGACCGTGCATTTAGACTTGCCAATATTGCCGGTAATTTTTCGCAGTGCCTGACTCATGAGCCTCGCTTGCAGACCCATATGGGAGTCGCCCATCTCGCCCTCAATTTCGGCGCGGGGGGTGAGCGCGGCCACAGAGTCGATCACGATTAGATCAACGGCTGAAGAGCGCACGAGCTGATCGCAAATTTCTAGGCCCATTTCGCCGGTGTCTGGCTGAGAAATCAGCAGATCTTCAATCTGTACGCCTAGCTTTTCCGCATAGAAAGGATCGAGGGCATGCTCTGCGTCGATAAAGGCTGCGACGCCACCTTGCCGCTGAATTTCGGCGATCGCATGTAAAGCCAGCGTGGTTTTACCCGAGCTTTCGGGGCCGTAAATTTCGATTACGCGGCCTTTAGGCAATCCGCCACCTAGCGCCATATCTAGGGTAAGAGCGCCGGTAGCAATGGTTTCTACCTGCATACGGTTGGCTTCACCTAACCGCATAATAGATCCCTTGCCAAAGTTGCGCTCGATTTGGGTGAGCACAGAAGTAAGAGCTTTTTGCTTTTCAGAGGAGGCGTTGGCAGCCATAGATATTTCCGAGGGAGTGTGCTGGTGCGTTGTGCTTAGATTCGATGAGTCTATCACCCGCGTTAAATTCGCTATACCCATTTTAGTACGCCCGCACTAAAATAGCATCTATAACTGACGCCTTTTAATCAAAAAAATAAGTAAAAGAAAGCCCCATCGCGATATGCACGACTGCGAACTTGTCGATATTTTGACCTACCCCGACTGGGTGATTGCCATTGGGCGCACCCAACGCGGCTACCGCTGCTGGGTTTTTACGCCCGATTTTACCGTACTAGATGACGGCGAGTTTCATCCCACTCGCGAGGCCGCTGCTGAAACGGCTCGCTGCTTAATTATGGAATCTAGGGACTACTAGCGCCCCTCTGATTTATCCCATCATCGGAATGGCCTGAAGCATGGCTTGAACGCTATGAGTGAGTGCGCTTACGCCCATTCGCGTTACGGGCAGCGAATCTATGACCATCACTAAAGACAGCAGCATCATGTAGAAAATAGAGTACTTAAAGGTGTCTCTCGCTAAGTCCCGGTCATCGTAGCGATCGCGCAGCACCCAAGCCTTTTGCAAAAACAGCCCGCCCAGTACCGTTGCGCCCAATCCATAAACCAGGCCACAAACACCCAGCGGATAAGTTAAGAGCAGCGTCAGCGGCACCAACCCAACGGTATAGAGCCAAATCTGCTGCGCCGTCGCCTGGTTGCCGACTACGACCGGCAGCATCGGCACATGTACCTTGGCATAGTCATCTTGAATAAGCATAGCCAGCGCCCAAAAATGCGGCGGCGTCCAAACAAACACAATGGCGAATAGCACCCAGGCTCCCAAGCTTAAATCACCTGTAACCGCAGCCCAGCCCACTAGCGGAGGAATAGCACCAGCCGCTCCGCCAATCACAATATTCTGCGGCGAAGACCGCTTTAGCCAAAGGGTATACACGCCGATGTAAACCGCAATTCCGGCCATCGCCAGCATCGCACTTAGCAAATTAGCAAATACCGCTAGCAGCGCAAACGACATCACTGCCATCACCAGCGCAAACAGCAGTGCGTCTTTGGGTTGCACTCTACCGGAAGGCAGGGGCCGGTGGCGCGTCCGCTCCATGTCGTAGTCGATATCGCGATCGTAAATGCAGTTGATGGTCTGGGCCGAGGCCGCAGCTAGGGTGCCGCTTAGCAAGGTGACAAAGAACAAAGTCGGACTGACTCGGCCCTGACCGGCTACCCACATTCCGGCGGCGGTTTCAATGAGCAGCAGCGGGATAATCCGAGGCTTGGTGAGCTGCCAGTAGCTGCGCACAACTTGCCACAGGTTATCGTGGTGTTGCGTATTTGGGTTGCGAACAGACCAAATAGAAGAGGAGGTTTGCATAAATCTAAAGTCTTTCTCAAAAAGGTTAAAGGGAAAAGGTTAAAGCAGAGGGGCGTTGGCTTTTAAGCTTGGGAAGGATGATTAAAAGATGAGCTGTTTGCCGAAAGATCGTTCGTAGCAGATCCTCCGGTAGGGAAACTGTCCGCTTTGGCGTCGCGCCAGGCCAGTACCGTAAAGCAAACCAGTGTTCCTAATAACGTCGCGCCAATAGCCTGATGGCAAACCGTTAGCGGCTCTACCTGAAGCCGCAGTTTGAACGTGGCGACGCCGAGTGCAATTTGAAGCACGACCAACACGCCCGCGACATTGGCTAATCCTCGCAGCGCCCTGCTGAGGGCGGGTGTCCGCCAAACTAACCAGACTAAGGCAATCACGGCTACCGTGGGCGGCATAACGCCAAAAATATGCGCATTCATCACGCTACATAGCTCAGCAGATCCGAAGCATTGATGCGCTGCCCACCGAGAGCCAACTAAGCCACCAATAATACTTTGCACATACACTAGGCCAGCCGCAGCTCCGCCGACCCAGGCTAGCTTACCGGCGTTTCCGGTGGCCTGATAGGGCAGCAGCAGCATCCCGATGATGAGCAGCGTGCAGAAAAATATCAGCGCCGTACCCAGATGGGCGGTCACAATATCAAAGCGCAGTAGCTGAATGACCGTGAGGCCACCCAAAATTCCCTGCACCACAATCAAAAATAGCGCCGTAATCGCGGCCCAAGGTAGCCACCTGGGTAAGACTTTTCGATACCAAACGCTCAGCCCGACAAGTCCGATGGCCATGAGTCCGATTAAAGAGGCATCTAAGCGGTGAAACCACTCTAAAAAGACTTGTAGATTCATTTGCGCGGTGGGTACTAGCTGCCCGTAGCACAAAGGCCAGTCTGGACAGGCTAGGCCCGCGTTCATCACTCGAGTCGCGCTGCCTACGGCCATAAGTGCCAGCGTGGCGATCGCCATTTTCCAAACCCATCGCCGAATCAGCGTCTGCGCAGCTACCGACCGATTCACGTCAGTCTGCGTTGACAAAGAAGGGGAACGCGCCGAAGAGAACCAGTTAGAAAAGCTGAAGTTTATCATAAAGGTTATGGAAGTTTTTAGACGGGGTGGTAGACCGCTGGGCGATCGCAAAAATGCAGTGACTTAGCCTCAATTTGCATACTCGATCCGCATAGAGAATATAACGCAGACAAATGAATATTCTCTGGTTGTAGACATTTTCTTCCAATCTCTCCGGTTTCTCTTAACACTGCTTAATATCTTAAAAAGATTATTCCTCGCAAGGATTTTTTACCTGAAGAAATGGGCAAAAATGAGCTATCAAAAGGCTCTACATCAAGGTGCGCGCCGCTTTTGCCAAGCTTGAAAAAAGATTGCTAAAGGCGGCAAGACCAACCCGTACCTTAACAATAAAGAAAGACTTTTCGCTTCGCTTTTCGCCCAATTTTTTCGCTCAATGTATTCCCAACGCATTAATGGCAACCCAATTGCAATCTGGCGGCTACATGAGCATTCGCCAAGCGATCCTAGAGAAAATGTTAAAGCTCGTATAGAGACTTTAAATCCTGTTCATATCACAAGAAAGAACGCTACCTTGTATATGGCCAAAACTAACGTCAAAACAAAAGTAAGTACAGATCGCTAGCCGGTCTGAGACAAGCATCTGTGAATATTCCAAGTTCTATTA
>JBBSOB010000192.1:0-9329 GCA_038260205.1 Phormidesmidales cyanobacterium
GGTGCCCGGCGGCGACACCTGCATATCTCCCGAACCCTCAGCAATTTGCTCTGGTAAAAGTGCAACCGTTTGATTTGGATCGATAGTGCCTTTATCTATTTCTTCAAAAAAGGCGAACAGAATAGGCAGTTTGATGGTGCTAGCGGCAGCGACCGCCTTGCTGCCATCTAAATCAACATAGTCGCCCGTATCTACATCTGCGTAAAATGCCTCAAATTGGAGTCCTGGATACAGCGTCTTCAGTTCCTCTAATTTAGCCTGTAGCGCCGGCACCTCTTGGCCGAGCGTAATTGGAAAATCGGCCCGTTTGTCGCTGTCTGTAGCGAGTACCGATGCGGTGAGAGCGGCGTTGGGTTCGCTGCCGGGCCAATTCGCCAAGACGGTGCCAAATATAGTGGCTAGTCCCAGTCCGCCAATTAATATCCAAATGGCAGAAATCATGTATTTCGGCAGTTTGGGTCGGCGCGATCGCCGTCTGACTAAGTTGCTCGAAAGCGTTCCTGAGCCTGCCTTTGCGGTTTTATTTGAGCTGGTTCGAGGGGAAGAACTCCGCTTTCCTCTTGCCGCCGATTGGCCAGGTACTAACAGGCGACTCGGCGGTAGATGACTTGACGACGGATAATTTGGAGATAGGCGACCTCGGGGCGCGGCCTTGAGTGTGCCGGAACTGCGAGATACGTCAGCATTTTGCCGGATAGGCGGTGCCGCCTGACTAGCTGATCCTCTCATTCGGCTGACTCTAGAACTGCCAGTAGAACTGCCAGTAGAACTACCAGTGGGATTGAGCGAGACGGCGGATGGATCGGTTATGCCTGCTATTGACCGACGGCGGCGCGATCGCCCATTCCCACCGGATGCGGACTGAGCCGAGGCCGCCTTGCCCTCAGTGCCTTGCCCTTTAGCGACAGTTCCAGGAGCTTCACTGCCAGCCGCTCGCCGCGCCGATCTTCTTTGACGGCGACCGTTTGAGTTATTTCTAGAGCCGTTGGCATCTGTCATGACCGGAGTTAACCTTGCTTGGATTCTGATAGCGCCCATTCCATCTGCCTGAGCATCCCTCGCAGGAGGGCGATTTCGGCGGAGGTGGGGGTGGCCTTTTGCAGGAGCTGTCTAAGTTTGCGCATTCGGCTGGCCGCAGTATGGGGATAAAGATATTCCACAGACAGCAGCAAGGATTCCAAGTGCTGGTAGTAGCCTTCTAGTTCGTTGAGCTTGGCCTGGTTGGGGGCCGGACTCAAAACCTGCTGATTTAACAAATTAGATTCCGTTTGTTTACCAGATAGAGGGGATGTTCGTAAAGCATTCGTAAGATTTTGCGCCAAATCAGCATTATTTTCGCTGGCAGAATCAGGTACAGCAGATGAGGCCGCTACGCTCCGCAGGCTGGCTTTGTGAAGTTCGTAGCAGCAAACGGCAACGGCCTGAGCTAAGTTCAAGGCGCTGTAGTCTGCTGTGGGAATTTTGACGAATCGCTGCGAGTAGATTAGCTCTTCGTTGCTCAGTCCCCTATCTTCTGGGCCAAAGATTAGAGCCTGGTTGGTTGGGCTGCTGGAAGATGCTTTGGCTAAGTGAGGTTTGAATGATGGGTCTAGTAGGGCAGGGAGCGCTTGCTCTGGCAGCTCTAGGGGCGTGTTGATGTCTCTAGGGCGGGCGGTAGTGGCGATCGCGCTATAGCAGCCGTCCAAAGCCGCTGGAACGGATTCTACTATCAGCGCCTCATGCAGTAAGTTTTTGGCATGAACAGCCATTTGCATCGCCTCCTCGCCCAGCGGATTGCACTTCGGCTTAACCAGCACCAACTGCTGCAATCCAAAATTTTTCATAGCTCTAGCCGCAGATCCGACATTGAGCGGGCCAGCCGGTTCTACGAGTACGATGCGAATTTGGGACAGGGCAGTGCGAGCGTCTTGAGACATAATTGAAAGAGAGAGTATCTGAGGATTATGGCTCGTCAACGTGCGAAGGCTGATTTACCCACTAAAATTTGTCCGGTTTGTGGTCGTCCTTTTACCTGGCGCAAAAAATGGGAAAAGTGTTGGGACGAGGTGAAGTATTGTTCGGAGCGATGTCGTAAAAGGCGGAGTCAGAGCAGTTCTTAAATATTCAGAGCAGTTCTTGAATATAAGGATCGGTAAAATCAGCGATCGCTCGGTCAACCCCCAATGTAAGCAACTCTGCGGGAAGATGAGTAGTGGTCACGCCGATGGTCTGAATACCGGCGCTGAGCGCTGAGCGAATGCCTGAAGGAGAGTCTTCAAAGACGAGAGCGTCTAGCGCGGTAATATTGAGCCGATCTAGCGCTGTTTGATAGGGCAGCGGATCGGGCTTTCCTCTGGGCAACTCTTCGGCAATCACAATCGGTTCAAATACCTGGCTCAAGTTAAGTTCTTTGAGCATAAAAGCAGCGTTTTTGGGCGGCGCGTTGGTGACGACGGCGGTGGCTAGCCCCTGTTTTTTAACCTGATCTAGTAGGGCGAGCAGTCCTGGCAGCGGGGTGAGTAGTCCTTTGGCGAGTTGGCGGAAAGTGGCTTCTTTGCGATCGCTAAATGCCTTGGCCTCTGCCTCAGGCAAATCGGGCAAAAAATCAGCCAGAATATCGGCATTTTGACGACCGCTAACCTTTTTTTTATAGAGCGTTTTGTCTAGGGCGATATCATGACGCGCAAAGAAATCTTGAAACACTTGAAAATGAACTTTGTCGCTGTCTGTAAGCGTGCCATCCAAATCAAAAATAACGGCTTTGAGCATAGATTGCACAGCGAAATAGTCCTCATCATTGTGTCGCGATATGTCGTGCTAGTCTAGTGAGTCCTAGACGTTATCAACCCAATCTTTGCTAACCCTATTCGGTAATTCATGAGTAAGCTCCCCGTTACGGTTGTCACTGGCTTCTTAGGCGCAGGTAAAACAACCGTGCTGCGCAATCTTTTACAGAACAACCAGGGTCGTCGGATCGCCGTTATCGTCAACGAGTTTGGCGAAGTGGGTATTGACGGCGATGTGCTGCGCGACTGCCAGGTCTGTGATGAAAAGGGTAACGAAAAGATTGAAACAGGTCGCGCCAATAGCAACATTTTAGAGCTGGCTAATGGCTGTCTGTGCTGCACCGTCCAAGAAGAGTTTTTGCCCACGATGCAGGCGCTGATCGAGCGGCGCGATGAGCTGGACTGCGTGGTGATTGAAACCAGTGGTCTGGCGCTGCCTAAGCCGCTCGTTCAAGCCTTTCGCTGGCCCGAAATTCGCACGAGTGCCACCGTCGATGGCGTCGTTACGGTTGTAGACTGTGAGGCTTTGGCCAATGGCGATTTAGTGGGCGATTTGGACGCGCTAGAGGCCCAGCGGCAGGCGGACGATACCTTAGATCATGAGACGCCGATTGAAGAGCTGTTTGAAGATCAGCTTGGCTGCGCGGACATGGTGCTACTGACGAAAGTGGATCGCGTCAGTGAGGAAGCGCTCGGTAGGGTTAAAAGCTGGCTGGCTAAGGAACTACCCGATGGCGTGAAGGTGTTGCCTTGCCAGAGCGGCGATGTCAGCCCAGATGTGCTGCTAGGCTTTAATGCGGCTGTAGAAGAAGATTTAGACAATCGTCATAGCCATCACGATCACGAAGCAGAACACGAGCATGACGACGATATTGTTTCGATCCCGCTGATGTTGGACAAATCTTTTGAGCCAAAGGCACTGGTTCAGCAACTCACTCAGATGGTGAGCGAGCAGGAAATTTATCGCATTAAAGGCTTTGTTTCGGTGCCCGGTAAAGCGATGCGGCTGGTGCTAAATGGCGTTGGCAACCGGTTTGATTATTTTTACGATCGCCCCTGGAGAGCCGACGAAGCTCGACAGACCAAGCTGATTGTGATTGGGCACGAGCTAGATAAATCAAAAGTTTTGAGTGCGATTTCGTAGCAAATCCAATGGCAAGACTTGCTTTGAGTGCGATCTAATGGTGACAGCTACTTACGCCTTGATCAAAATGTTCGGCGCAACAAAAGATTAATCGTCTAGCTTTTGAGCAGGTCTTTGCAGCACGCTTCCTCCTGTCTCATTATTCTTCCTGTTTAGTTTTATTTACCCTGCCTCATTAGTGTGTATTACGGGTGTGGGTTTAGAATTAAGCAGCAGATTAGATTGAGTGCCTAGATGAGCGATCAGCAAAATAACCAGCAGCCGATTCACGTTATTGGTGGTGGCCTAGCCGGGACTGAAGCGGCTTGGCAGGTGGCGCGAGCGGGCATTCCGGTGGTGCTGCACGAAATGCGCCCGGTGAAAAAAAGTCCGGCGCATCATTCGGAGCATTTGGCGGAACTGGTTTGTAGCAATTCGTTTGGCGCGATGGGGACGGATCGAGCCTCTGGTTTGCTGCATGAGGAACTGCGGCGGCTGGGATCGGTGGTGATTGGTAAGGCGGACGAGCATGCTGTGCCTGCTGGCGGGGCGCTGGCGGTGGATCGTGGGGTGTTTGGCCAGGAGCTGACGGCGACGTTGGCGAATCATCCTTTGGTGGAACTGCGGCGAGATGAGGTGCTGAGTATTCCTGAAAACGGGGTGACGGTGCTGACGACTGGGCCTTTGACGAGTGCGGCGCTAAGTGAGGATCTAGAGCGATTTGCGGGCCAGGCGTATATGAGCTTTTTTGATGCGGCAAGTCCAATTATTGTGGGCGATTCGATTAATCAAGATATTGCCTTTATGGCTTCTCGCTACGATCGGGGCGAGGCGGCTTATCTCAACTGCCCGATGAATCAGGAACAGTATTTGGCTTTTTATGCGGAGCTGTGCGCGGCGGAGCAGGCGGAGCTGAAAGATTTTGAACGGGAGACGGCGAAGTTTTTTGAGGCTTGTGTACCGATTGAGGAGATGGCGCGGCGCGGTGAAGATACGATGCGCTATGGGCCGCTGAAGCCGGTGGGTTTGTTTGATACGGATAAGTATGGGGCGTTTGATGCGCCGGAGAACAAGGTGAATAAGCCCTATGCGGTGATTCAATTGCGGCAGGAGGATAAGGCTGGGCAGCTTTGGAACATGGTGGGCTTTCAGACGAATTTGCGCTGGGGCGAACAAAAGAGGGTTTTTCGGATGATTCCGGGGTTGGAGAACGCGGAGTTTGTGCGGATGGGGGTGATGCATCGCAACACGTTTATTAATTCGCCGGAGCTGTTGAATGGGAGCTTGCAGTTTAAGTCGCGGCCGGAGCTATTGGCGGCGGGGCAGTTGGTGGGAACTGAGGGCTATACGGCGGCGATCGCAGGTGGATGGCTAGCTGGCACAAACGCGGCTAGAGTGGCTAAGGGCCAAGCCCCGCTTCAGCTTCCGGTGACAACAATGTTAGGCGCACTAATTGATTTTATTAGCACCGCCAATCCAAAGCATTTTCAGCCGATGCCGCCGAACTTTGGGATTATTCCGCCGTTGGAGAAGCGAGTGAGAAATAAGCGCGAGCGGTATGGGGTGTATCGCGATCGCTCTTTCAGCGATTTAAAAGACTGGGCCAACCAAAACCATTTATCGCTAGTGCAAACAGCGGCGAGTGAACCCAATGAGCAAATGAGAGAAAAAGATGTTGTTTTGGCAACGTGATAAATATCGATAAAGGTGAATCGCGCTTTTTACTGATATTCCTAGATGGGCTAGGGCTAGGAGAGTTCGGCGATAGTAATCCGCTTTCGCTGTCTGAATCTATGCCTTTTCTGTCCAGTTTTTTGAGCCAGTTATTACTAGCAGGCTGCTCACTCAATCGGCCAGATGTTTTACTGAAGCCCATAGACGCCACGCTAGGCGTAGAAGGACTTCCCCAAAGTGCGACGGGCCAAACGACTCTTTATACCGGGCAAAATGCGCCGGAATTTTTGGGTCGGCACCAGTCGGGATTTGCGAATGGATCTTTGCGATCGCTCATCGACCAACACGGCCTGTTCAAGCGAGCGATCGCTCTTGGACATACCGCCACGCTAGCGAATGCTTACTCGCCCGAATATTTTTATGCGATCGCCCAGCGGAAACGCCGCTACTCCGTTTGCACCTTGCTGAATATGGCGGCAAATCTCCCTTTTAGAATGCAGTACGAATATGGGCAGGGAGAAGCTATTTTTTGGGATATTACCGGCGAGATGTCGCGGGGCTGCCGCGAGCCGATTTCACCGCAAGCGGCTGGGAAGCGGTTGGCCAAGTTGAGCAGACGGTATGGGGTGACTTTGTTTGAAAGCTATTTGAGCGATTTTGCGGGTCATGCGCAGGATATGAGGCGGGCGGTGAAGTGTTTGCAGCGGATTGATAGCTTCTTAGAGAGTGCGATCGCTCATCTACCGCCAAACGTGACGCTGATTGTGACGAGCGATCATGGCAATGTAGAAGACCTTTCGAGCAAACGCCATACTTTCAACAAAGTACCTTTACTCGCGGTCGGCTCAGCGGCAAAAGCGTTCTCAAATGTTTGCGACTTAACTGGGATTACACCTCAGATTTTGGCACTGCTCCGTTAGCGATACGTTGCTAGTAATTCACAATGGCTTGCACTGAGATAGGAATATCAGGAAAAGCTAAAGCTGTAATGGTGCCAGAAGTATATTCCTGATGGGAGTTGTACTGTCCTAACTGAGGATCTCTAAATACAATTAGCCTCTGCGTCTTCAGATCAACCACCCAATATTCAGGAATATTGACCTCTGCATACACGCCGGTTTTAACGTTTAGATCTTTCTCCAGGGTTGAGTCTGAATATTCGATTAGCCAGAAAATGTTCTCCGGATAGGGGTGATGACTCAGGTATTCTCGGCCAAGGGGTTGCACTACAGCAACGTCAGGCTCTGGTTCTGATTGACTAGGCAACGTAATAGGTTTTGCTGGCCGAATGGTGGCTCTTTCTCCTAGAAGCCGAACTAGATAGTTTCCAGATTCAGTGCTGGAATAAGCATGAGGTTCGCCCTCAGGTGGCATCTCGACAATTTCTCCTTTGATAAGTTCTACTCGTCTATGTGCGATTAGACCTGACTCTACAAGCCGGTGGTATTCTTCTAGCGTCCATTTGGCGATCGCAACTGTCATCGTTGTTCCTTACAGCCCCATCGAGTTTTTAACCATCTTATCAGCTCGATCTTATACGGCTTGGTAGTAGCAGATACGCCAACTGACCTAGACGTTTGCTATATCATAAGAGGGTCTAGTTTTGGAAAGCAACTATGGGTTCCGTCGATCTTGAGATTAATCCAGTTGTTGAACAACAGATAGTCGAAACAGTTTCTGTGGCCGATAATTCTATTACCGATAGCCTTCACGCCGAGCTGCACGATTTTTTAGATATTCTTAAGCTCTTAATTCGAGAGCCTTCTGTAGTAGGCAATGAAGACGCTTTCTTTCGCGTTTTGCGGCGAGAGCTAGAAGACGCAGGCGTCGCGGTGCAGCATTATCATGGCGTTTTGGTCGCCCAAGGGAATAAACCGCACGACTTGTTTTTGTCGGCGCACATCGACCGACATGGGTTGCTGTGTACGGGGCCAAACGAGTTTCAGTACGCTGCCTTTATCGCCGGTAATCGAGGCGAGGTGATGGGCGATTCTGTCTCTGAATATATGATCAACACGATTGAGAATCGCTTTGCAGGGCAGCGGGTACAGGCACATATTCCTTTTGTGGGCACCTATATTGGCCAGGGCGAAATTACCAACTCGTACGTTTGCCCAGAGCGCGGCAATCTGATTTTTGAAGTGGATGGACTGGAGTATTTGCAGCCGGGTACACCCGTTTCGTTTGTAGATCGGTTGCAAATTGAGGACGGGCTAATCTCTGCGCAGTTGGATAACGTGGTTAGCGCCGCCATGATTATTTATCTTTTTCAGCGAGGATTTCAGGGTACTGGCCTCTTTACCGCGCAAGAAGAATCCGGGCGAAGCTGGCGCTATAGTCTGGCCTGGTTTCAGCAGCAGCGCCTGACCACTCAGCGACTGGTCGTGCTTGATACTAGCCCCTATGCCGACCGAGAAGAAGCCGACGCCCAGCAGATTACGCTGCGCCACAGAGACGCCAACGGCCCGTTTTCTGAAGCGATGACCCAAGAGCTGGTAGACCGCTGTGAATCGCTAGGGCTAACGTACGGATTTAAAGACGAGTTCATCGCCGCTAAAAACCTGACCCGCGTAAAGCCCTATCCGCTAGGTCGTACTGAGCTAGGGCGAGTTGCCATGGCCTCTGAAGGGATGATTAATGGGACGACGCTGCAAATTCCTACCACGGAATATCATACGGCGACTGAGACGGCTTCTTTGAGTGCGATCGCAGGTATTATGCAGCTCCTGATGACCTATCTATAAACCGCAGAAACCGCAGCCATTAAAAACGGGTTCAGACAAAGATGCCCAAACCCGTTTCTGGTAGATTTTCCCTGTAGACCAGATGGCCTACAAGTTTAGCTCAATGACTTGGCTTAGCGAAAAGAACCGCCGCCGCCGCGATTTTCACGAGGCTTTGCTTTGTTGACTTTTAGGTCGCGGCCCATCCACTCAGCGCCGTCTAGCGCCTTGATAGCCGCCTCTTCTTCGCTGTCAGAACCCATCTCGACAAAACCAAAACCGCGCATCCGGCCGGTTTCACGGTCGGTGGGGAGCTGAACTCTTTTCACAGTGCCATACTCTGCAAAGGTCGTGGTTAGATCGGCGTCCGTAACGTCATAAGACAGGTTGCCTACATAAATTGACATAGATTTTCTCCAGAAGGAATTGAGGGATATGTCGGAAGAAAGTCTGTCAATGGAAAAACGTTAGAATCCGTTAATACTAGAAACAAATATGCTGACCGATTTCATTATCTTGCTTGAACAATAACATGCTTTAGCGTAAGTGGCGATACAAACTCATTATTTTTGATGCTAATAAAAAAGTTACACCTGATCCGACATGCCAAATCTAGCTGGGCTAGCGATGCTTTGGCCGATATTGACCGTCCGCTCAACCGCCGTGGGCTAGAGGCTTGCCGGATAATGGCTTCGCAGATGGTCAAGGCGGGCTGTCCGTTTGAACCTGTGTTTTGCAGTCCGGCATTGCGCGCTCAGTCTACTATTGAGCAAATTGCTCAGCATCTGCCGGATCGGGCCATTCGGTGGCAAATAGACGATGCTCTGTACAGGTTTGACGCTCAGGACTTATTGAAGTGGTGTCGCCGCCTAGAGGATTCGCATTTGGCCGTTGTGATAGTGGGCCATAATGCTGCGATAACGGACTTGTGCAACCAGATGGGCGATCGCTTCATTGAAAACGTGCCGACCTGTGGATACGTTCAGCTCGCCTTTGAGCAAACATCGTGGCAAGATTTATCGGCAGGCTCTGGAAAGCTGCTGA
>JBBSOB010000193.1:0-9322 GCA_038260205.1 Phormidesmidales cyanobacterium
CGTAGCAGTTTCAGCATAGGGCTTGCTCAACTCTGGGGTTGCAGTTGTTTTATTTGTCATGGGTTGACTTTTCCAAAAAGGGTTATGGAGCCTAAGTTAATAAAAGTTTACAAAATTAGTTTCTACCCAAAGACATAGCTCGAAAGGAATAACCTTATATGATAATGATTATCATACTCAAAATATGAGGATAGCGTCATGGCGAATACGATGGTTGCAGATATGGCCACGGCAACGATTCCGGTAACCGTGCTAACTGGCTATTTAGGATCGGGAAAAACAACGCTGCTTAACCGCATTCTCACGCACGAGCACGGCAAAAAGGTGGCGGTGATTGTCAATGAATTTGGCGAAGTAGGCATCGATAATCAGCTTGTGATTGATGCCGATGAAGAAATTTTTGAAATGAACAACGGCTGCATTTGCTGCACTGTGCGCGGCGATCTGATTCGCATTATTGCCAACCTGATGAAGCGACGCGATAAGTTCGACCATCTGGTGATTGAGACCACTGGATTAGCCGATCCGGCTCCGGTGATCCAGACCTTTTTTGTCGATGAAGACATGAAAGACCAGATCAACCTCGATGCGGTGGTGACGATGGTCGATGCTAAGCACATCCATCAGCACTGGGATGCCGAAGAAGCGCAAGAACAAATCGCCTTTGCCGATGTGATTTTGCTCAATAAAACTGATCTGGTAAGCGAGGCAGATCTGGCGGCGCTAGAGCAGCGGATTACAGGGATGAACGCGATGGCAAAAGTGTATCGTACTCAGGACGCGGCGGTGGACATGGACTCTGTGCTGGGGGTAAACGCTTTTGATTTGACCCGAGCGTTGGAAATTGACCCCGACTTTTTGGGTGAAGATGCTCACGAACATGATGAAACCGTCGGTTCTGTCGCGCTGGTAGAAGCGGGTGAAATTGATGGCCAAAAGCTTAACGGCTGGCTGAGCAACTTGCTGCAAACTCAAGGCCCAAATATTTTTCGGATGAAGGGGATTTTGAACATTCAAGGCGAAGATCAGCGGTTTGTGTTTCAGGGAGTGCATATGCTGTTTGACGGACGGCCTGATCGGCAGTGGAAGCCAGATGAAACCCGTAAGAATGAGCTGGTCTTTATCGGTCGAAATTTAAATGCTGCCCAACTAAGAGAGGACTTTCGGGCGTGCCTCGCTTAAAGACACCCTTTTTGTCGCTGAGCTGGCAGGGACAACTGCAAGACTATGTGACGGCGATGGACTGGTCACCTGATGGGCGATGGTTGGCGATCGCCTCCGGCTCTGGCGAAGTCACGCTGTTAAATATTCCTAATAAACAAACCATCGCCATCGAGCCATCGGCGGCTGAATCGATTGACTGCTTAGGATTCTCTTATGACGGTCAGTTCTTAGCGGCGGGCGGACAAAACGGGCAGGTAAAGGTGTGGCGACTGTCAGCAGATTCGAAGGCAGATCTGAGGCTGCCAACGCTCGTAAAAGTGCTGGAACATTCTCGCATCTGGATAGAGCACCTGGCCTGGAGCCCCACCCAAAATGAACTGGCCTTTAGCCTGGGTCGCTATGTTCAGGTGTGGGATATGGCGCGTGAGGAGATGGTGACAACGCTGCCGTTTGAAACCTCTTCTGTGCTGGATTTGGCTTGGCATCCTGATGGGAAACAGTTAGCGGTAAGCGGCCATTTGACAGTGAAAATTTGGTCACGCTCAGATTGGGACGATGATCCAAAGGTACTGGAACTGGCAGCGGCGGGGGTGGCGATCGCCATCTCTCCCGACGGCCAATATATCGCCGCAGGCAACCTCGACAACACGCTCATCGTGTGGGAATGGGGAAGCCCTCACCCCTGGCGCATGACCGGATTCCCTGGGAAAGTCCGTCACCTGGCTTGGGCCAATGTAGCTCGACCGTCAGCGCCAATCATTGCAGCGGCCAGCGGCGCAGGTTTAATCATTTGGCGTAAGCTGCCTACAGATGAAGCAGGCTGGGCCTCGCGAGCCTTTGACCTCCACCAAAAAAAGATTATGGCGCTGGCCTTTCAACCCGGCAGCTCGCTGCTCGCCTCTGCCGCTGAAGATGGCCGGGTAATTCTTTGGCACAAAGCAAAACAGCTCGGTCAAATGCTAGACGGCGCGGGTCAAGGCTTTTCGGCTTTGGCCTGGAACCCGAAAGGCAGCTTACTCGCAGCGGGCGGGCAGCAGGGGGAGTGGCTGATTTGGGCTCAGAACGAGCGTGGCAAAGGCTTTCTGCGCTGAAAATTTAGCAGGGCACAGCGAGAGAGCCAATATCGGTTGCTTCAGCGATCGCCGGCAAACAAGGCACCAGGTTGGGATTGAGCGATCGCTTCAACTGCAAATTCAGCGTCGTATTCACCAGTGCCAGCGTATCGTTTGATCTTGTTATGCTCGTCTTGAATACCAGGCGTAGACAAAAAGCGTTTGCAAGAAGAGCGTAGGCTGGTCAAAACCGCTAGACGCGATGATTGATGAGACTTCGTCAGGCGGTAGCACAGCTACATCGCGACCGTGAACAGCTAGAAATTCTTTGATGTCCTGCTCTGGATATTCAGCATACGCTAACATTCGAGTCCACATCTCACGAAGGCTTTGATAGGATTCACTAGACATGTCAGAAGCCAGATCCGCGCTGACTAAATACCCTTGAGGACGAAGCTGCGAAGCGATTTGACCAAAAAAGTTGCGCCTCTCCTTTTGCTGCATGAAAAAGTGAGAAACCAACAGACAAGTCGCCGCGTGGAATGGCTCCGAGACAGACAGCGAATCCAGATATCCTTCATGCCAGGTGCAGCGCGACGCCACCCCACAGGCTTCAGCTTTCTGACGGCAAATTTCAAGCATCGCAGGCGCAGGTTCAACCGCCGTAAATTGCCATTGTGGAAATTCACGGGCAAGATAGATCAATTCTAAGCCCGTTCCGACACCGACGCACAGAATTCGGGCATCAGTTGGAAGCTCAGCGAGGATCAGGCGGATCAGTAAATGAAGCGTGTCGCGCAATGGGGCAATTTTGGCTGCTCTTTTGTCATAGGTAGCGGCGCGATGTTCATTGAAAACAACAGCCTGTTCTTTCTCTTGCATAGTTAGCAGAGTCCAGTTAACTAACGACATAAAACGAGAGATCCAACTATTGCGCTGGCAACAACGCTTGAGCTGCCGCCTGATCGCAGGTGCCTCCCAAGCCCGTGACGATAGTGCAGGTATTGGTCATCAGCATTCCTTGATAGCTCGCGGCTGGTGTGCCAGATTCTGCCAGGCCATCGGCGTAAATGGGGTCTTCTGAGACTGCAATATCCGCCTCCCTAGAGACCGCTTCAATCAGGCCCGGATTGCTAGTAGATTCTACAAAAATGCTCGATACGCCCTTTTCTTCTACGACTTCCGTCAACCCTTTAATATCGGCTGCTGAAGGCCGCGCCTCAGTGCTAAAGCTATCGAGCGCAGCCTCAATCTCAAGGCCATAGGCGCTAGCATAGTAGCCTAGTGCGTCGTGGGTGCTAATCAGCGTGCGCCCAGAGGCAGGCACCGTATCTACATTGTGTCTGAATCCAGGTGTCAAGTTCTTCTAGCTGAGCAATCAGGGCTTCGGCATTGGTTTCATACAGGGCGGCATTGTCCGGAGAGACTTCGCTAAGCTGCTGTTGAATCTCTTTCACCATCGCTACACCATTTTCCGCATCGTGCCAAACGTGTGGATCAGGCTCCATTTCACCTTCAGCGTGTTCTTCGCCATGCTCGTGCTCTTCACCTTCAGCGTGCTCTTCACCTTCAGCGTGCTCTTTGTCATGATCATGTTCTTCGCCTTCAGCATGAGCTTCGTCATGATCATGTTCTTCACCTTCAGCATGAGCTTCACCTTCAGCGTGTTCCTCGCCGTGATCGTGAGGTTCGCCTAGCAGCGGCTCTGGCACAGCAACTTCCGAAACCGCTACTTTGGGCGCAGGGGTGTCGGTTGCCTCAACCATTTGAATAATGGCAGGCTCAAACTCATAGCCGCCGTACAGCACCAGGTCAGCCTCTTCAACTGCCCGACGATCCTCAGGAGTAGCGCTGTAAGTATGAGGGTCTTGCCCCGCGTAAATCAGGCAGGCCACATCCACGGTGTCTTGAGCAATTTGCTCAGTCAAGTCGCAGAGCACGCTATAGCTTGCGACCACCTGGGGCTTGCCTTCAGAAGGGGCCTCAGCCTGCGGTTGGTCGCCTTCAGTCTGAGTGCAGCTGACCCCGCCCAGCACCAGCGATAGTGCAGCTAACTTTGACAGGAGGCGAAGTGGTTTATTCATGGAGCCATGCCTTGATAATGATTATCATTATTGAATATATTATCTTAAGAAACGCCCTTTGCAACTATCAGCCTTTAAGACCGGACTTTGGAACCATTGGTGGAGTACGGTGACGGCTGGCCGCTAGAATTGAGCTGTAAACTTTGCGCTTGCCTAATGTTGTGACCCAAACCAAGCCCAGCGATGTTTGCGAAGTGCGATGCTTTAATCAGGCATTAGTGACTCAGGTCGGTGAAGCGCTGCCGCAAGATGACCTGCTGGAAAATGCTCAAATTCTATTCAATGCTCTGGCTGATAAATCACGCCTGAAAATTCTCCATGCGCTCAGTGATGGCCAGGAACTGTGCGTCTGCGATGTGGCTTCCCTGCTCGAAGTGAAGGTGGCCGCTGCTTCTCACCATTTGCGCAAGCTGCGCGATCTCAAAATCTTAAAGCACAGAAATGATGGCAAGCTGGCTTACTACTCGCTAAAAGACCGGCGGATTGCGGATATTTTGGGCTACGCGCTGAAGCAGATGGCAGAATAGACTTTCTATCCAAAACATTCTAACGATGGTTAGAACGTATGCTTGCTTGTGGTAACATTCAAACGTTCATTAGAATGTTAGAGCGAGAAAAAACAATGAGCGATAGCTGCTGTCAGCGCAAGGGTGACGACCTCGCAAGGCTCCAGAAGCATCAGGCAAAGGTGCTATGGGCCGTTTTGCTGATTAATGCCGCGATGTTTGTGGTTGAATTTGGCGCGGGTATTCGGGCGGAGTCGCTTTCGTTGACCGGAGACTCGCTCGATATGTTGGGCGATGCGCTGGTGTATGCCAGCAGCTTGTACGTGGTGAATAAGGGACGCAAGGCGCAGGCGGGATCGGCCTTTTTTAAGGGCATGATTATGTTTTTGTTTGCGATCGCAGTTTTCGCAAGGGCCATCTATCAGCTCTCTGCCGACGTTACCCCAGCCGCTACACTCATGAGCACAATAGGCGTAGTCGCCTTGCTCGCTAACCTTACTTGCTTACTTCTGCTCTCCAAACACCGCGAAGATAATTTGAACATGTCTTCTGTGTGGCTATGCTCTAGAAACGACATTATTGCCAACATCTCTGTGCTAGTGGCGGCAGGGCTCGTCTTTTTAACCGATTCGATTCTTCCCGACTTGGCAGTAGGCTTTTTCTTAACGTTTGTTTTCGCCAAATCAGCCGGAAAAGTACTAACTCAATCGTGGCAGGAAATCAGTGCGTAGCGATGAGTTGTGCCGCGTTGGTCGGCAGCCTACGCCACGTCCCCATCGAGATAAATAGCTCAAGATGAGCAGCTATAGTGCGACACGCCTCCGACGTTAGAAAATGCCTTAGGTTTTAGCAGATAGTATTTGTCTTCTACTGCTTGTGATTGCTCATCATATGGATGGCTAAGGACTGCTTGCAACTCTTTAACTAAAGTGTAGTTACCCTGCATGGCTTGTTGATAGGCAGGGACAATCAACCACTCCCGCCATGTGTATTTTGGATTAGTCTGTTTCATATTGGTTGATATCTCAGCCAGTGATATCTTAGCCAAGTCGCCGCCCTCGGTGACGAGGTCGCGCCAGCTTTTTAGCCAAGATTTCCATTGTTCATCGAGCTGTTGTGAAGTCTCAACGTAGAAGCTCTTTTTCAATGCTGAGACATCGTCTGGCATGTGGGATAGCTCGCGGAAGAAAATGGTGTAATCTACCTCTGAGTGGGTCATTAACTGCATTAACTGCTTAAATAGCCCCTTAAACAGCTCAGAGTTGTATTCAGTTAAGCCAAGTTTGGCCGCCCACATTTTTTGAATTTGTTTTTGCATTACTTCTGCAAAGTCACGGCGTACCTGGTCGAAATGTTCTAAAGCGTCAGCATTGTCTGCAAGTAGCGATCGCACAGCTTTCCAAAACATATGATAATTCGCTTCTGCTGCGACTGGCTGATTGAAGAATGAAAAGTGTTCGCCGCCGCCAGACCAAGGTTGAAACAGTGGGTCAAAAATTTCACAAAACCCAAAGGGTCCATAGTCGAGGGTAAAGCCACCAGCGGCGCAGTTGTCACTGTTAAAATTACCCTGGCAATAGCCAACCCGTAGCCAATTAGCTACTAGTGAAGTTAGACGCTGGCGAAATAGCTTAGCCAACTCAACCAATTGATCTACAAACGCAAGGTTATGATTAATATCGCTTTTGTATTCTCGCTCAATTAAATGCGACACTATCATGCTCAACTCTTCTAATGCTTTTGGATGAGCATTGCTGCGAGCGCGGCGGGCAAATAGCTCTAGCTGACCCACGCGCAAAAAGGAGGGTGCCACGCGAGTTGAAATGGCCACAGGATTGTCCACTAAAATATCAGGATCAATGGAGTGGGAGCCTTCTGAATACCAAGGCCGGGTAACGGTCTCAGATTTAGAAACATACAGTGTCAAAGCGCGCGATGTGGGAACACCTAAAGCCTGCATATATTCTTGCGCTAGAAACTCGCGCACACTTGAACGGAGTACTGCGCGACCCTCAGCACCACGGCAATAAGGCGTTGATCCACCTCCTTTCAACTGCATTTCCCAGCGCTGGCCATTGATGATGCCTTCAAATACAGATATCGCTCGACCATCGCCATAACCATTACCCGTGCCGAATGGACATTGCTGGATGTATTCGGAGCCATAAATCGACAGTGCATAGCCAGTCGCCCAGCCAACCTGACGCATCGGCTCATGCACAGCAGAGAGTTCACCAGAAAATACATGGCGAAATTTTTCATTCAGTGCCAGCTCGTCGCTCAACCCAAGTTCCTTAAAAAAAGTGCTGCTATGGATTACATATTCTGGTTCTGCAAGCGGCGTGGGCGTCACGGGTACGAAATGACCCGAAAAAACCTGGCGGGCACGGTGGTCGTCACCATCTTCGGTGGCATCAGGGTCGGCATATAAGGTGTCCATGAGAGAATAATCCGCCAATTGCACGAACTCATCGAAGGTCGTTATGCAGGGCTCAGCAGATGGTTTGGATGGAGTTGACATGGTTGCGATCGCCCGTATTGTCGGGAAAGATTCATGCTTAATTTAGGCCATTGTAGAGGCTAGCATAGTTAAATGTGGCGCTTGCCTGACTAATCGACTTGTTAGTAGGTACCGAAGGGTCTGCTGGTAGGGCCGTTAGCAATAACATTGACCTTAATGACCGCTCCGCTACCGGTAAAACTTGTGCGCGGTGGCGTTGGTATAGCCTCTCTTCCAGAAACAGCCCTTCCTGCGGAATATCGAAACTTAACTTAAAGGCTCCATTGCTCCACCTCGTCGTCACATTCGGCTACCACGGTTTTAGCAACTTTAGTCTTCTTGCAAAGATGAACTAACGTCTTGAATTATCTACTGGCTGTTAGACTAGTCCGCTGCAAGAGCTTGTCATATGTTTTTTGTCCAATCCAACTCTATGTATCAATATCTCTGAGCATAACAATTCATCCGCTCCTACGTAATGTTAGTCAATTTGAGCTAATGCTCCTTCAAGCACAGCCTGTCGCTTTAGCCTATCGTTTGTTGTTGATTCATAATCACCAAATTTTGATATGGCGTCTCTAAAGATCTCAACCGTCTCTTCATTATATGTAATCATCTTTTCAACAATGACATTGGCATAGGCATCTATTTGGCGCGAGTTAATTCTTGGTACATTTTTGCCAGCAACTAAAGCTGCCACGACAGGTAAGATATGCCACTTCAAACGCTTGGTGTTTTGAGGTATCGTTCTATTTGATGCTAGAAGATGAAATCGATAAAGTGTAAGAGCTCCTGCATAAAAAATTGACTCTTTATTACTATCAGAAAATATAGTTTCGCCTAAAGTCTTGTACATCTGCTTGGGATATCTGTATGCTAGATCTGGTCTGCGCAAAAACATAGATGCAACACACTTTGCAACGTTGTGGAGAGTAATTATTCTAATAGCCGGTATACCACGGCCAACGTATTGACGATCTCTTCTTTCAAAATATAGTCGGCCATCCTGTCCATCAAATGTGTTGAAATATGACTCTACCCTTTTCGCAATTGGACTGAGAGATAAGAACTGCGTCTCCTCAACTTTTGATTGACTGTTCGTTGCTCGGACAAGCTCACTGAATACATCTTCGTCAGCAGTTTCTACCACTTTGATAGTTAACGTAATATCATCGGTTAGTTCATCCCTATTTTCAAAAAGAACATGAGATGTTTGGCAACCGTTAACAATCTGATAATTATTAAGATGAAGGGTGTTTCCCTGCACACGAACATCAGGGCTGACAATAGTTACATCGTTATTTAGAACGGGAAAACGAGTTTTACCATTTACATCACTCAGTGTCTCTTTAATTTTTGTATTAACAGGGTTTTCAGCTCCAAGAAAATGTCGAACATTTTCCTCGAAAATCTGATTCCTTATCGTTCCATCAGGAGAGCTGAGTAGATTAGTGACATAATCTGATGCTTTTGCGATCACTAAGTAAGATTCTTCAACACCAGCAATATGAGGTAATGTAGCACTAGCTTGCATTGGCAAAGCCGCCTCAACACCGCTGTAGCTAGAGACCCAGTTATCAATTAGCTCTTCTCTGCCGATGAATAAAATATCAATGTTCTGAAATAGCCCAAGGGATTGGATCTGTGAAATCATATCCCTTTTGGCTGTCTCTAAAGCATCAGGATGTCCATAGATGCCAGTAGTGACATATCTTGCTACTAACGACGGTTTTCCTCCTCGAACTTTAGTTACGTTATCAAAAACTATGTCGAATGCTTTTCTAGCTTCTTTTTGTAAATCATCAACCACCTCGTAAGGATCTTGGTTGATAAATCGAAAAATTGATTCCTTGAATTTAAGAATATCTCCAAGATCAAAACTTTCTGAACGTTTTGCTTGTATGAAAACTATCTCTACATCAATGGCACTGACTTAAGGAAAGGAGAAAAGGTAGAAAAAGGCTGTAAGGTCTGATAGATATAGATTAGAACCTTACAAGCCACTAATATCACTTC
>JBBSOB010000194.1:0-9281 GCA_038260205.1 Phormidesmidales cyanobacterium
CCCCGCTCTCGAATCTAGCCGCGCCGTCGTCATCGTAGAGCAGGCCGAACGCATGGCCGAAGCCGCCGCCAACGCCCTACTCAAAACTCTGGAAGAACCCGGCCAGGCCACGCTGGTTTTAATGGCACCTAATCCGCAGTCACTCCTGCCCACCCTAATTTCTCGCTGCCAATCTATCCCTTTTCGCCGCCTCAACCCCGCCCAAATGGCCGAAGTTCTTACCCAAACCGGACAGTCAGAGATTTTAGACTCCGCAGAAGTATTGGCGATCGCTCAAGGCTCCCCAGGCCGCGCCATTGAAAGCTGGCAGCAGTTACAGACCCTGCCGCTGGAGCTGTTAACTCAATTAGAAAAACCACCCGTCAGCTTACGGGCTGCTCTCACCGCCGCTCGCGACATCAACCAGGCGCTAGACACCGAAGCCCAGCTCTGGCTGATCGACTACTTACAGCATCGCTACTGGCAGCAAGGACTCAGCAACAGCAAGGCGCTCAAAGTATTAGAGCAAGCTCGAACTCAGCTACTCGCCTACGTTCAACCCCGGCTGGTATGGGAAGTAGCCCTGTCAGCGCTATCGGCCTCGGCCCGCCGGATCCCGACCATGCCCCGACTTACCTGATGCTTTCTGCAATAACGCCTTTTTAATAACGCTTTCTGCAATAACGCCTTTTTCCAAAGTCAGTCCACATTTCTATGATTCAGCAGCCCTTCGCCCTCCCGGCTCATTTCATTCCAGCCACCGCGCCCCAAGCCACCTCAGATTCAACCGTACCGACTTGGTGGTTCATTTGCGATCGCGCTAATCTACTCACAATTAATCTACTCACAGCCACAGAACCCACTCCCTGTGGTCTGCCGCGCTCATCCACCTTAGAAGCTCTGGGGTTGCGATCGCAGCGCACCCAATTCCTTGGCTACCTCAACGGCCAACCCTGCATTGCCGCTGAACTTATCGAGGGAACTGACCTACCTGAAGGTTTAGCCTTTCAAAATTTGCGATCGCTCTACACTTTCTTGCCAGAAGATTTGTTTGCGATCGCAGCCCGCGCTGTTCAGCTCATCACCTGGGATCGCACCCATCAATACTGCGGCCACTGCGCTACCCCCATGCAGCAAGCCCCCACCGAACGTGCCAAACGCTGTCCAAAATGCAGCCTTCGTCAATACCCCCGCCTTTCGCCTGCCGTCATCATGCTGATTCACAAAGGAGAAGATGTTTTACTCGCCCGCGCTCCGCGCTTTAAAAAAGACATGTATAGCGTACTAGCAGGCTTTGTAGAACCCGGTGAATCCTTAGAAGAAACAGTCGCCCGCGAAGTAAAAGAAGAAGTTAATATCGAAATCAAAAATATCCGCTACTTCGGCTCTCAACCTTGGCCCTTTCCAGATTCGTTAATGGTGGGCTTTATCGCCGAATATGCCAGCGGAGAAATTATCCCCGATCCAACAGAAATAGAAGCCGCTGCCTGGTTTCACAAAAGAAATCTGCCTTCCGTCCCTGGTGAACTCAGCATCGCTTACAAGCTCATTCACTGGTTTGCCAATCAATAAGCTGTTTTACTGCCCAAACACATCTTAAAAATACTTTTCGATTCTTGATACGTCTCGCCCTCGCGCAAATCTCCACAGCGAATTCAAAACAACACTCTCTTATTTTTTACCATCAAATCTCAAAGCTAAAACAGAATTCATAATAGAAGACTTTCCCCATCCATTCGCATCTCCTATCTCCTAACCCCAAAGCCGCAGACCAACAAACCTATCTGTCAGCGATACGGCTGCAACCAGCGTAGGACTGAATCGAAAAGCGGATACTTTCATAGACAAAATCCTTCTCGCAACAGGTAGATGCTAAAACTGCCGAAAGCAGATATTCTATAAAGCAATTTGTTTGGCACGTCCCAAACGATCTATATCCAAACGTTCTCAAACTAAGGTTTAGCAAAGCTTTAACTATGGCAGATCAACCCGACTCACGTATGCTGCTCTCCCACAATTTCGCCCTGACAGACGGCGAAATACATCCACTCAATCGAGCAGAATTTGCGGAAATATTCTCGCAAGCCTTTGCCGACAAAGCAGGCATTGAAGCGACTTACATTGAAAACTCTCACTGGATAGTAGAAGTGCGCTATGCAAAAGTGCGCTATACCGCAAAAAGTGCTGGAGAGCTGTGCGCCGAAACCTTGGCCAACTATCGCAAAAATACTAAAGCCGCTGGATTTATCGTCATGGCATTAGGAGGCTTGAAAATAACGCCGCCTACAGGAGAGCCACCTTCTCTACAGCAGGGAGAATGGGGGGTTGATGTTGTAGAAACTAACAAACCCGAAGAGTTTTTAGACGAAATTAACTGGGATAAGCTCACCGCAGCTAAACCTGCCGATAATGTCTTCAGAATAGATTGCTCTGTCTAAAGCAAAAGGCACAGTGATGAAAAGACATTGTGACGAAAAGGTATTGTGATGAAAAGGCGTAGTGATGCCAAAAAAACAAAATGATGAACAAGCAAGATTTAATTGAGCAGCTATCGCTAGTAGAGCATGTTGAAGGTGGCTATTTTTCAGAAACTTATCGGGCCGCTGAGGAGATTCAAACGCCTAGAGCTGGTCAGACCCGCTCAGTTATGACCTCAATTTACTATTTGTTGACGGACGATCGGCCTATCGATCATCTGCACCAAAATAGGTCAGACATCATGCACTACTTCCAGGCAGGCTCGCCAATTACGTATGTTCTCATTGATTTGAACAAGACCCTGAGCCGAGTCAAATTAGGACTCAATATAAAGCAAGGAGAAGTGCCCCAATTGCTCGTACCCCAAGGCTATTGGAAAGCTGCTGTACTAGAAACAGGGGAATATGGCTTGCTCGGCGAAGCGGTCGCTCCCGGCTTTGACTATCGCGATATGACGATTGCCAAAGCCGATGAAATTCGCGCCCAGTTTCCAGCTTTATGGGAAGATCTGGCCCCCTACGTAAGGGCATAAGGGCTAGGCAGCCATGGGCTTTATGTACTAGTTAGCAAACAGCATGATTGGGTCTTCAGGCTTTACGATGACTACAAAAGGCGCAGTGGTATTTCCTACCAAAACACCTGCTGCTGCACCACCGGCTACTTTCCACAGATTTGGTTTGCCAAGAACCTCGCTCAAAATATAGCCACCTGCTGCGCCAATCGCTGCATCGGTTAGAACTGCGCCCGTCGAAGTCTGTCTGGGATCTTTGCGATCGCGCAGCAACTCCGAAGCCGCCCGAATGGGATAAATCCTATCGGCAATCTCCACCGAATTCGCCACATACACTAAGCCCCCCTCCGCCGGTTCAAACTGCCCGCGAATAATCGTTCCTACGGGCAGCCGCTGATTCCCAATCGCCGACGCAGCGCGCAGCACCAAGTCATAGTCGTAAGTTTTGTTTTTATTAAGGTAGAGCGTTTCCTCACGTTCCAACGTCGTTCGCAAAACGCCGCTCGTTGACTGAGGGGCAGTCTGCGCAGTTTCGGGAGTGGATTGGGCGATCGCAGGCATCGAAACTGCGCCCATTCCGACAACGCTAAGGGCAACAAATCCACCCAGTACAAGAGATTTCATGACGATATCCTGAAAAGAAAATTGTTGAACTACCAGCATTTTAAAATACACCCGGTGCCCCAGAACAGAAACACTCGTAAACTATATCCCGGCCCCAGCTAAAACAAACAACAAGGGTGGCCACTATCGTCCACTCTTTAAATCGTCCACTGCCTCTGGTTCACTGCTTCTAGTTCACTGCTTCTAGTTCACTACTTCTGATTCGCTACTTCTGATTCACTCCTTAGAACAGCCAAGTTTGCGAGTCATCACTCATAAATTTGACCTACTGCAACGCTCGATTCAACGCCTCAGAAATCGTACTCAGCAAATCCGGACGCGTACCCGCCACAATCCCACCTATAAAGCCAAACAAATGTCCCTCCCAGGACACCGTATCTTTGCTAGAACTCGGCAGCATTGACCGTAACTGACTGCCGTACATCAAAAACGCAATCATTGCAAACCCAATCGTAATTAAGGTCTGAACCTGATAGCCATTGATCAGCAAAAATCCGATATAGCCAAAGATCAGTCCGCTAGCGCCCAAATGGATGGCATCGCGCCCAAACAGCCAGGTGCCCAATCCGCCAATTAGCAAAATCGTCACCGTAATCGTGTAGAAGCTACTGCTCGACGCTAGCTCACCTTGAACTAGAATAAACCAGCCCAAAACCAGAAAAGGCAGCGTATTTGCTACTAAATGGGCAATATCGCGGTGCAGTAATGGCGAAAAGGGAATGCCCAGCAGCCCTATTAGCCGACGCGGACGAAGGCCAAAAATCTTACCTAACCCATTGCCCAACAGCATATTTGCTATGCTGACTACCCAGGTCAAAATAACGCAGTCGCGCAGTATTTCAGCGCTCTCTCGCCAGGCTATGTCTCTGCTATATAACGTTAACGCCACGACGCCTACAACGAGATATAGAAGTAAAAACTGTAGCTTAGGATTGGATGCGCTAGTCGTTACTTTAACGGCTGCTTGGGTTGACCCTTTCATGAAATACGCGTAATGAACGGCTGTTGATAAGCTAAACATGCCCTTGGGAGATAATCCTAATGCATTTGATTAGTCGTAGCGGCTAAATACCGGCATTTGTCTGCTTGCATCTGTCTGCTTGCATCTGCCCGCATCTGCTGGCATCTGCTGGCATTCTGTCTGTCCGCAATCTGCCTATCCGCATCTGCCTAACAGTGTGTGACAATAGAAAACGTTAGTTTTAGTATTCAGGTTTGAAAAAAGGCATGAAGATGAAAGGGTTTGCTCCGTTTTTGTTGGCAGTTTGCGTGACGCTAGTCGGCTGGCTAGGATTCGCCGCTCCGAGCTGGGCCTACATAGAAGAAGACGTAGACGCGCTGCAAATGAACAACGAATGCCCGGTTTGTATCTTCAATGATGCCGATCTGAGCAATCAAGACTTTCACAACGCCAACTTGAAAGTGGCGTCTCTAACCAACGCCAACTTTAGCAATACAGACCTCTCTAAAACAAATCTCATGTTAGCCGATCTAACGGAGACAAATTTAACTAAGGCCAATCTCAGCGGCGCTGAAATGAACGGCGCACAGGCTCAAAATGCCAACCTCACCGGTGCCAACCTCAGCGGCGCAGACTTAACCCAAGCCAACTTCACCGATGCCAACTTCACCGACGCTAATCTCATCGGCGCAGAGATGACCGCAGCCGTTGTCGGCGCTGCCGATTTTACCGGCGCAGATTTAACCGATGCCAATTTACGATCTGTGAACCGCAGCCGAGCAATTTTTTGCCACACCATCATGCCTGATGGCAATGAAGAAAACCGCAATTGTCAGGATTCATAAACCGGAGCAACCCCTTGATTAAAACCGCCCTGCCGCCCAACCCGTTAACAGCTCAGCCTCCAGGTAAGCCTCCAGGAGCGCGCCTCCTCCGGCAGCTAAAGTGGATATTGGATCCGGTCAACTATTTAGAGTCTACTAAGGCCAAGCTGCCAGATTTCTTTGAGGAAGATACGTTTGGCTTTGGGGCGGGGTCGGTGATTATTGCTAGCCATCCAGAGGCGCTACAGTTTATTCTCAGTCGCGATCGCACTCTTTTTCACGCGCCCGGTGAGCATAACCGTCTGCTAACCCCGCTAATCGGCGATGCCTCGGCCATTATGCTTAGCGGCGATCGCCATAAAGAGCGGCGGCAGCTAATAGCCCCGGCCTTTCACGGCGAACGGCTTGATGTTTACGGTCAGCTCATCTGTCAGATCACCGACGCCATCGTCGCCGAGCTAGATCAAGGAGAACGCTTTGCCGCTCGAACGCTAACGCAAAAAATCTCCTTGCAAATTATCTCCAGCGTTGTCTTCGGCCTTACAGACAGCGATCGCTCGCAAGAGATTATGCGACTACTCACCGATACGGTCGATGTATTTGGCTCGCCGTCCTCGGCGCTAATGCTATTTTTTAGCGGACTGCAAGTAGATTTGGGTGCTTGGAGTCCATGGGGCCAATTTGTCCGGCGGCGGCAGCAGCTAGATGATTTAATCTATGCAGAAATTCGCGATCGCCAATCTAACCTCGACGACAGCCGCAAAGACATTCTCTCGATGCTGATGGCCGCTCGCACCGAAGACGGCGAAGCGCTAGGCGAAATCGAACTGCGAGACGAGCTAATGGCGTTGCTGATGGCGGGCCACGAAACCACCGCCACTGCTATTTCCTGGGCTATGTACTGGACGCATAAGCAGCCAGAAGTTAAAGCCAATCTCTTGGCCGAGCTAGACGCGTTAGGCCCAGCCGCAACCCCTGGCGAAATTGCCGCACTTCCTTATTTAACCGCCGTTTGCAAAGAGACTTTGAGGCGATCGCCCGTCGCCATGTTTACGTTTCCCCGCGTGGCCAAAACCGAAGTCGAAATTCTGGGTCGCACCTTTGCCCCCGAAACCATCTTTCTCGGCTGCATCTTTCTCACCCACCAGCGAGAAGATCTCTATCCTAATCACACCGCTTTCCTGCCCGAGCGATTTCTAACCCGCAAATATTCTCCCTACGAATTTATCGCCTTCGGCAATGGCGCGAGACGCTGTGTCGGTGAAGCCTTGGCTTCGTATGAGATGAAGCTAGTGGTGGCCACCCTGCTCTCGCGCTATCGGTTTAGCTTGGCTAGCGAGCAGCCCGAAATCTCTAAGCGCAGAGGCATTACCCTTGCCCCTGCCAAAGGCGTTCCGATGATCTTCCAGGGCAAAAGAAACCCATGACCCTTCCACAGTCTAATCAACCGTCCAGTCAACCGTCCGCACAAACGAAAACAACAGAATCTTTAGGCCCCATTGTGTTTGACCGCAGCGACTGGGGCCGTATTCGCCTGACAGGAGCCGACAGAGTTCGTTTTTTACACAACCAAACTACTCAAAATATTGAACAACTTTCTGATGGCCAGGGTGCACATACCGTCTTTGTCACCTCTACCGGACGTACGCTTGATCTAACAACGGTGTATGTTCAAAAAGACGATCTCCTCGTTGTGGTCTCTCCAGGGATGGCAAAGCCGCTTTACGACTGGATGGATCGCTACATCTTTTTCTCAGACAAAGTAACGCTCACTGATGAGAGCGAGCAGACCTTTATGTTCACTTTTTTAGGCGCAGGCAGCGATGAAATTGCCCGCCAAATTGGTGCAGATAGGCTCATTGGTCAAGCTGAGTTTAGCCATCAGCAAGTTTCAGTGGCCGGTGCAGAAGTTTCTATGGCGGTGGGTAGCGATTTAGCGATCGCAGGCTATACCCTTTGGGGCGATCGCGCCCATGCCGAAACCATCCATCAAGCCCTTTTAGCCGCGGGTGCCAAAGCAGGCAGCGCCGATCAGTGGGAAGCCTTACGAATTCGACAGGGACGCCCCATGCCTGGAAAAGAGCTAACAGCAGATGACAATCCGCTCGAAGCAGGACTCTGGCCCACCGTTTCGTTTGAAAAAGGTTGCTACATCGGTCAAGAGACTATTGCGCGGTTAAATACCTACAAAGGCGTTAAAAAAAGGCTGTGGGGTCTGTCCCTAGAAAATCCCGTCGCCGTAGGAGAGACGGTTTGGTTAGGCGAAGCCAAAATCGGCAAAGTAACCAGCTTCACAGACGATTCGTTTGGGAATCAGCCAGATGCTTCGTCCAGTTCATTCGCTCTTGCCTATTTACGGACAAAAGCGGGCGGCGAAGGACTGAGCGTGACGGTGAATGACGTAGCTGCACAGGTCGTAGCGCTCCCTTTTGTTACCCACGAATACCCCACGGCCACCGAAACCCCCGCATAATTAAGAAAACTTGCTGCTCTTAGCGGAGTTACTTGCTCGCGATGCCTCCATCAGTTCATCCCCAGGCGGCCTCAGATTGCCTGATGATATTCACGCGCTATCCTCAAGCGGGCCAGACCAAAACTCGGCTTATTCCCGCCTTGGGCGCAGCCGGTGCCGCCAGTCTGCAACGACAGATGACAGAGCACTTACTCAAACAGTTTCAGCCCTTTTGCGCCCAAAAACAGATCAGCTTACAGATACATTTTGCGGGCGGCAGCAAAGCCCAGATGCTGCACTGGCTAGGATCAGACCTATTGCTAACGTCTCAGTGCAGCGGTAGTTTGGGCGAAAAGCTTATGTTTGCGCTGACCCAAACATTTGCTAAAGGAATCGCGCGAGCAGTCGTTATCGGCAGCGATTGTCCAACCCTGAGCGGCCACGAGATAGAGCAAGCGCTAAAGCAACTGGATTCGCACGATGTGGTGTTAGGGCCTGCGGCTGATGGGGGGTATTATCTGATTGCTTTACGCGCCATGCATCGCTGTTTATTTGAAGACATTCCCTGGGGAACAGATCGAGTATTGGCAACGACAAAGGCGATCGCCCGCCGCCATCAGCTCTCCGTCTCTCAGCTCAGCGTATTAACCGATATCGATCGGCCAGAAGACTTATCGATTTGGGAAACTCAGCAGGCGATCGCCCCTTCTAATACTCAGACGGCTCAGACGGCTCAGCCAAATCAGCCGAATCAGCCGAATCAGCCGAATCAGCCGAGCTAAGCAGCAGCCCCCAAACCGGACTATAGGAATGCACCCGATGCGTTGGTTGCCCAGCCGCAACTAGCTGCCGATGCTCATTGGCCCACTGAAATAAAGACCCTTCTAAATTCACTGCCGAGTAGCCCGATGATTTCAACTGCTCTACCAATCGAGCCGAGCGATAGCCAATAGAGCAATAAACCACAACCGCCGCATTCTCACTAGGCTTCAACGCCGCCACCTCGTCCACAGAGGTAGCTTGACTAGCCCCTGGCAAATGACTCACCGCATACTCTTCCGGCTGTCGAGCGTCAAGCAGCAGCAGCGGCTCATCCTGTTCTATTTGGCTCGCTAGCGCGGCTGTAGAAAGCTGTTCAACGGTTGGAAAGCTTTTGCGTATCCAGGCTTTGATAATTATCCAGGCCAGCGCCCTTACTGGCTCAAGGCCACGGCTCAAAACGTTGGAGAGTGGCATAGGCTACCGAACGTCCTCATAAAAACGCTTTAACCTGACTGCCGAAACGCCCATGCCCCACAGCAAGCCAATCGCCAGATAAATAAAATTGGCCTTCAGTGCGCCCCACTGCGCCACCCGGCGATCGGAAGATTGCACGGTGCGATTAACCTGTTTGATCTTTCCTTTTTGGGCCAACTTGACGCATAAATCGGCCTCTTCCATAATCGGCAGGTC
>JBBSOB010000195.1:0-9268 GCA_038260205.1 Phormidesmidales cyanobacterium
ACATTGGTGGCGCGCTGGCACTACTGTCTCGAATTGTTGCTTCACACCATCCATATCTATCCTTTAACAGCTTTGATCTGCCGCCAGTTGCACCACACGCTCAAAAACAAATAGATGAGGCCGGGATGACAAATCGAATTAAAGCGGTCTCTGGCGATTTCTTTAAAGATGATTTGCCTGCTGCCGATGTTATTACGATGGGTAATATTCTGCACGATTGGAACCTTGATCAAAAGAAAATGCTAATTAAAAAAGCTTACGATGCATTGCCAGCAGGAGGAGCTTTCATTGCTATCGAAAATGTCATTGATGACGCGCGCCGGGAGAACGCTTTTGGTCTGCTGATGTCCCTCAATATGCTGATTGAGGTGGGCGAGGCTTTTGATTATACGGGCGCGGATTTTCGCAGCTGGTGTACAGAGATAGGCTTTCAGCGCTTTGAGATCATTCATCTCTCTGGGCCAACGAGTGCCGCAGTCGCCTATAAATAGCAAAAGACAAAAGAGGGGACTGATAATTCAGCCCCCTCTCAACGTTTTTGCCTGAAACGTATTTTGCGCCAGGAAGGCCCGATTGATCGCTAGTTCAGTCCCGATAGAAAAATCAGACCTAGCACCGCGCCAAACACGATTAGCGTATAGAACTGAGCGCGGCCATTCTCGAAGTATTTCAACCCTTCGCCCGTCACGAGTGTGAAAAAGCCAGTGAAGTTAACAATCCCGTCGACAATTTTTACGTCTACGTTCAGAACGCCCTTTGCCAATCTGCGAGTGCCTTTGATAAAGACCTCGCGGTAGAGGTCGTCGATATACCACTTGTTGAGTGAGAAGTTGTAGAGTGGCTTGATTTTGTTGGCGATCGCCTCAGCACTAATCGTCTTAGTCCGATACATCAGCACCGCCAAGATAATTCCCGCCACCGAAATTGCCACAGACAGCCCAGCCATCCGCACAAACTCATCAACGTCAAACTCTTCAGCAATCTCGGCAACCGTTAACGCTTCACCCGAAGGATAAATAAACGCTTCAAAGTAGTTGGCAAACGGCGTACCGACCAAACCAATTAGCGCCGACGGAATCGCCAGCATCATCAGCGGAAAAGTCATGCTCAAAACCGACTCATGCGGCTTTTCAGCGTGAGGATGATCTTCGTGATCAGCTGATTCTACCGCTAGCTCCTGAGCGCTCATCGCCCCTGGCCCCATCGACGCGCCTGCCATCTGCAAAGACTGAACCTTCACCCGTTTGCGTATATCCGCATCGTTACCGCGAAACTCACCTTCAAAGGTAGAGAAATACATGCGGAACATATAGAACGCGGTCGCACCGGCTGTAATCCAACCAATCGCCCACATGACCGGATTCACCTCAAACACAGCGCCTAAGATTTCATCCTTCGACCAAAAACCCGCAAAAGGAGGCAGTCCCGAAATTGCCAGCGTACCAATCAAAAAGGTAATCGCCGTAATCGGCATGTACTTGCGCAATCCACCCATCAAACGCATATCTTGCGCCAGCGCCGGATCGTGGCCCACCACTTCTTCCATGCCATGAATCACCGAGCCAGAACCCAGGAACAGCATTGCCTTAAAGTAAGCGTGAGTCATCAATTGAAACAGTCCAGCGGTATATGCACCAACGCCCATGGCAATACCCATGTAGCCCAACTGAGACATCGTAGAAAAGGCTAGCCCTTTCTTGATGTCGTTTTGCGTGATGGCAATCGACGCACCCACAAAAGCGGTGATAGCGCCTGTCCAGGCAATGATACTCATTACCGAAGGAATGTTTTCAAAAACGGGATACATCCGCGCAATCAAAAATACGCCTGCCGCCACCATGGTAGCTGCGTGAATCAGCGCCGAGATTGGCGTGGGGCCTTCCATAGCATCTGGCAGCCACACATGTAGAGGAAACTGTGCCGACTTCGCCATTGGCCCCATAAAGACTAAGCCCGCAAACAGAGCCGCCAAGCCACCCGAAATAACGCCCGTAGTGACCAAATCGCTGAGGCGATCGCCCATCAGCTCAAACTCAAAAGTTCCGGTCGCCCAAAACAGGCCAAGCATTCCCAGCAGCAGACCAAAGTCGCCCACTCGGTTGGTGACAAATGCCTTCTGGCAAGCATCGGCAGCGCCGTCTCGGTCGTACCAATAGCCAATTAGCAGGTAGGAACACATGCCCACCAGCTCCCAAAAGACATAAACCTGTAAAAGGTTAGGACTCATGACCAGACCCAGCATAGAGGAGCTAAAGAGGCTCAAATATGCGTAAAAGCGGACATAGCTTGGGTCATGAGACATGTAGCCATCGGTGTATATCATCACCAGAAAGGCAACGGTAGTGACAATTACCAGCATCAGCGACGTGATGTGGTCGATGGTAAAGCCCATATCAATCGTAAAGTCTCCAGCGGAGGCCCATTCGATTAAATAGGTATGGGGGGCGTGTCCTTGAAGCTGACTGACCAAAATCATGATGGACAGCGCCATCGCTGTGCCAATAAGGCTGACGATAAAAGTTGCGACCGGCTTTTTGAGCTTGTTGGTCGCTTCGTTGTAGCTGATTAAGCCTGTGCCCACAACGGCTGCGCCGAATAGCGGCAGCACGGGGATAATCCAGGCATATTTATAGATGGACTCGACGGATTCCATTGCTTGCTCCATTTCCTGCCAGCGGGTTTACTTGATACCAATTTCGTATTTGCCGAACTTTATGTTTGCCGATAGTGAAATTGGGTTAAGCACACCTGGCAAATCCGTTACATAATGACACATCCTGCCTGTCCGTTCGTGCTGCTTTAGACGGAATGCAGAAAGAAATGACCACTTTAATCAAATAGAAAGGTTTGGCTCGGCTGTTGAAAGTCCGTATGAGCCAACTAGGCCCTACGATCAGTCTGCTCAGTGAACGGCTAGATAAACGGCTCAATGAACAGCTAAATAGCCTAGGGTTTGCTGGATGTTGAGCTAGCGATAGGAAGCTGCGATGGTTTTAGTCGGGCGGATCTCGCTGCTATTAATTTGGCTGATTGCGCTCTGGGCCTGCAAGTAAGCGTCAGTTCCCGCTGGGATCGCTCGCAGTCTGGTCAGAATGGCCTGGTTCTGCCGCTCTTTGGTCTGACGGGAAAGTCCCGATTGTTCGATCTCATCTAGGGCCGCTTGCAGAGAAGCGACGCTCTGGCTGGCCACCTGCTCTTGTCGATAGCGCTGCTGCACTGCCGCTAAGTTTTGCTGATAGGTTATTTTAACCTGCTGGGCCTCAGTGTATTGAGGGCTGTCGATAGGAACCTGCTCTAGATGGTGCAGCGCTGTTTTCCAGCCACGAGAGATATCGGCCCATTTTTGCGCCGGAAAAGGTGCCTTTTGACTGGCTAGCGCGGCCTGCCATCCGTAGCGCCGGGCGATCGCTAAATGATCCATATCAGTCGTCGAAAAATGAGGCGCATTCGTTTGCACAGAAGGCTCAGGCTTTGAGAGTTGAGCGGATCTTTCTTGGGCGATCGCGGCCATTCGTCTACCCTCAACTTCGGCCAGATTCCGCTGATAAAAAGCAATCTTGGCCTCAACCGCCGCATAATCTGCGTAGCGTTTCGGCACCTGATGCAGGTAAACAATGGCCTGCTGCCATAGCGCCGCTGTCTCCTGCCAATGCTGAGCACTGTGCGGCGGGTTTTGCCCTCTTAGCGCGGCCTGCCAACCCAACTGCTTAGCCTGAATCAAAGCGGTTGACTCAGACGCCCCGGCGCTCGCTCTGGTAAACCTTGCCTTTAGCGATAAAGGCTGGCTGATCGGGTTTTGCGCGCGGCTCTCAACCTGATTTTCTGCTTTAGCTGCGCTTTTAACTGCGCTTTTATCTGTGCCTTTAGCTGCGCCTTGACTCATTTGAGACGGCAGGATAGGAGTGCTCGTAGAGGCCGTGGTTGACCCCATCCCAAACATCGAAGCTACTAGCACCGCCGTTGCGCCTACCCCGGCAGAAATTCGAATATCAGATAGGTTTTCACCATTGGCCGCTGCGCTAGTGAGCACTTTAGGATCAATTTCTGGAATCACATCGCAGAGGTGGTTCCAAATTTGAATGCGCGTTAAATGTTTGCCCGACTCAGCCTGTAGCGTCTGGAGGCGAGCAACCAGAATGATGCTGTCGAGCTTGTCGATAACGCCCTGATTGTGCAGGTTGTTGATCTCAAGTTCGATGACTTTGAAGGCGCGATCGCTAAGCCGAGCCATGTCCTAATCTCGCTCCCGCTTGTAAGGGGTCTAACCCCTCATACAACAAACAAGGTGACTATCCGGTAAGTTTACGTAGTTAATGGTGAGATCAAGTCACTATTGCTCAATAATTGCTCGATATTTTTACCGAAACTAGCCTCAGAACGATCATTGACTATACGCGTCGCGTTTTATACCTGCCACGTTTTATGCCCGCCGCGTTTTATGTCCGCCGCGTTTTATACCAGACGTGTTAACTGAACCCGATATCGCTCTTTCTTCGTTACTGTTACATCGCCAATTTCTAGCCGTCCTTTACCCCGAATCGCAATCAAGTCGCCCGTCTGCACCTTGTGGCTAGATTGCGTGATTGGCTTCCAGTTAATGCGAACGTCACCCCCGGTAATCATGTCAGCCATTTTGCTGCGCGACATGCCAAACCCGGCAGAGGCGATCGCATCCAATCGCATCGAAGCCTCTACCGTCGTCATTTCCTTCTTTCGCGGTTCGCGCACCCGCAGCTCGCTAAGCTCAATTTGGCTCGTCTTCACCGGCACCGAACGCACCTGATTTAGACTCGTACTCAAAAACTCAACCAGCTCAGGCACAACAATCGCCTGCGCCCCCCGCTCGCCCAGTACAATAATATCGCCCACCTTATCGCGCACCAGTCCCGTTCCTAGCAGCGAGCCTAAAAAGTCGCGATGAGAGGCCGTATCGAACAAAAAATTACCGGCAATACTCAGCGCCGCCAACGGAACTGCTTCACCTTCGAGCGGAATTTCTGAACGCGCAATCACCATTCGCTGACGCTCAGCCTGCGGATAGCCGCCGCTCGCCATCGTATGAATATCCGTTAACTGCTCAAAAACAGCCTCGGCCTCAGACAGCTCAGGCGGCGATAAAAAATCGGTCGCGACCGGTTCCCAGGTGCGAATAGCTTGCTCTGCTTTGTCAATTACCCGAGAAAGCGCTTCCCTATTCTCAGAACGTTTTAGCAAATCTTCTTTTGGGAGCATCAAGTCTTCCTGATGAAAGGGCAATTTTGCATAGAGCAACTGAGCGAATAAATCGCCCAAAAAGTACGATACATTTTGATAGAAGTGTTTCAGTTAGTTAAGTTTTCTGAGTTAAGTTTTCTGAGTTAAGTCCTCTTAGTTAAGTTTTCTGAGCTGCTGCGAACCTAGTGCGCGCATGCGTAAGACCCATCCCCCAGACGATCTAAATCATGTCACGCATTAACGATCCTACTAAACTTTGGATGGCGCAAACCGCACTTCCTAGCGCTGCTCAACCGCCTACCGAACAGCCTAAGCCGTCGGCTAGCTTGGCGGTGCCGCTATTAGGCGTACTGATCCTAGCAGGACTAGGGGCCATCGGCTTTTTGCTGATACGAACGATCCGCGCTCAGCGGCGAGAATGGCAGCGCCAACGCGATCAGGCGGTGACTGACTTGGCCGCGCAAGCAGAGCTACTTCGAACCACCCTGCTGAGCATCGGCGACGCGGTGATTACAACAGACCGCAGCGGCCGGGTAGAGACGCTAAATGCGATCGCCGAATCGCTAACCGGTTGGACAAACGATGATGCCAAAGGTCGCCCGCTAGAAGACATCTTCAAAATCATTAGTGAAGATACCCGTCTAGCTATCATCAGTCCGGTTACCAGAGCGCTAGATCAAGGGATCGTTTTGGGACTTGCCAACCACACCCTTTTAATTGCCAAAGACGGCACCGAAATACCCATTGACGACAGCGCCGCGCCCATCCGGATCAATGACGAAATGGTGGGCTGCGTCCTGGTCTTTCGCGACATTACCGAAAGGCAGCAGCAAAACAATCAGCTGCAATATGAGCGAAATCGCCTCAGTCTGGCTTTAGCTGCGGCTGAGTTGGGGCAATGGGATCTCAATTTGATGACTAATGAGGCCAATCGAAATCTCAGACACGACCAAATTTTTGGCTACGAGTCTCCTTTACCTGAGTGGTCTTACGAAACATTTTTAGAGCATATATTGCCAGAAGATCGGCCTCTAGTAGACGCAGCTTTTCATCAGGCGACAGAAGATGGCTCTACGTGGGAATTTGAATGCCGAATTAATCGAGCCGATGGAAAGCAGCGGTGGATAGGCGCTAAGGGTAAGCTTCAAAAACGAAAGCGGCCGCTAGGCGATCGCATGTTCGGCATCGTTGCTGATATTACCGAACGCAAACGCGCTGAAAAGGAGATTAATGACGCTCGCACCCGCCTGGACTCCACCCTGAAAATGGCTGAAATTGGCACTTGGGAATACGACATTAAAAACGACCGCGTCCATGCCGACGACACTTTAGCTGCTATGTTTGGCAGAGCGCCCGAGCAGATATCTAGGGGCGGGATGGCGGACTATATGGACGCTGTTCATCCGGGCGATCGCGAGCGGGTAACGCAAATTATTCAGAGTGCGATCGCCTCAGGCTCCATTTACCAGGCCGACTATCGGTTAGTTAGACAAGATGGCGGCATTCGCTGGGTCAGCGCTCGAGGCCGAATAGATAGAGACGAATCGGGCAAAGCCATACAGCTCCCCAGCGTCGTCGTAGATATCACCGCCCGCAAACAGACAGAAGACAATCTGCGCCAGCTAGTCGCCGACTTTTCCGAAGCCGACCGCCGCAAAGACGAGTTTCTGGCCACGCTCGCCCACGAACTGCGCAACCCGCTCGCTCCAATCCGCAACGGCCTCCAAATTATGCGCCGTGGCGACACCGACCGCGAAACGCTCAACCGCCTGCGCGACATGATGGATCGCCAAATGACGCAAATGGTACATCTTATCGACGACCTGCTAGACGTTAGCCGCATCAGCCGAGGAAAAATTGACTTGCGATTAGAAAGAACCGACTTGACCTCAGCCATTCAAGCCGCCCTCGAAGCAACCCAAGCCGCCGTTGAAGCCTCCCAACACGAACTCACCGTAACCCACTGGGAGCGACCTATTTATCTAAACGCCGATCCAGTACGGCTGACCCAGATATTTAGCAACTTACTGAGCAATGCCAGCAAATACAGCGAACCCGGTGGCACCATCGCGCTAACCGTCAAACAAATCTCTGAAAACGGCAACGACATCGCGCGAATATCGATTAAAGATCAGGGCGTCGGTATTTCAACCGAAATGCTGCCCAAAATCTTTGATATGTTCTCCCAGGTAGAAGGCTCCTTATCCAAATCGCAAGGGGGCCTTGGCCTCGGCCTGACCCTCGTACGCCAGCTTGTCGAAATGCACGGCGGCACCGTCAACGCCGTTAGCGAAGGGCTAGGCAAAGGCAGCGAATTCGTCGTCGAGTTACCTGCTCTACCGGAACAAAGCGATCCCACAGCAACCGCATCGCCTACCCTAGAGACACCCGCTAGCACCGCCCGTCGCATCCTGATCGTGGACGACAACGAAGACTCCGCGCTAACGCTATCCATGCTGTTCGAGATAACAGGCGACGAAACGCAGACAGCTCACAACGGAATCGCCGCCATTCAAGTAGCAGAGACCTTTTGCCCTGATATCGTTTTGTTAGATATTGGTCTTCCCGAGCTAAACGGCTACGAAGCCGCCCAGCAAATCCGTCAAAGCGCCTGGGGCCAAGACATGATATTGGTAGCCCTAACCGGTTGGGGCCAAGAAGAAGATCGGCAAAAGTCTAAATCAGCGGGTTTTGACGCCCACCTAGTGAAGCCTATAGACCACGATCAGCTATTGCAATTGTTAAACGAGTTAACGGGCAGTCGCTGACGGGCAGTCGCTGCTGGACAGTTCTGGTTGGACGGGCTGCTGGGCTGCTTAGGTTTGAACGGCCAAGATGGCCGTCTCGTAAGCACTTCAGGCAAAACCTAAACAGCCGCTGCCTCTGGCTCAGTCTGCGCTGCCTCACTCGGCAATCCATTCACTACTTCCGGCGAGATATTGAAGTTTTTCGCAATCTCGCGAGCCGTCATTTTGGCACACATCATCACCGCAGGCGTTCCACCCCCTGGCTGAGTGTTCGCGCCCACTAAGTACAGGTTAGAAATATCTTCGCTGTGGTTGTGCGGGCGGAAGAAGGCACTTTGCACCAGCACTGGCTCTACGCCAAACCCATTGCCTAGATAGCTGTTGAGCGTCCCTTCAAAGTAGTCAGGCGTTACATAGCTTTGGTACACCAACCGCTCTTTAAGATCGGGAATATAGCCGCGTTCGTCTAAGAAAGTCAGCACCTTCTCAGTTAGTTTGGGCCCTTCTACGTCCCAATCAATTCCGCTGGCGTTGTTGGGCACAGGAATGAGCGTGTAGGCCGCATGATGTCCGGGAGGAGCCATGCTTGGGTCGGTCAAAGACGGCACGTGCAGATACTGCGAGAAGTCTGGGCTAAGAATTTTTTTATCGAATAGCTCAGTGAGCAGCGGCTCGTAGCGTGGCCCCAAAATAATGTTGTGATGGCGCAGATCTAGGTCTTCTATCCCGTCTGATCTAAAACCAAAGTAGATCACCAGAATCGACATCGACTGCCGGGTCAGCTTCACCTTTAGATCCTGGTTGATTAAACGATATTTAGAATCGATCAGCTTCATGTAGGTGTTGGCATAGTCACCGTTGGAGACTACTAGTTCGGCCTCATGAACAGTTCCATCGGCCAGGGTGATACCCTTGGCGACCTTTGGGCCAAACAGCGAGCCTTCTACATCAATTTTGGCAACTTCACTGTTGTAGTGAATCTGTCCGCCAAGTTCTTCAAACTTCTGTACGAAGCTGCGGACGAGTTCGCCAGTTCCACCCATCGCAAAGTGAATTCCCCAGGTCTTTTCCACAAAGTGAATCATGGCGTAAATGGCTGGAACCGTCAGCGGATTACCGCCTACGAGCAACGGTTCAAAGCTGAATACCTGCTGAAGCTTTGGACTTTTAAAGTAGCGTTTTACAAAAGAGAACAGAGGACGAACGGCATCTAGCTTGACTAGATCCGGTGCGATTTTGAGCATGGAGAATACGTCTCCAAAGTAGGTATAGCCCAGCTCAATAAAGCCCCGATCAAAAATATCTCT
>JBBSOB010000196.1:0-9266 GCA_038260205.1 Phormidesmidales cyanobacterium
AACTGGGTAACGTCTTTGCCCACCGCCTCCACTCGCCCAGCGACATCAAAACCCAAAGTTTTGATCTTGGGCTTGAGCAACCCACCAAACATTGGGCGCAAAAAGCGCGGAGTGCCAGTCATCAAGTGCCAGTCACCCGCATTAACCGCCGCCGCCACTACCTTCACCAACACACCCTCATCATCACAGACGGGCTTTGCAACCTCCGCCAGGTGCAAAACATCTGCTGAGCCGTAGTCAGACTGAACGATTGCCTTCATCTCACGAGCCTTCCATATTTTGATGCTGCCGCTTGTACTTTGAAGCTACCTTTAACTTACGCTGTAAGTTTAGCATACGCCGTAAGTCTGTCAAGATAGATCAAACCCTAACGCCTAAATCGAGGAGGTGGGGTTATTAATGACGAACGACAACAAAAAGATTTAAATGACAAAGACGAACAATTCAGGTTCCAAACCCCGTACGCCTTTGAGCAGAGAGCGAGTGCTATATGCGGCAATTCGACTGGCAGATGAGGGCGGTATCGAGTCGCTCTCTATGCGAAAACTGGCCCAGGCTTTAGGCGTCAAAGCCATGTCGCTATATAACCATGTGGCCAACAAAGACGATATGCTCGATGGCGTTGTCGATATGGTTGTTAGTGAAATTGAGGTGCCTGATCTTAACGCTGACTGGAAAATAGCCATGCGTCGGCGCGCCATATCAGCCCATGCGGTGCTGTTGCGTCATCCTTGGGCGAGTTTGCCAATGGTCTCTCGGATCAACGTTGGCCCGGCGATGTTGCGCTATGTAGATGCTACGCTAGGCTGTTTGCTAAATGCCGGATTTTCAGGTGAGCTAGCCGACAGAGCCTGGAACGCAATGGATAGCCACATATACGGGTTTACGCTTCAATCGCTGAACTTTCCGATAGCTGCCTCGGAGTATGCCGCTACTGCCGCCGACTATCTACCTATGATTCCAGTGGATAAGTATCCCTATATGCATAAGCTGAGTGCCCAGGTTGCAGAAGGTCACTATGACGGTATCGCTCAGTTTGAGTTCGGGCTAGAACTGATTTTAGAGGGACTCGATAGATATCAAAGTCGCTGACTGTTCGCTGTTGTAAAGTTGTCTGCGTCTCTACTTTGAATATAGCAACAAAAACTGGAGTCACGCCGCTAATTGTCCTAGCTCTGCAAAGGTAACTTGTATAGCACTCAAGCGCTGCTGTCTTTTGTATCCTGTAGGGTGCTTTTTGCTAGTTGTTGATCGTAGCTGTTCCGTGTCCCGCTTTGTCCTATCTCGCTATGTTTGTGTTTTTTTGGATTTGAGATAAACAATAGTTTGATGCTCAAGTAATGGATGCTCTGCGTAGAAGTAGGCTCAGATGGTGTGAAGCTCTACAGAGAAGACAGTTCTTATGCTTCCAACAAGTTTCGGAAGCAGGCGTTAAAACGGGTGGAGGATAATTTAGCAGTGGCCTATGCCTAACCGATAATGATCTGAGTGGTAATCTCCCATCAAAACTAGAGAGCGATCGCGCTAAGGAGCTTGCCCATACGACCATTCTTGGTGACTAGACGAAATGGGCGATGCTGCCTACGGTGCTTAACTAGTAGCTCCTGACTGTCCCATCCACCCCGCCCTTAGCCCTGAACGTGCTGTGTTTTTGCGACCTATTTTACTTCGCGTGTGAGAGGCAAACCACAGATTGCTTCAACAGGTGGCTGAGCCACTGAATAAAGCGATTGCTCAAGACGTTTCCAGCTACGAGAGCGGGGGTCACCCTCCGTTGCTCGCTTAATAGAATAGAGAACATTTGACTCACAGTCTGCCTGCAAAATTTGGAAAGCAAAGTAGCCGCTACAGGCTGTCCCTTGACTACCGCGACTGACAACTGCGGTTACGAAACGAGTATTTTCTTGCTCATAAACATCTGCCGGATCGATGCGGTAAGCACAGGCACCGCGATCCTCTCCTAGCAACAGCGTGTATTTCTGTGTTTGATAGTCATAAAACTGCTCTAGGAATGCCGGAATCGTAGTCACTTTAGGCTCCGACTTGCTGCCCACAGTCACAATATTACTAGGAGCCGCGATCGCACCCTCAGTATTACTACGAACCAAATAATTTGTGAAAGAGCTATGGTTCCCTAGTACCTGTCACCGGCTTCACCTCATCCCAATATTAACCAAACCGAAGAGACCGAGCGCTTATCGCTACTTGCAGCTAATGTCATCAGCCGTCTCTTATGCCAAGTCCGTCAAGAGATTACGAACGGATCAGTGCTGCTAGAAATCTGAGATCGCACCCGATTTGTCAAGTATGCTCCTAAACAGAGTTTTTTAAGTAGTCTCCAAGTCTCTTTATGCGCAACGTGCATGGTCTTTTGCTCTCTATGCTGAGAGTTTTTCTTGCCAAGGATTTAATTGTTGTAACAACTGAGAGAGTGCTGTTGCTGACAGAGGTCGGCTAAAGTAATAGCCCTGAATTTCATAACAACCATAGGCTTTAAGTTGATTGAGCTGTGTTTCTGTTTCTACACCTTCTGCAATCAGCCCCATTCGCAAGCCCTTAGCCAAGGCAACGATGGCTCGGGTAATTTCTGCGGCATCAGGACTATGCACCATGTCTTTCACAAAGGCCCGGTCAATTTTGAGAATGTCGAAAGGAAACCTTCTAAGGTAACTGAGCGAAGAATATCCCGTGCCAAAATCATCCAGCGCTAGAGTAATACCCTTTTCGTGCAAGGCTTCTAAGACTGTCAGTGTGTGATCAACATCGCCCATAAGTAGGCTTTCAGTCACTTCTAGCTCTAAAAGCTGAGGTGCAAGGCCCGTTTTGTCCAAAACGAGCTGGACAGAATCGACCAACCCAGGTTGTTCAATTTGTCGAGCTGAAAGATTAACGGCTACTGTGAAAGCCGGTAAGCCTGCCTGCTGCCAGTCTTGGTTTTGCTGACAAGCGGTTTGCAATATCCATTCGCCAATCGGCAGAATTAGTCCTGTCTCTTCGGCAATTGGAATGAACTCTGCGGGCGAGACTTTCCCTAGCTCAGGATGTTGCCAGCGCACCAGGCACTCTACGCCGACCATCTCACTTTTGCGCCAGTCAATACGGGGCTGGTAATGAAGAAAAAGCTGATTTCTTTCAAGAGCATATCTCAGGTCATTCGCCAGTCCCAGTCGCTTTTGTAAAGCATTAGCTAACTCAGCAGAATAGAACTGATAGCGATTGGTGCCTGTTTGTTTTGCTTTCTGTAAGGCAGCGTAAGCATTGGAAATCAGTTGCTCAGGCTCCTGCCCGTCAGTAGGATAAACAGAAATTCCAATACTAGCTGTAAGATGGAGCTTACTTAAAATTCCTTTCTCCGGTTGATTGAGAAGCATCCGAATCTCTTGCGCCGTAGAGCAGCCATCCTCTAAAGCACTATCGCTTGTTTTGAAGAGTGCAAGCTCATCATTGCCGAGTCGAGCCAGCCGATCTTCGCCGCCCATATAGTGAGTGAGGCGCTGTGCGATCGCTTGCAGCACTTGATCGCCTACGCTATTGCCTTTGATAGCATTTAATGATTGGAAGCCGTCAATATCGATCAGATAAACCGTTGCTTTCTGCTGAGATTCGATAGCAGATATCTCTTTCAAAAGCCGAGACTTAAACACTCTGCGATTAGGTAAGCCCGTAAGATCGTCATAGTCTTCGAGCCGACAGATAAAATTATCTAACTTCCTCACGATTTGAGTCGTGCTTGCCATCAATATACCTGCATCGTCAGTATATTGTGTTGGCAAATCAGGAAGTCGCTTTTGATTCCAATAGTTCTTAAGAGCCTGCGCTGTCGCGCCCACAGGTGCCAACAGATTATGTAGCGCAAAGAGTGTGGCTGCTGTGCCTATCAGCGTTGCTAGCAAGGCAATACTGATCACTTGAAGCTTAACGGCTAATGCGATTGTGGTAGTGCTAATGAAGTAGAATAGCAGTGTCAATAGCGGAATATGCGTACCGACAAAAGCAACCACCATGAGCTTGCTTTTATAGCTTTTTAGGTATCTAAGCCGTGAGAGAAAAAAATAAAAATTCATTATTATTACAGAGTGTTCTCGAAGAAAGATCCGACTATCTCTAGCGGATAAACCCAGGGTTAAGTAATTGCCCGGACAGAAACTTTCGCTACGGAGAAGGCACTCCTTTAGCGGATGTGATCTCGAAAAGTTAGATCAAATGCAACTACTTAACGACAGCATAGGAGCTGATTGACTGACAAGAGATGCAGTTTATAGCCTGAAAGAACCATCAGTACTAGGGTTGAATGAATAACTGATAAGCAGTGGGAGCCAGCGTTCTAAGATTTAGATACGACTCAAAAACCGTGAACGCTGTGAAAAAAACTCCTGTCATTACGATGCCCTGAAAGTCTGGCTAGGTCAAGAAACGAGCTGGGCGCAGGTGGCCCATCTGACCACCTGCCTAGGGATGGTGGCCGCGCTGATTCAAAGCGGCGAAGTCGGTCTGACGAAATGGACAGCTTACAGTGCAGCCATACCCAGAAGAAAGCTTTGGGCACTTTCTAGGCCGATTTCGCCGAGCTAATTATCTAAGCAGTGCTCATTTGGCGGCCATGCTAAAGCAAAGACCGTATGCCGTGTCGTACTGGGAAACGCCGTCTCGTCGCCGTCAGCCGGACGCATCTGCGTTACAGCACCTATCGCAACTAACAGATGTCGCCGTAGAGCGGTTCAGTTCGATGCGATCGCCGCTTGGTACGCAGCTACACAAGTCGACGCGGCTATGTGCTGACTGCTATACAGAAGTTCCTTGTCACAAGCTGACCTGGCCGGTTATGGCTCAGCCCAACTGCAAGATCCATCGGCAACCGCTCTACGGCGCTTGTCCACAGTGTGGCAGTGCTTTTCGGCTCCCTAGCTATTGGCGAATAGGCGAGTGCGATCACTGTCATCTTCCGTTTCAAGAGATGCGAGTCTACCGTAAATCTTAGAAGTTAGTTCGACAGTCTGGTAATCCAACAGGGTTATTTCATTCTGAAAAGAGATCTGAGAAAATCGAGACCGTGACCAGCTTTGCGCTGAGCTTGAGCCATATTGTCAAAGCCGTAGTCACGATACAAATTGAGAGCTAAATTACGCGCTAACGAAAACATGTTGGGTAGCGGCTGTACCCGAATCCTAGAAGCATCTTCTCCCTGTGTCACAGCCATCTAGGGCAATCGTTTCTCCTGCTAAAGGCTCGATTTCAAAGAACTTGGCTAGACATAGACTGTAAGCTTCGTAGTCCAAGTTCAGTAGTACCCGACGAATCGTGCTGTAAGAGGGCAAGCGATTCTTAGCGGGGCCAAACAACCCTAAGAGTTCTGCTCGGTAGCTAGAAAGCCAGTCACTGATTGACAGGAAGCCTCGGCAACCAGCACTCACCGCTAGGGTAAAGAGCGATCAACATAGGGCTTGGTCATGGCGGCGACCGGCACCTCGCCTGCCGTCAGGTAATTCTCGAAAGGCTTCTTCGATTGCTAACGTGCTCATGCCTGAAATGCTCTCAATCAACGACTCCTTTCATACTTCCCTCTGTTGTCTGGAATGAAATAGCCCTGAGCGAAGACTAGAGTCTCGCGCTTCAAAGCACTGAGAGCAGCATAATGACTGAAAGCTGAATTGGCCAACAGCATCCCACCGTTTTTGGTGCATGGAGGCGAAATCTCAAATAAGCCGCTTTATTGGCTATGTTTGTGCGTCAAAAGCTGTGTCATAATCAAGGTGCCAAAAATAGAGACGCTTTACGAGTTTTGCGACAGTGAAAATAGGATAGGCCAGAGTTTCGACTGCTGACCAAAATTTAGACCTGCAAATGGATGCTTTGCAAGGGGCAGGCTGCGAGAAGATTTTTAGCGATCGCGGCGTGAGCGGTGCGAAGATCGAACGCTCTGGATTAGATAAAGCGCTAGACCAGATCCGCAAAGGCGACATCCTCGTGATTTGGAAGCTCGACCGTTTAGGGCGATCTCTGAGCCATCTGTTGAGCATTATCGAAGACTTGAAACTGAAGGGCGTGGACTTCGCCAGCGTTCAGGACGGCTTCGACACCTCTACCGCGTCAGGGAAGATGGTGTTTTCAGTGATCGGCGCGATGGCCGAATACGAACGGAATTTGATCCGGGAACGGACAATGGCAGGTTTGGCGGCGGCTCGTGCTCGTGGCCGGATGGGTGGCCGTCCGAAATCGCTGGACAAGAGTCAGGTGAAAGTGGCGATCGCCCTAGCCGAAGCAGGCGAGCTACCTATCAAAGCAATCTGCGAGCAAGTGGGGTGCAGCCGCTCTACCTACTATCGTCAAGTTGCGCCAAAATGCAAAACCAAAATCACGTAGTTTGGATCTATCAACTGATGTTGGTTCATCTTTTATAGAAGATGGGCACCCTGTGCCTGTCCGTTCATCTATGCTGCGATGTACCCGCTTACACAACTAACGCTCGAGGATGTAACTGAGATCGGTTCTCGTCTGCGTAGATTAGGAGAAGAAGCTGACAGCTTAGAGACGTTGGCTTCTCTGTGCGTACAGTACTTATACGAGCATCTCATCGACGCTGAGACAGGTGAATCGGCCTGTTCATTGGTTAGATTCTTTAAGACTCATCGCTATGGCAGCTTGCCAGAACCTCTTCAACTCAAAGCTCGCAAAGGCTTTTCTGAATCAGAGACATCGCTGGAAGACATCAAATGTTTAACATTACTAGGAACAGTGGGTGAGCAAGCAGACTGGTGCGATCGCACAGCCTCTACTGGGCATCAAGCTATTCCCCTTACAAGCGAGCAAGCGGTCAGTCGAATCCCTATGATCTCTCAGTTAATCAAAGACTTTGGGCTAGATATTAGCTGTGTCTTGGCACCTGAGAGCCGTCTACTCATGGAACTAGAACGCAAAACTTGCAACGTCTTCTATGTTGCAGACGCCCTCAACAGTCAGTACATTCCAGCTCAGGATAACTTCGTAAAACCCTTCGGCATAAAGTCCGTCATTGGGTTTGGAGGCATGTTGCCTGCTGGCGATTTGTTTGCAGTTATTATATTCTCAAAAGTTCCTGTTCCAGAAGAGACAGCCCATCTACTGAAAACCCTACCGCTGAATATAAAGATGGCAATGGTTCCTTTCTTAAAAAAGAACATGTTCCGCACGCTACAGCCTGCTTAGATAGTTATCGGAAGAAGGGACGCGTCATATCCATGTTTAGACACCGGTAGGAGCAATGTTAGATTCCGTTGTCAGTGCCACTGCTTCGCCAGTAGAGGAAAACGATTGCTCAGCAGAAAGCGCAACCATTGATGAGCTGCGCGAACAGGTTTCTACGCTAGAAGAGTTGTTGCAGGTGTACGAAGAATCTGCCGTAGAACAAGAGCGTCGTCTAAAAAGTATGCTCAGTACCCTGAACGAAAAGACGCAGCAGCTAGAGCACGCTGAAGAAGCGCTTCAGACTTTACAGAGCATTCTAGATAGTATGGGAGATGCTGTAGTGGTTGTGAAATCAGACGGGTGCCCGCTGTTTGTTAATCCGGCTGCTCGTCAGCTAGTAGGCAGTAATACCCTCCTACTGAGTGAAGCTCAAAGAGAGCTGAATATTGATAAGGACGGGATATCTCACTTGCTTTATTATCCGCCGATAGCGCGCGCGCTGAAAGGTGAGTCAGTAGATGCAGCGGAAATTAGAGCGGAAGCTCCAGAAAGCTACCGTAGTCAATGGCTCAGCGTCAATGCCAGACCGATTACAGCAGAAAATGATACTGACAGCCAGACAATTGCAGGGGCAGTCGCTGTCTTTCGAGATGTCACGCAGCAAAAACAGGCTGAACAAGCCTTACAGCAGTCTCACGAAGCTGCTCAGAAACAAACCCTTGTCCTAGAAGATACGCTTCGTCAACTTCAGCAAACACAGGCGCAGTTGATTCATGGTGAGAAGATGGCGAGCCTAGGCCAAACCGTTGCTGGCATTGCCCACGAGATTAACAACCCTGTCAGTTTTATCCATGGCAATTTAAATCATACAGCGGATGCATTTGACGCTTTGCTATCGCTGATAAAGCTGTTTCAAACGACTTACCCCCATCGCCCCGATGCTATCAATCAAGCCATAGCAGATGTCGATTTGACGTTTCTAGCAGCAGACATTCCGAGGATGCTAACATCGATGAAGACAGGCACCTGCCGAATTCGCGAAATCGTCAAATCGCTGCGCGTTGGTCGTGCATCAATAAAAAGTGGGGTAGGTTGCAAAGTCATGCCATGACCAGCGATCACATGTCAAGCCCGCCCGTTGAGCAGCCGTAGTTTTCTCACGGCTGTGTTGCCAGCTCCAGTTGAAGTAGCCCACAGTTAGTCGGGCAGTGACTTTAGTCTGTTCCCACAACTTCCCAAACTTGTTCTGTCGTCTATGCCAACGACCTGTCTGTTGCCGAACAATACCATTCGTTCTCTCCAAACGCTGCGTGTTCTGCTTGCCAATAATATGTGTGACTTCAGGCGGGAGAACTCTCTCATAACCACCCCAGTCATCGGTGTACCAGAACTTACAGTCTGTTTTTCCTTCAGTATTGGCTACCAGTTCTGATAAGAACGCATCAGTGTGCTTGCCGACGCGCATACTCATAATCAGACCGCTTTCCTGAGCCAAACTTAGTCCTATCCAACAGTCGCCTTGTGTGAGTTCGTCCGGGGTACAGTGTTTTTGCTTTTTTTCACGAACGACCACATTTCATCAGCGACGACTTGGTCTGTCTCAACGTCTTTGACTTCTTCGTTGTGAACTAACTGGGCCTTCTGACTCGATGCTCTAACCACGTCCACAACAGTGTTGTAGGCACGTTTAGTCAAACGCGCAATTCCTCTAAGGCTAACGCCTTCTACATGAGCCTGAAGAATAGTCTCAATTTCTTCGGGTGTCACTTGACGACGATAGTACAAGGTATCTAGCGTGTCAGTAAACGTTTGGTGACAGCTAGGGCATCTATATCGTTGATGGTCATTGCTAGTCTTGCTGTGCTTATGTGCTTTGGGGTGCTCACAGAACGGGCATTCCATTTCAAAACCCTGCTACTCAACAAGGTCAGTTTAGCAAAACCACTTTCCTCTGACGCACAACCAAAGCAAAGAACGATACGAAAACTTACACTTTGCAACATCTCTCTCAGAGTTAATTCAACGTCTAATCTGACGCCAGTCCGAAGGCGTGTTGCAGTTGAATAGTATGGCCTTAGGCACCGCTGAGTAAGCCGCAATCTCTA
>JBBSOB010000197.1:0-9238 GCA_038260205.1 Phormidesmidales cyanobacterium
AGTAATCATGCGAAAACTATCCGGAAGTTGCTTCGTTACGACTGAAACCGACTGACTCGATCAGTAGGCTCCATCTCCACCGAACTTCTGTCCGCTACTTTGGCATCTCCCACTCAGCTATTAGGAAGCCAGCTATGTCAGCCGACAAGCAGACTCGTAATCAAAACCTTCGTAAGCCACCAACCTCAAACTTTCAGCGGCTAGGCCGTCGTTTTATGAGCGGTGCCTTGAGAAGCTTATTTGTGCTCAACAGATCCACTCGCTACAGCCGCGCAGGCTTTGTGCTGCCGACCACTGTTCTGTTGCTGTTGGTGATGACGCTAACGGTGGGTGCGCTGAGTTTTCGTACAGTTAGCCGCACACAGTCTACCTTTTTAGCTCGTGAGCAAAAGACGATTGACAACATTGCAGCGCCTGCTGTTGATCGGGCGAAAGCGAAGCTAGAGTATCTGTTCAGCAAAGATACGCGAATACCTGGTAACAATGCGCCACCTAGCGACGTGTTAGCTACCCTGATGTTGAACGTAGATAGTTTGGGAGCCGGTGGGTTAGGCATCAGTAAAGTACCAGGCAGTGACCCCTATACGCTACCCGACGAAACTCGTATTGATATCAATGGCGGTGCAGTCGATAATGCTTGGTCTTTTCCTTTTGACCTAAATGGCAATGGCACTATTGATAGTAGTTCAGAAATCATTGCTTACTCTGTGCTGATGGACGATACGGTAGATCCCGCAGATATTGATGGCGATCCGGCTACTGTAGCAACCCCGTCACGAACCGATGATATCAGTAGGCTAGAAGACACTGGAGATGCTAACACTATTTTAAAGGCGAACAATCTCATCACTCGCAATGGCCCTATCAACACCTCTAATGCTGTTTCAGACTGCGGTGGTAGCCGGATTCCGGCAGCAGGGTGGCAAACGGTTAATAGTGCAACCCTGGAAAAGAATTTTCAAATTACTGCATTTGTAAGCAACGGTAAAAATCCTGGGCGTGCCAATAGCGCTTTAGAGCTACAGCAAGTGCGCTTAGCTCAGGCTGGTAACACTTGGGGCGCTTGGTTCAAATATGATCTTGAAGTAAACTCGTCTTCTGATTTTAACTGGAACGGCGCAACCCATACCGATGGAAGCATATGGAGTGTGGGCAGATTTAACCCGCACATGATTAGCTCTCACAATTCCTGTCTCTATACAGCTAACTCTTCAGATATGACAATGGCTGAGGTAGAGAGCGACGAAGATACCGATAGCGTTGTCAACATTAACGCTGCTAATAGTAAGGATTTTCAAGGTCAGCTAGTGGCGGCTGGCCCTGCTTATCTATCATTCGGTGCTCCATTTTCAGGCACACCCTTAATTCATCTTTTTAATGGATTGAATACTCGGGCGATTTTTGACACGACTTCAAGCTCATTAACAACTGATAAGGACTCTGTAAGCGGTACCTCCTACGGCGACAACCAGGAAGGTATCATGATCGACCCTGTAGCTTTATTTACTAAAAATGTTTCGCGACATCGCAAGACAGGTACTTGGACTAGGGACTCCACCAATTGGGCAACAAATCCCCGTAAAAATCGGGTCTTTAATAAAGAGGAAACTCCGCCGTTCCTGGATGACTTTTATCGGGCTGACAATCGATATGGCCCAAGACCCAACTATCAACAAACGAACTGGGTAACAAAAACAGAGGGGGGAGGTGTTAACACAACCCGTAGTTCAGTCGAGTACGACAAAAAATTGGGAGATGAGATTATCTCGACTGATCCTCAGGCGAGTAACCTTATTAACGAAAGCGACGGCTTAGATGGTTATTGGGAGCGTCAGGCTATTTCTAACGGGATGCGCGTGGTGGTAGGCCAGCGCTTAGAGCTAGGCAATCATCTTGGCTGGAACTTTGATGCTAAAACCAATGCAGTGGTCGCCAATGCTGATCCGCTATACCCGACCAATACGCTTGGTATGGCTAATAAACAAAAGCAGCGAGTGGCCTTAAGGGATAATTTAGCGGCAGTACAAGGCATGGTGGTTTATCAATATGAATCTTCTGAGAACATGCCACTAGCCTGTATTGCTAATGCTGCTCACCCTGGTACGCTAGCAACGCTTAAAAATAGCCGTACTTTTAATCACTACAGCGAAACAGGCAAGGTAGAAACAGACTTTTTAACAGGAAAAGGAACTAACGGATGGGAATTTTCTTTCCCAACGGCTTTTGATACTGAAGCAGAGTTTGGAACTGAGTTAGCTAGCACTAAGCCGCTAGGAATTGCCCTGCGTAACCTGGCCTACTTTGCTGGCGATCCTAATGGTGGTTCACCCTCATTCACCCCCGTCCAAGACTCAACTGTCCATCCCTTTGTCCATCAGGCGATGTGGGGCGACTTCTCTGTTCTACGACGGATCTTTGACGATGAACTAGACAGCATATCTTGGCGCTCGACAGCTAATCCGCCTGCATTGACCACAATGGTTACTCGCTATGCAGCACTCAGCCCAGCAGATAAATCATCTTTGCACTCTGCGGCTTGTACTTTAGGGCTGTTGGCTTACAACATTAAATCTGCGAAAGACGAATACGCAGTTCCCAATAATGGGAATTCTGGTATGAACGCGCTAGGCGTGCATCTGGCAACCTTGATGGATGGCAATCCGAATAACGATGAAATTGGCAACTCGCCAACTAATCTCTGTTCGTCTAGTGTTGCGGGCTCATGCCCCCCGGCACTTTATACCCCCACTTACTACGATCAGTTCACTCCACAGCAGTGGATTAATGCCCTAAGTAATAAAAATGGGTTGGGAAATGCTACTAATAAAGCGGAGCTCATCAGACGTGCTGAGTCAGTTCTGCAAGTGCAGCAGATAGAGCGCGACAGGACTCTAGGATTCATACCTGCTGGCACCTCAATTGGGCTGCCCGGAACAGGAACTGGTTATGTAGCTGCAACAGGTACTTTTATCTTCTCTGGATCAGGAAATCCTCCAGGCACATTCAAGGTTGGTTGTGATCCGACAGGATTTGCTAGTTTGGGTGCTAGTGCTCAAGCTCAGTTGGGTTTAGCTGTTGCTTTTTGTTCAACTGTCCAAGGCCCGAAGCATCCATCTTTGCATTACTTATTTCCGGTGACAACTCATGGTCAAAGAGGCGCTGTGCCATATCTTCAGCCAAATAGCGAAGAATTTATTAGCCAAGCATATTTATCTAATGCAGGTGGTACCAGCGGTGTTAACCGTGCCGTTTCCTATGGAGTTGCGGCTGTAGGTGATATTGCTTTCTTGCCCAGAGCGAGCGATCCCACCGCAACGACCAATTCTTGGAAGCTTCCGACAACGGTTTCAGCTACGGGCACCACAGCTTCTCCGGCTGCAGCATTAAATCCTAAATCAATGGATATCAAGATTATTACCGCTACCAGTAATAACAATGTGGCTCTCTCTTTACTCGATAAAGTCATGTACAACGGTCGCGAAGAAATAGCCGTGCGAGTGTTGGATATTGACTTAGGGCAGCTCAGTCGTAAGAAAAGGAATGGGACTACTGGCGACTACTGGATCTCTGATGATAGAGAAGAATCCAGCGGTATTTTCTATGCTGCTCGCGAAGATGCCGCCCGAGAAGACAGTATCACTCGCCCAGCTTCTACGCCTAACTGGACTAGCTGTGATGAGTTCTCTGATAATTTTCCGCTGCCAACAACAACGAGTGCTCCAAATGCTAGTTGTTTGATGCGTGCCAGCGCAACGAGTACTAGCACCCCTGTTGATCCACCTTTGAGTAAGCGAGCAGACGGTAGCTTGGTGGGCATCAGTATCAAACCCGTCGATTTTGTAGCCGATCCTGACCGTCGTCCTTATGGGTTTCGTCTCAATGCCGACCTCAACGGCAATAATGGCGATATCAGCAACAGCAATAACGCCAACCTTTCCCTTCCAGTTCGCACACGAGGATTGACCTTTGTTACCGATAATGCCGCCTACATCAAAGGAAACTTCAACCTACACACTTCTGACGGGACAAACACTTTAGAAGAGTTTGCTGAGACGTTACAGGATGGTACGGTGGCCTTTGGAATACCATTTTATGATAATCGTGTGACCTCGAACTTAAGTGCGTTTGCCACAAAAACGGGTGATCGCTGGCGTGTTGCTGAGGTCTTAGCCGATGCGGTGAGTGTCCTTTCGACTGGCTTTGTCGATGGTGCTATAGATGAAGGCTTCATTAGAAATGCATCTGAAGTTAGTCCTGCATTTGGAAATTCAATAACTTCATTTAACAACCAACAGAGACCGCTAAACAACGATACAACCGCTTGGGGAAACAGCACTCAGTGGCTCAGAATAGACGGGACAACGACTTCAAGCGATATTCCTATCTGGGTTGGTCGCAATGGAGAGTCTCGAACAAAAATAGGCGCTACTATCAAAGATTTCACAGATGCAACCAGTAACACCAACTTTATTTTTTCGGACGTTCGTAATAGTGGTGTCGGCCCTTTGTTGAGTCCAGTTTCCGGCACGCAGCGAGTGAACGCAACGATTATTTCGGGAATTGTTCCCTCTAGGCGTTTACAGACTTCTGGCGGCATGAACAACTTTCCCAGATTTTTAGAAAGATGGACAGGTCGAGATCTCTTTATTCAAGGTGCTTTTCTACAGCTAAACTTTAGTACTGCTAACACAGGGCCTTTTGACGCAGATGCTTGGGAGCCTGGGAATATACCTCTTAGTACAGAATACAACTCGTACTACAAGCCACCCAACAGGCTTTGGGGCTACGACGTAGCCCTGCAGCTTGTGCCGACAGGCCCTATTGCCGCACGATTTGTAGCGATAGGAAGACCTCGCAGCGAACATTACCGAGAGCTGCCCATAGAAGATCCTTATGTGAAGAATTTGCGATGTTCCAAGTTGCCTAACGGCACTCGTCAGTTCCCAACTGAGTCAGGTTGTCCTTAATAAGCATGAATTTTTAAACAGGTAAACATTCACGGCAAAATACGAGGAAATCATGCTGCAAAGTTTAAAAAAAGCGAGATCAGAGCGCAACAGTCTAAGCAGGTTAAATACTCAAGATGCAGGTCTGACTTTGATTGAGTGTTTAGTTGCAATTGTGGTAATTGCCATTACCGTGGCTGCAATGGGGCCGATGATGGTGTTTAGCGTTGCGACCAGGGTGCAAAACCAAAAGACGGAACAGGCTTTGCAGCTAGCACAAGGCGAAATTGATAAAGTTCGACGAGTGGTAGAACAAGGTGGCGATTATGGTCAGCGGCTAAGTAATTTATCTCTAGTGACTGCTCCGGCTTCAATTTCTACCCCAGCCGTAGTTGCCGCACCGACGGCTGCTTTTATTTCGACCACGGCAACGGCAACGGCCATAACGCAGGCGAGAAAGATTGACACAGATGGAGATGGCAACAGTGATTTTGCCATTCAGCTATTTAGAACTCAAGGTGTAGAATTACCCTCTCAAACAGTTGGCGTTACGGCAAGTACACCTGTCGTCTTTAATATTGGTGTACGTGTTTATGATGCTCGCGCTGAGAGTAATCTAAGTTCGTTACTAACTTCTACGGCCAGTCTTACTTTTACCAGCGGCGAGGGCAGCAGGGGTCGTCGGCCTCTCGCAGTTTTGTACGGCCAAATTGCTCAAGGTGATCGCGATGCTAGCCTCTGTCAATATTGGCAATTTACTGGCTCCACCCCTACTAACTTACAGTGCTAACCCCCCGGTGCGACTGCAACTAAGTCGTCTGCTACCTTTATCCAAGTCCTTTTCTTTTATTGGCAATGCAACCTTTACATTTGTTCTTTTATAAATGGCTATTGGCAAACAGAGCGCAGCGCCAGCGCTCAAATGGTTTCACTCTTTTGGAGTTGCTGGTTTCTCTGGTGATCGCTAGCCTTGTTATGGGAGGATTGCTATTCATGGTTATCCAGCTAACAACCATGGATAAACGGGAAGCCAATCTTGACCAAGTGCAGCGAGATATGAATCGTGCTATGGAATTTATTGCTGGCGACTTGAAAGAAGCGGTATATGTTTATCCAGGCAGGGCAACAGCTACCAACAATGGCATTTCAGAGATAGCTGCACAGCTTGCGCTAGATCCAAATTTTCCAAATGCGACGGGTGAGGTTCCCATCCTGGCTTTTTGGCGAATTGATCCGATTACAACTGTCTTTCCTACCTGTGCTTCAACAGCAACAACAGCCGCACAAGTGGCGATCAAACAGCAGTGCGATGCATTAAAAATCCGGCAAGCGGCCTATACGCTCGTGGTCTATGTGCAAAAAGTTAACAACAGCAATAGCAACTGGCCTGGTCAATCGCGGATTATTCGCTACGAGCTTCCAAAATATGCCAGTTCAATCCCGGCTAACCTCGCAACGAGAGCCGGATACCGAGATCCAACCGACTCGACCGATCCGCTGGCATCGTTTGAAAAATGGCAACGAAATGGCACTCCTGCGGGGAGTGCAAACGTATTGGTTGATTATGTTCAGAGACCAACGTTTTCTCCAGCAGTTGCTTTAAACCGAGCTCCTTTATCTGATGCTGGTGGCGCTTGCCAGAGCTATGGCGACTACAGTGTTGTTCCAAGTACTGCAACGACTATGACCAATAACACTTTCTTTGGCTGTGTCCGTAATCCAGATATAGGTGGTGTTATAGGAACCAGAGGTGGTCAGGATGTGTACATCTTCTTGAGAGGCAACGTCCAAAGTGTTAACGGAGGTGTGCGGGGCTATAGTGATCAGACTTCACTCCCCATCCTAGAGACTCAGGTTGTGGTAAAAGGTGTCGTTAATAAGGGCTTTAATGAGTAGCCTTGTTGTTTATATTCGTTTGTTATTTGGGTGCGGAAATGTCAGAGAAATATAAACCTCATGCGACCGATGGATTTACGATGATTGAGCTGCTGGTCGTCATACTTATGGTAGGCGTGATTGCAGCAATCGCTGCACCGAGCTGGCAAAGCTTTTTAGACCGGCAGCGGATGAACGCGGCCCGCAGTGACCTGATGGGTGTGCTTAAAAGCGCTCAAGATGAGGCTCAGGCTCGACAGCAAAGTAAGCAAGTGACCTTTGTTCCTGCGACTGCCTCTACCCCGCTTTCTGTGGCAGTGCGCAATTCGTTTTTGGCTGCTTCTACTACTTCCTTTGCCAGTTCTCCGAGCACCATGACAATATTAGGCAACGGTACGGTTGGCACTAAGTTCACTTTTGTAGCCTCGACGCCAATTGTTTTTAACAGTAAAGGTCAGGTGAACGTCGCGACACCCTATGTGATCAAAATCAGAAATACTCAGGCACCCACACCACCTGCTGGCCAATCGCCAACCCAAAGCTGTGTGATTGTCACTACGCTATTAGGCGGACTAAAGCCAGCTAATGACAACCTGTGCGACAACTTTAGCCTCTAATCTGCTGCGACTTGCTATCAAGTCAGCTGCGGTTTGACTTTACTAGCCAACTCAGGAAGAAACAATGCCCCGATCTCAGAGAGGGTTTACGCTGCTAGAGATGCTGATTGTGATCTTCATAGTGGGTGTTGTGGCTGCATTAGCAGCACCTGGCTGGCTAAGATTCATTGAAGGAACTCGCCTGACCGTTTCGAGAGATAAGCTGTATGTTGGCCTTCGCGATACCCAAATCAAGGCGCAGCGACAACGAGCTGCTTGGCAGTTCAGCGTTAGAGAAAGAGATGGTTCGATAGAGTGGGCAACTCACCCTAAGTCTACCTCACCCTACAGTGCGCAATGGGAAACTCTAGGACTCCGCTCTGTGCGCATAGATGCCGAAACCACCTTTGCCTCTACAGCCGATATCTACTATGTGCGCTTTACCGAAAGAGGAGAGGTGCAGTACCGCTTAGGTCGGATGACGCTTTCTAGCGATCGCGCGCCTAATATCAAACGCTGTGTTATTGTATCGACCGTGATTGGCGCTATGCGTAAAGCCAAAGAGCAACCCACTCCAGAAGATGGAAAGACTTGCTATTAGCTTTTGAGAAGGCTAAAGATTAGTCGTAGCTCAATCGTTAGAGCCGTTAATGCCATCAAAGAGGAGAAAGAGACCGCCGAGGAAGATGGCGATCGCGGTGATACCGAGGCTCTAGTCGTAGGATGCCGTACTTTCCCTACAGACAAGTATTAAACTGGTGGGTGCCAACCGCTAGAGACCCAACGTCTCCGTGCCACGACGATTGATGCATGATTCATCCGCAGCACTACCACGGTAACTCGGCCTGTGGCCGTGATACCTTCTACTTTTGTGCCGTCTTCACTCCAAGAGAAGTGGTTCGCCCATATGTGCAAGCAAGGATTAAACAGAGCAACTTTTTTTTCTGTTAATGAATCTATTCCATCTATAGAAGCAGACTTAAATTCATTGCAAGAGCGACAAGCAAGACAAACGTTTTCAAATATCGTGCCGCCGCCTTTTGATCGGGGCAATATGTGCTCGAAAGATAACGGAATACCACTGTTGGCTTCCTGTGTTTGGCAGTAGCCGCATTGACCACAATCAGCCTGTTCTATCTGATTGCGCAAGCGGGTTGGAATGTATGAAGACATATCGGATTAGGCAACAGGCACCCAATTTTCTCGCCATTGTAAAATAGAAGCTGCATGAGCCTTTCTTAGCATAAACCGCTCAGACTCTTGGCGAAGATTAAGAAGTTCTACTTGCTCAAATTCATCTAAGACCTGTTCTTGGTTTTTTTCTAACAGTTCATCGTAACGAATCATGTCTGCGCGGGCTTTTCGAGCACGAGCAATTTGCCATAGAGCCTCATCTTCCAAACGGTCTAAGGCCGCTAGGTCTGATTGATATTCTTCAGGAACATCAGTCCAGTCAGGGGGACTGCCAACAGTTAGCGCGTGTAAAATCACGGCTTCTAAGGGTCGGTGAGTGGCTTGGGCCGTATTGATTAATCTTTGATGCAATCGTTCAGGTAATTTGAGAGTGACCGTTTCGAGCATAACTATTTGGCTGATCTATATGATGCATTATGTCATTAGGGTAGTGCCCTTACATCTGTACTCTGTTGCGAGCACTCCGCTACGAACTTAGTCATTGCTGCCATTGATGCCGTCGAACAGGAGAAAGAGACCGCCAAGGAAGATGGCGATCGCCAGCACCCCCAAAATCCAATCGAAAGACGCTGTACTCTCCATAAAACTTACCGGCATAGGCTACGCAGCGATTATAGAGCTTTACGA
>JBBSOB010000198.1:0-9161 GCA_038260205.1 Phormidesmidales cyanobacterium
ACTGATCAATTTTGCCAGCGTCAAAGAAATTGCGGCTAAGGTGCGCGATCGCCTGGCAATAGAAGGCATAGAAACTGCGCCTATTCGCGTCGGCAAAGCTGGCTACGCGCCACAAGAACAGCTCAGCGGCGCACAAACAGATGCCACCAGCGATCTGTACGGATTGGCCGCCACCCTGATGGTGCTGGCCACCGGAGAAGACCCTGAAACCCTGATCGATACGCAGGGAAACTGGCAGGGATTCGAGCTGCTCAGCCCTAAACTAGGACGCATCTTAGCAAAAATGCTGGCGGTTGATCCGAGCGATCGCTTTCCTTCGGCGCAGGCCGTTTTAACCGCACTCAGACAGGAAGATGAGCTGGTAGACCAGCTAGGAGCGCAAACTCCCAATACGGTAGGCGCGACCGCAGGCGGAGCCGCAGCCGTTGCTAGCGTCGCCCAGTCAATGTATTCTCAGCCCGCGGGTGTCATTGCCACAGAAGGATCTGACATTTTGGTCGGCGCAGAGCCAGTAATGGCCATGGCCTCTCCAGGATTCTCCCCGATGGACACGCCCATGGACATGGGGCGTCAGGTCGATATGGACGAGATATCCGAGACTTATGAGCCGGTGATTGCGCAAGAGTCGCGGGTCATTGGTCAGCCGAGCTGGCGAGAAGCGTTGATCGCGCTGGCTGTGATCACAAGCTTTGTGATTGCCGCGCTGCTGATTGCGACCCTGCTACGAGGAAACAAAGGTAACGTCGGCGCGGGTGGAACGGACTCATCTTCAGGGCAAGTTGCCGACGCAGGCGCAGAGGGTCAGACAAACCCAGGCGAATTTGGGCCAGAGGAAGTCGCCCGGCGGCTAGAGATTGAAACCCGTCGAGAGCAGCTAGGCATTAGTGAGAGCTTCTTTACCAACTTGGTCAATCAGCTGTTTTACCAGGAGTATCCAATGCTGCGAACGGGAGGGCCAAACAACGGGCCTCAGCCGGTAACCAGTGCGTCCGAAGACGAACCTTTACGAATTCGCTGGGAGCATACCGCGCTCGATTTGCTGCGGACGTTAGAAAATAATTTTAACACCCGCAGTTTGTCGAAGTTGGGCAGCTACAGTGAGGCAGATCGAGATACCTGGCGATCGCAAATGAGTGAAGTTGGCATTGAGCCGCGATCGCTCTACGACTTAGCCGATGCCAAGTTCTTTAACCTGTTTCCAGATCAGGCCGGAGACGACTTTTTAACCCAGCCCACCGGCCAGCTTTACTACGCACTCGCCGACGGTCAGGCCCGCGCAATTGTAGAAGGTAGCCTAAGAGAATCAATTACCTTCGAGCCAGGCAAATTTAGCCAAGATCTAACCGGTCAGCTTGACCCCGGCGAAGGGCGGCTATACACCGCACAGCTCTCTGCTGGGCAACTGCTACGCCTGAATTTGAACGCGCCGAAAAACAGTACGCTAATCTCGCTCTACCCGCCACAACCAACAGACGCACAGCCTTCAATCTTCGCAGATTCGGAGCAGGCAACCTGGTCGGGTTCACTCAGCGAGACCGGCGACTACGAACTAGTTGTCGTCAATCGAGCTCAAGAGCCAATCAGCTACGATCTAGCCATGTCAGTTGATCGCGTTACCTCTGCGCCAGTCGCCCCACCCAAAAAAGAGGATTCAACTAGCGATCGCGAAAGTCCGCCTGAGAAAAAAGATGCTTCCAACCCAGACCAGGGAGCTATTCGCGATCGGCGAGAAGATTCTCCTGGATCGGGCCTCAACGGTGCTGGCAGATCGGGCGCGACTTCTGAGCGGAAATAGCCGAGGTGAAATAGCCGAGATGAAATAGCCGAGGTGAAATAGCCGAGGTGAAATAGCTGAGGTTCTATTGTGAGTAGCCTATTGAGATGAATTGGCCTGAGATAAATCGGCTTGAGAGAAATGGGTGATGAAGGGTGCGATCGCCCGAACAAATTCATCCGTCGCCTCGTAAGGCATCACATTGCGCCCGCTGATGCTCACGCCCTGCGCCCTCGGAAAATGGTCAAGGTAGTCCTGCAAGCGCTTTCGGCTAGTCTGTTCTGTCGTCGCATCTGGCCCCACCTGCTCTGCCACTTGCTTAGCCGTCTTACGATCAATCGTCGAAGCATTCTCTCCCATCACAATCAGCACAGGCTGCTGAATCTGCGCAATTTTGGCCGCATAGTCCTGCCGCCAAAATCCCGCCAAAAAAGAAAATACGGCATACCGACTGTCCATATTCTTTGCGCCTTCAGTCAGCATCATCAGCCAGCGGTCGTCCACATCTTTAGGCCGCTCAAATAGCTGCCTTTCAGAAAAAGAACGCAGAAATTTTTCTCGCCGCGCATAGCGGTAAAACCAATTGCCCAGCGGCGAGGTAAAGAACCGCCAGGCCAAAGCTTGCTTCCAAGGCTCGGTCGGGGTGGTCATCAAGCGCCAGGCAGGTGGGCCAGAAAGCACCAGTCCGGCCACTTTTTTGGCGGCCAGCGGCAGGGTCATCAGCTCCACGGCGACCGGCAGCAAAGCGCCCTGCACAACGAGCACCACCGGCTGATTGGCAATAGTTTCGATAAAGTAAGCCACCTGCTCAGCCCAGTCTTGAGGCGTCAGCGCCTGCTGAGGCATATCGCTTTGGCCACAGCCTAGCAAATCCAAATTGTAGATTGCATTAGAAACGTCAGAGCTAGCCTGCCACTGCTGAATAAACCGACGCCAATACTCACCCGAAAGCCCGACGCCAATCGGATGAATCAGCAAAAGCGCCACCTTGCCATCGCCGGACGTTTGCTCGAAGGCGCAGCGATGGCCGTTCCAGTTATAAAATTCCATTATAAAGCTGTGCTCAAAAGCGGTTTACACAGCATATAGCGCCAGCTTTCTATTCTGGCTCTGCCTAATTAGGCAACTTGTGGGAAGCCGGTTGATAGGTAGCTTACTTAATGCAGCGTCAATGGCTCAATGGCTCGATGACTCAATGGCTCAAGCGCAGTCAGCGAAGTTGTAGGCGATCGCGCTGCATTCTGTTCTGCCTTCTGGTCGGCCTTCATACTTCCCAAAGCCGCTTTGAAGCTGCCGTCTAGCTTAGCTTGGCTGAACGTTGCGGATTGCCAGCAGCAGGCGTTAACCAATGCGCCGGACAGATCCGCACCGGTTAAATCTGCGCCGCTTAGGTCGGCACCGCTTAGATCGGCACCGCTCAGATTGCTGTAAGCCAGTTTTGCGCCTCTCAAATTCGCTCTTGAGAAGTTAGCCTCTTGCAGGTTGGCCAGCCTGAGATCGGCTCTGTGTAGCACTGCCCCACTGAAGTCGGCGGCCTTAGCCGAGGCGCGAATTAGAATAGCTTTATGTAAGTTGGCTAACCTTAAAGAACTTTGATTCAGGCGCGATCGCCACATCATAGATCCCGTCAAATCGGCATAATCTAGCGTCGCCAGATAAAGATCCGCATCAGTCAAATCTGCCCAGCACAAACAGACGCCTGCAAGCTGCACCTTCGATAATTGCGCCGCCCGCAGATCGGCTCTTTCAAAATTGCGATATCCGACCAGATATTTTTCGACTAACGGATAGTCCTTAAGCTGAGGATTTGTCATTGCCGCTTGTTAAAATTGCTTATCTGTAAGGTTCGAGTGGTGCAATTAATGTAACAAAATGTAACGACAGTTGCAATGTTTAGGACTCGCCGAGCTAGAGATACGAGTTAGCGCTATTTAAGTCAGCGCTATTTAATAGATCGGATTTTGAGCGGCACAGACCGTAGACCAGCGATCGCTATCTATCCGGGCATCGAGCAAGCCGCTCAGTTCACCTCTTTGGCCAATCAACCGCTCTCTATTTAACGAATCGGGCTGGGTGTAAGTCGTGAGCTGATCGAGTGTCGTCGCAGCGCAAATCCAGTCCTTTTGAGCCTGCGCCTTAACCAAACGTGACTCTAGCTGGCTAATCGTTCGTCGCCGATCAGACATGCGTTCGTACTGAATGTAGTAGACCATGTTGTCAGCGGCCGCCGCCGCATAGGGCTGGCCAGGACGCATTGCCAGGGCGCGGCGAAAGTTAATTAGCGCCGTGTTGAAGTCGCCCTGTTTAGACGCTCTATAGCCAATGCTCATCAGCTGCTCGAAGGTAAGCGTCTGGTTAGATTGACTTTGTTTAGCTTGGGCCACCCTGGGCGCGTTGGCAGGAGGAGCGGCGATCGCAGCACTCGCAAAGGCAGTTAGCGCGATCGCACTCGCCCCGAGCTGCCGACTGAGCTGTCGAATAATTCGTCGCCGAATAGAGGCTTTTTTCTTTTGACCTTTCAAAGGATGGGTAGAATGCACAGGGCGACGAAAAAGCATGGTGGGTCGTTCGGCAGCAGAGCTAGCCGCTGTGAGGATGGCAAGAACTGCCCAATAGCGTAAGAGATTGGGGCAAAATAGACATGCGTAAAACCCACCAAGATATCTGGATGCATGTGCTAGGAATGACTGGGGATTCGGTGTTTTTACAAGCGCGATCGCCCAAAATGTATCCAGCTAACCTACGAGGCTAAATCAGTGAGTGAATCGCGGGCCGCACAAATTTGGGTAGATGCCGACGCCTGCCCCAATCCCATCAAAGAAATCATTTTTAGAGCGGCCAAGCGAACCGGCTGTCCGCTCACGCTAGTCGCCAATCATCCAATGCAGGTTCCCGCCTACGCAGAAATGCTCATTGTTCCAGCGGGCTTCGATGGCGCAGACAATAAGATTGTGGAGCTGTTGCAGCCGGGCGATCTGGTGATAACCGCAGATATCCCTTTGGCCGCAGAGGTTTTAGAAAAGGGCGGATTTGTGTTTGATCCTAGAGGCGATGAATACACGAGTCGAAATATTGGCGATCGCCTATCAGTTCGCAATCTACTCGTCTCTTTTCGCGGAGGTGCAGAACCCGTCGGGGGAGGCCCACCGCCATTGAACAATCGAGACAAAGCCAAATTCGCCAATCAGCTAGACCGCTTTTTAGCGAAGCATATGGAGTAAATCGGTCACCTACTTGCCTACAACGTTAGGGGCAGCGACAAAAATGAAAGATTTTGAAAAAGTCGAAGGTAAAAGAAGTTAAAGATAGACAAGCCTCGCGCGATTGGCTGAACCTTCATCATCATCAGTGCAATAACATCTAGCTGACCATATCCAAAAAATAGGCAGCGATCTTTATTTACCGTACGAAGACATCATGCCAGAAGCGCTATGCTTTGGCTGGATTAATAGCTTGCTGCGTAAGCTAGATAAAAATAGATAATAGGATGTCGTTTGTTTAGAATTACGATGTCTCAGTCTCCCTACCTTGTCGATGCGCAGTGGCTGTCCCAGCATATTGACGATCCCGACGTAGTTGTCATTGACGTGCGATTTTCTCTTTCAGATCCTAAATTAGGGCGCGGCCAGTACCAGGCAGGTCATATCCCCGGCGCTTACTATTTGGATCTCAACGATGACTTGTCTGGCACGGTAGAACAGCATGGGGGTCGTCACCCTTTGCCCGACTGGTCAGCGTTTGTAGAAAAGCTCAATCACATAGGCATTAGTTCTGCGCCCCCAACTCGGGTAATTATTTACGACGACTCTCGGTTTGCCTTTGCGGCCAGACTCTGGTGGATGCTGCGATATCTGAGCCACGAAACAGTGTCCATTTTGGACGGCGGCATGAAGGCTTGGGAATCGGCTGGACTTCCGCTGAGTAAAGAGATTCCAGCGCAGCGACAGGGTAGCTTTGAGCCTAGTTTAAAAAAAGATTGGACGGTGGATATTCGGACGGTGCGACAGCGAAAGGATGGCTTGGGGGTGACGGTGATGGATGCGCGATCGCCCGAAAGATTTCGCGGTGAAGTAGAACCCATCGATCCCATTGCGGGCAGCATACCCGGCGCTACCAACGCTTTTTGGCAGGACGCGAGCACAGAAGAAGGATACTTGAAAGACGCTGAGACATTAGCGGGCTACTGGAGCGAACTTAACCCCATGGACAGAATCATTGTTTACTGTGGCTCTGGCATCACGGCCTGCGTGAATCTTTTTTCAATGGCAGTGGCAGGCCACCCTATGTATGAGCTGTATCCTGGTGGCTGGAGCGACTGGTGCTCCTATCTCGTAGAAAATGAGCCTGATGAGACTAAATGAAAACGGACGACCTGTTTTACCTGGCCTGTTTTACCTGGCCTGTTTTACCTATTATTTCAGTCTGCACCAGGCATTTTGCTAGCAGCAAACTTAGAGCAACCACAACACTCACCGCAAAATGACAGTGCGTATCTACGGCAATCGAGCCATTAAGACATTGCCGGGAGCCGCCACTCGGCCTACCGCTTCGCGAGTACGAGAAGCCTTGTTTAATATTTGGCAGGGCAGTCTTTCGGGCTGTCGGTGGCTAGATATTTGTGCGGGCAGTGGGTCGATGGGCGCAGAAGCCTTGTGTCGCGGAGCCGCTGAGGTAGTCGGGATTGAGCAGTCGGCAGCGGCCTGCCGCATCGTGACGGAGAATTGGCAGAAAGTTGCGAAACCAGGACAGTCGTTTGAGATCATTCGAGGTGATGCTATCCGGCAGGTAAGGCAAATAAATCAGCAGGTGCAAGCAGGCACTCGCCAACCGTTTGACCGCGTTTATTTCGATCCGCCCTACGCCGGAAAGCTATATGACCCGGTGCTGGCACAAATAGCAAATTGCCTAAGTGAGCGAGCCGAAGTAGCGGTGGAATATAGCGAAAAGCTATGGACACCTCAGCTACCGGCCGACTTAGAAATCGTAAAAGAAAAGCGATATGGCAGCACTCAGCTCCTGATTTTGGGCCGTTTGAGTCGATAGTGCTGCACGCCCCAAAACGCTCTCAATAGATTTCATTAGCATTTATTACTGCCGGAAATGGCAAACTGAGGCACAATAATAAAACAACACGTTTGTTGCTAAACTCGTTTGCCGCGAGGATAGAAATAGGAAGGAGTCTCCACTTATGATTGCTGCTGTTCAAACCAAAGAGCCGAGTCAAAAGCGCTTGTCGATGCAGACAGCGGCGATTGCTGAGGACACTACGACCCTGCGGTCTTTGGATTGGGATCGCGATCGCTTCGATATCGAATTCGGGCTACAAAATGGCACCACCTACAACTCCTTCGTTATTCGCGGCGAAAAAACGGCGCTAGTAGATACGTCTCACGCCAAATTCCGCGAGCTATATATAGACGCGCTAAAGGGCGAAATTGATCCTAGCGAAATTGACTACATTGTGGTCAGCCATACAGAACCCGACCACAGCGGGCTAATTAAGGACGTGCTGGCACTAGCACCGCATGCCGTAGTAGTGGGGGCTAAAGTGGCGATCGCCTTCCTAGAAGAACTGATACATCAGCCGTTTGAGCGCCAAATCGTTAAAAGCGGTGAAACTCTAGATTTGGGCAACGGTCATGTTCTGGAATTTCTGAACGCGCCCAATCTGCACTGGCCCGACACCATTTTCACCTTCGATCATAAAACCAGCATCCTCTACACCTGCGATGCGTTTGGCGCGCACTATTGCAACGAAGACACCTTCGACGAAGACCTAGAAGCGCTCTCGCCCGACTTCCACTTTTACTACGAATGCCTGATGGCCCCAAACGCTCGCTCGGTCGTCTCTGCCATGAAGCGGATGGACAAGCTCAAGGGTGAGATCAAGACGATTGCCACAGGACACGGGCCTTTATTGCGCCGACACGTAGCAGAGCTGACGGGCCGCTATCGCAAGTGGAGCCAGCAAAAAAGCGACGCTGAGACGCTAGTGGCGGTGTTTTATGTGTCTGACTATGGATATAGCGATCGCATTTCTCAGTCCATTGCCAAAGGCATCAGCAAAACCGGCGTCGGCGTAGAAATGATTGACCTGCGCTCTACGGATGCTCAAGATGTCAACGAAATCATCAGTCGAGCAACCGGCGTAATTGTGGGGATGCCGCCTTCTACCGGCAAGGGATCAGAAGAAACCCGTGCGGCGTTGGGCACCATTTTGGCAGGCGTGAATAGCAAAAAGACCTTTGGCTTGTTTGAGTCTTACGGCGGCGATGACGAACCGATTGACCCCCTTCAAAACAAGCTGCAAGACTTGGAGCTAAAGGTTGCATTTAGTCCTATTCGCGTAAAAGATACGCCCACCGAAGCGCTCTATCAGCTCTGCGAAGAGACTGGCACCGACCTAGGGCAACAGCTAGAGCAGTCTAAGAAAATCAAAAAAATTAAAGCGCTAGATGCCGATTTGCAAAAGGCGCTAGGACGAATTAGCAGCGGCTTGTACATTATTACGGCCAAAAAAGCAGACGTACAGTCAGCAATGCTAGCATCTTGGATTACTCAGGCTAGCTTTGAGCCGTTGGGCTTTACAGTTGCCGTTGCTAAAGACCGCGCCATTGAGTCCCTGATGCAGACGGGCGATCGCTTCGTGCTAAATATTTTAGAAGAAGGCAATCATCTGCCGTTGATGAAGCATTTCTTAAAGCGATTTCCACCCGGCGCAGACAGATTTGCAGGCGTACGAACGCGACCAGCTAACAACGGATCGCCGATTTTAGCAGATGCGCTGGCCTACTTAGAATGTGAGGTGACTAGCCGTATGGAGCTGAGCGATCATTGGCTGGTATATTGCACCGTGGCCGATGGCAAAGTTGCGAAAGATGAGGCGATGACGGCAGTGCATCATCGGAAAGTGGGTAATTATTATTAAGCTAATGTTTAAGCTAATATTCGCCCCCGGTTAACTAGTGGTTAACTAGAATTTGTTTGTGACAGACCATCCACTGATGAATTCAGACCGATGAATTCAGACCGATGAATTCAGACTGATAAATTCAGACTGATAAATTCAGACAGAAATCAAGAGAGCAGTTAAAAGAGAAGTTAGAAGAGACATTAAGAGAGACATTGCAATGACGGCTCAAATTCCTGTATCAACACCGCCAACCGATGATAAGCCCGCTGAAACCGGGCGACGGGATGTACAGGTGCTGCCAATTGCGGCAGATACTTTTGTAATGCGATCGCGCTCTTGGAATCGTCTCCGCTTTGAAATTGAATACGCGCTAGAAAAAGGCACCACCGCCAACTCATATCTCATTCGCGGCAATCAAATCGCGCTTATCGACCCACCGGGCGCTTCTTTCAAAGATGATTTTCTAGTTGCCCT
>JBBSOB010000199.1:0-9052 GCA_038260205.1 Phormidesmidales cyanobacterium
AGGTGTCGCCGCCGGGCACCCAGTTTACGGCGCTAGAAGTTGCCACTCAAATGATCATTCATAGCGATAACACCGCGACTAATATGATGATCGACTTGCTCGGCGGGGCTGAAGTCTTAAACCAGCGATTTGCCAGCTACGGCCTTGAGGCAACGCAGCTTAGCAATCCGCTGCCCGATATCGCCGGGACTAACACAACTAGCACTCGCGATTTGGTACATTCAATGCTACTCATTCAGAGTGACCGGCTAGAAATGCGATCGCGCGATCGCGCCTTAAACATTCTCGAACGAACCGAAAACAAAGGACTGCTAGCCGCAGGGCTTAAGGAGAAAGGGGCACTTATCTACAATAAAACAGGGTTCATTGGCAAAATGCTTGGTGACGTTGCCCTGGTTGATTTATCCAACGGCAAACGCTATGTCGTCTCTGTACTGGTCGAGCGGCCAGACAAAGACGGTCAGGCAGTCGAGCTAATTCACGACCTGTCAGAGCGCGCTTACCAGTACACCGACCGGGCCATACCACCAGTCGTAACGCCACCAGACAACCCTAACGGTGTCCCAGTAGACGGCTCGCCAGCGGGCGCTGCGCCAGCATTAGCACCTAGTAACACCGGCGCTAATGCTGGCACGGGCACGGGCACGATTATCCAGCCACGAGGCGAAGCGATCGCCCCTGCGACCAAAGAAAAGAAACCTGCTGCGGATCTAGAAGAAGCTCCCTATCCCAGCGCGAATCCTTAATTGCATAGTTTCAATTGCATAGTTTCAATTGCATAGTTTCAATCGTTCCATATCAATATCCATATCAGCAAAAGTCGGTCAGCTTCTACGTAAATACACACAGACAAGCAGGCGCAAATAACTCCTTTTAAAATAGTCTCCATATGCCAAGTGCAGTTTTACCTTTAACCGTTAATACGTCTTCGACAGACCCGCTGACCGACATTAAGCAACTGGCAGCAGACGGCTACTTTCAGGCGATCGCCTACTGGTTAAATCAGCACCTCGTGCCGCAAAAAATCTATGCCCAAGTCCTCCAAGACGATGTCCCCGGACGGCTAAAAATACTCATTGAGTTTGAGCGCGAACCTCAGCTAGAGCGTCTCCTTCGATTTGTGTGCGATCGCCTCTACAAACTCCACTCCGAAGTCATCTCTGGCGCTCACCTCATTACTCGACCGCTCGGCGCAGCCAAAGCCACCTGGGAAAAAGTCGTTCGCATCCCCACAGCCAGCGAGCGCCGACCCAAAACAGCAGCCCTTTCAAAAACAGCAGCGCTTTCAACCACAGAAGTCCCGATCCAACCTGTCAATCAGCAGCAGACACCTGACCCCCAAGCCACCACTTCATCACTCATTACCCGCTCCCCAGCGCTGCTCCACGAATCGCCCCCATCTCAAGCTGCCCGCAGAGTCGTACGCAACCAGTTCAAGTTTTTTCGCGCGGCCCTAATCACCGGAACGGCTGCGATCGCCCTAGTCTTTGGCGGACTTACAGAACTGGTCGTCGCGGGGAAACTAATGCCAGTGGCGCGATCGCCCGAACCGGCTAAAGCCCCTTGGTATGCTGACAAAGGCGACCGTACCTTCACCGCCGACTTTCCATCCCCCCAAGCTCTATCGGTCACCAGCGCCCCCGAAAAAGCAACCGATAGCCCTGAAGTAACAGCGGTGACCTTTCGCCCAGCGAGCCATTTTCCAGGGCGAACCGTAGAAGCCGCGCTCGAAACCGTCGCCGTCGTCCCCCACGATGACGTAGCAACCGCTGCCGATCCCACCGTCACGCTAATGTTTGGCGGCGAGCTAGGTCTCAACGACTTCCTATTTGAAGACGCCAACAGCATCGACACGCTGTTTTCAGACATTAATCTGTACCGGCAAGCCGATGTTTCTATGGTCGGATTGGCCGAGCCGCTCGCCAACGCCAGCACCTCACTTCAAGAGGACTTTTACCACCGCACCCGGCCTCAAGCCGTCCAAATGCTCAAAGCAGGCGGCATCGACATCGTTGGTCTAGCCAGCGAAGGCACTATGATCTACGGGTCGCGCGGGCTAGACGAAACACTCAACACGCTCGACCGCCAGGGCATCTATCGGGTGGGCGCAGGGCGGGACGAAAAAGAGGCCCATCGACCCGAAATTTTAGAGGTAAAGGGGCAGCGCATTGCGTATTTGGGCTACAACCCAGATGCCATTAAAGGGGCGATCGCAGAAAAAGCAGGCGTGGCCCTAGCCAACAGCGAAGAGCGTCAGCACATTATTGAGGATATTCGCGCCATTCGCACCCAGGTAGACTGGATAGTGGTCAATTATCGATGGGGCGAAGCGCTTGATAAACTGGCAAAATCAGCGGCATCTTCCGAAAAAACCTCTGAAGAACCGGAAAAAAGCGACAAACCCCATATCACCACCTCCCAACCAGCCGACTGGCAACGATCTTTGGCTCACGAAGCGATAGACGCAGGCGCAGATTTGGTGGTGGGCTATTACCCTAATCATATTCAAGGGGCCGAGATTTATCAGGGTCGCGCGATCGCCTACTCTCTGGGCGACTTTGTGTTCGACCAGTCGCCATTACAAGATCATGACACCGCCGCACTGCGCGTTTCCCTACGAAACCGGCATATGAAGATTGAATTTTTGCCCATCGTCATTCGCGAATCCAAGCTTCAAATGGCAACCGGCGATCGCGGCGCAGCCATCCTAGACACCATCCGCGACGCATCTAAAAGCTTCGAGCAGCCTATGCAATTTCCCACCGTGCTCAAGGCCAAGCCCAACTTCAAACTACCTGAGTCACTCAAAGCCCAGCCCAGCGACTCAGATTATCCTAGCGCGCCCAATTCGACCCTTAACCTTAACCAACAGGCATCCCCACCCGCGCCTGATCCCACCATGCAAGAGTCCGAAGCACTCTTTGCACCCGAGCCAATGCCCAGGACAGAAACCCAAAACAGTGATGTCGAGCTAGACCGTTGGGGCGAAAAGCCAGCGCCACACGAGCGCGAATTTGAGCCGATTCCAGAAGGCGCGGTGCAAAGACAGCAAGACAACGGGACTGAGGCCATTGAGCCTGACAGTAACTCAGTCGAAAGTGAAGCCATCGAAGGTGGAACTATCGAAGGTGGAACTATCGAAGGTGAGCCTATTGAAGGTGAGCCTATTGAAGGCGGAACTATTGAAAATAAAGCCATCGAGGGTGAAGCTATTGAAGGTGAAGCTATTGAAGATGAAGCTATTGAAGGTGAATCAACCGTACCCTTTACAGATCTCTCTTTAGATCCTCACGACGACGCACCGGAAAATGATGTAGCCGCTGAATCAACTGATTTTGATCGCGCTAGTGAAGTCGATTATCAACCGGCAGAACCGCTTAACCCAGATAGTATCGAACCCTATGCAGAGCCGCTAGTGGGGCCAATTTCAGCTTTACCAATAGACGCGATCGCTCCCACCGAAACAGCCGAAGTCGCCCCCCCAAATCCAGTACAGAGCGAGACACCAGTCGAGGTCCCGATAGACGCTTCGTCCGAAATTGAGTCCAGTCCAGCCAACCTACCCTGACTCGAACTGAGGTTAATTGTTTTGTCCCAGTTCGATTGACTTCGAGGTGAATAGCGAATATTTCACCGACTAAAATACCCCCCTAAGCAACTCTGTAATGATCGCGAGCATACGCTTTTTGATTCATAGCTTGAGCGATCGCATCAAAAACGTTTCATATTTCATGCTGAACCGCCAAAGATCAAGGTTGTAGCTCCCACCCCAAATCACAGATAAAAAGAAAAACAATGGTAGGGGGTGTCAGTCCCTTTACTGTCTAATGTTCGTTACCTCGATCAGTGCTATCTCTGATCATATTCCTAAGACTTCAGTATAAATTCTTCAGGATTGGAGGGACTGGGGTTAGTAGGTATGAACATGTCAGGCAGAGCTAGGCCGCAGCCAATCGCAAAAGCTCCCTCTCCTGTGTAGTCACTCATCGAGATATGAAAAAAATGGGAAGGGCAGGCAAAGCACTCAAGTGCGTACTTAACCAATACGGCATTAGCCAGAACAAACTGGCTGTGACCATGGGCGTTGCGCGCTCTACGGTCAACCAGTGGGTTAACGAAGTGAGCGATCCGCTAGCAGATTCAATTCCAGAAATTATCAACGCGCTAGACGAGCTAGAGCCAACTGCTGCACAGATATTTTTGCAAATGTATATTCAGCGAAACGTTAGCCACAGCAGCTAGGGCAACCACTCAGGACGCCGCCCCGAAATCTCTAAGTCCGTCGGTGGCAAGACAATTGGATTTCCGCTCAGGCGCTCTTCGAGGTTGCTAAATAGCGGCATCAGCCATAGCCGATGGGTTGGTCTTTCTACGGTTGTTTTCAAATTCTCTGCATTCGGATCGCTCACTAGGGCTTCATCAAATAAAATGGCCAGCCCGTCTGGCGATAAGCTCACAGTCACCTCTGGCTGAGGCGGCAGCTCCAAAAGCTCGGTTTCTTTTCCGGTTTTTATATTCACCGCCGTCAGGTAGGGCACCACCCGATACTCTTCACCTGGAATCAATCTATTCAATAAGCAGTAAAGCACTTCATTGTCATCGCTAAACTGAGCGCTAACCACCCCACCATCGGTCTGAAGCAGCAGTTTTTCCTCGCCTCGATTCGATACCCAAAAAAGCGACTGTATAAACTGTTTTTCAGGATCGTCTTGGTTAAAGTTCACTAGCGCGGCGGCACTGCCATCGCTAGCCACATCTAGGGCCAGGCCATAGTCTGGCAAAAAGTCTAAAAGCTCGTCCGATGGCTTGGTTGCCTTGGTAGTACTAGTGGGGACGGCTAGGTCGATAACAGCCGTTCCTTGGCCCTGCTGTAGCAGCAAAGAGAGACTGTCTGGTGCGATTCTAAAGTCTCCGCTAGGGCCGGTTTCCAGTTTACGCGGAGCCTTGCCTTCTGCCAGCACCCAGGGGCCAGAATCGGCTGGGTTGTCGCGACCAATTCGCTGTACAACAATTATTTTGCCGTCTGGCGATAGATCAAATTTAAGGTTCTGATATTTCTCGCTATCTAACAGCTTTTGGGTGGTTCCGGCGGGTGCGGGTTCGCGCGATCGCCAAAACTGCCAGCGCGGCGTATCTGCAGCGGGACGAAGCCCAGTTGAGACACTGTATAGCTCGGCAAAGGCGGCGGTTTCTTCCGCTACTTTGGTGGATGAATAGAGAATGCGATCGCGTTCTGGATAGGGCTGAAAGTCCATCACCCGCTGTTCAGCATTCGTTAGCAGCGTTTTTTCTCTTGTGGTCATGTTGTATAGCACCAGCCGTCCTCGTTCTTCGGCCACTACGCCAACATAGACAAAAATGCGATCGCGCGTCTTAAACGCCACGTCAAACGGCTTAAATCCCTTTTGGCCGCTGAGCGCTCTCGCCTCCGGCAAGCTCAGTTCGTACTGCTCACCGTAGGGCGCAGGCACCGCTAGCGTGTAGGCCATTTTGCGCCCAGCCCAGCTAAACTTGCCCGGCAAAGCAGGCTCTATTTTTAAGTTCGCCTCTACGCTTTTGGGGTCAACCGGCTGAGTAAACTCCACCAAAAAGGCAATATCTTCAGCGCTAACCGCCTTATTCTGCCAGGAAAATGTCCGCACCTGAGGCAGCGCCTGAGACCCCAACAGCAGCATTGAGACAATCACAGCGCACAGCAGCCCCATGACCGTAGTAGCCGCTCGATCTAACGGCTGCATATGATGCGCTATAGAATTGCTTGCAGGTTTATCAGACTTGGGATTGGGTTGCTTTCGACGAACCATAAAAACAGCGAGTTAAATAAAAAATTGTTCGAGAACTCAGTACTCGTAAGGGTTCTTTGGCTCCGCAATGGCCGTTAGCGCAGAGGCTATAATCGCAATTTGTCTGCGCTCGTTAAGCTCTTTTGCCACCATCTCGCCTTTGACCTCTAGCCAGCCATCTACCGGATAGTCACTGCGCGATTTATCTGCGCCTAGCTGTACCGGCAGCCCCACCGGATAGGCATCTGCCGCACAGCAAGTCAGCACGAATCGCGACACCATAATGTAATCTTGCGGCCATTCTTCGGGATGCATCACAAAGCCTTTGACCGCCACCGGCTCGCCCGCGTAGGCATCCGGCTCGGGGTAAGCGTTCACTAGCCGAATCCAGTCAATTAGAGTGCGCTCGGCGGGGGCGGCGGCGCGCACAAATCTTTGGGGCTGCGATCGCGTCAAAGTCAAACTATCCGAAACGCCTCTAGCCGTTGCCGTTTCGCTCGCAAAAGCTTGGGGCGTATAGATTAGCCCAAACACCGCAACCGCCAGCAGTAGGGAGCTACTGAGGCTAGGGGGCAATAATGTGACATGACCTAAGTCAGCGCCGGTTTCGCCGCCACTTTTGCGCCTCGCCTTAAACAGCCTAACCACCTGAGAACCGGCCAAAAGCAGAAGAACAATTGCCGCCAGATTAGAGAGCCAGGCATCGTCGGGGTGCAGCAGCAGCAGCAGCTTGCCTCCGAGCCAGTATCGAAGCAGCATCGCGCTCCAGGTGCCTAGCGCTAGCACCTCCAAAATGTCTCGCCAGGGCAAACGCGGCGGCTTTTTATGGGGATTTGACTTAAAACGGGGCGATCGCACCATAGAAAAAAATTAGGGATAAAAAATAAAGGACGCGGAACCCGTGGTCGCGCTTAGCCGACGTACAGGTTAATGAACAGCGCAAAGCCAAAGCTCATCAGACCCGCGAGTGCAAACAGATAAAACACCGCCCGCGCTCGAAATACCGTCAGCAGCAGTCCGATATTTTTGAGGTCAATCATCGGGCCAAAAATTAAAAACGCGAGTAGCGATCCGGTCGTAAACGTCGATGCAAAGGATAGCGCAAAAAAGGAATCGACTGTAGAGCAAATAGAAACCACCGTCGCCAAAATCATCATCGCCAGGATAGAAGAAATCATTCCCTGACCCAGGCCCAGAATGGTTTCTCTAGGAACCGCTACTTGAACCGTCGCGGCGATCGCACTTCCCAGAACCAAGATAGCCCCCAGCTCCCTCAGCTCACGCACCATATTATCTAGCACTAGCGAAAACTTGCTCGCCGCAGACTGCTCCAGCACTGGGTTAGCCACTAGCCGCTGAGCCATCGGCGTATCCAATCGCAAAGTGCCGCCGCCCGCCGCCTGCAAAAAGGTGCCGCCCTGTAGCAAACTAGGCTGCTCTGAAACTACCGGCTGCTCTTTAAATCGGCTGCGGGCAACCGTCTCCTGCAAAAAAGGCCCAATATCTTTTTGCTGGCTAAACACCCAGCCCACCACCGTTGCAATTACTAAGGTGCATCCAACTCGCATCAACACAATCTCGGGTTGCCCTCGAAAAGCTACCCAGGTCGCCCAAAACACAACCGGATTAATGGTAGGAGCCGCCAGCAAAAAGCCTACTGAAACCGCCGTAGGTGCGCCCTGAACCAATAGCCGTCGGGCCACCGGCACGTTCCCGCATTCGCAAACCGGGAAGAAAATCCCAATGAGTCCACCAGTCAGTGCGCCTAATAGAGCATTTTTGGGCAGTGCGCCAATGAGCTTACGCTCATCGACAAAAAACATCAGCACGCTAGAAAACGTCACCCCAATTAATAAAAAAGGGATGGCTTCTACCAGCAGGCTAAGAAATAGCGTAAATCCGGTATTGAGCTGGATCATGTAACCGTTTGGTTCAAGGTCAGTCGGCAGTGCGCTGATATATTACTACGGAGTGTTGCACTAGCCTGCGGTTCCTATCGTCTAACCCGCATTATTACTCGCGGCTTCACCGGCTTCAAGCCCCGCGGAGAAGCTTTGGCAGGCGTTTTGATAGGTGTTTTGATAGGTGTTTTGATAGGTGTTTCGGTACGTATACTTGCAGACGTTGGCAGCAAACGTCATTCGCTGTGCCAGATCGCTTAACGAATCGCGCAACGAATCACCACATCTGTATCTTAACGGCGCTGATATTGCCGCCAAGACAAACATCCACATCTGCGCCGCTATCTCTCTGACGATTTTCGTAAGCGCCCACGTAGCGAAAACCCTTTTCATCGACCTCAAACTCGGTAGGCAGCGGCTGAGTACATCGCCGACAAAACACAATCTCTGGATCGTCGGCAGCACCATCAATAGGCGCAGCGGGTAAATTCACGTTCCAGAACTGTCCGGGCTGTAGCGGCTTCTCCATCAGCACAGACAGCACTTTAGCGGTAAGCCTAATGGCCCTGTCCCAGTCGTACTCGTAGGTGCGATAGCGGTATTGGGAGATGGCGATCGCACTCTTCCTTAACAAAGTTGCCTCTCGCACCGCCGCCACCGTCCCTGAGACATAGGTATCCGCGCCCATGTTCCCCCCCGCGTTAATGCCCGACAAAATCCAGTCAGCTTCGGGATATAGATGGCTAATGGCCACGCGGCTACAGTCGGCTGGGGTGCCGCCAATGGCATATTCGTTTTTGGCTTGCTGGGCGATCGCAATCACTCCACCCCGATTGAGCTGATGGCTACAGCCCGAAAGATGTGTATCAGGCGCAACCATCGCCCATTTAGCACCTTCAGAAAAAGCAGAAGATACAGCAGCCTGTAGCGCACGAATGCCAGGCGCATTAATACCATCGTCATTCGTAAGAACGATCAGGGCCATGAATTAATTCCTTCCAGCCGAGGCTACAAACACATCGCCAGCAAACACCAGCGTTGCAGGCCCGGTCATATAAACCCGATTATTCTTCGCCCATTCAATCTTTAAGTTGCCGCCGGGCAGCTCTACTTCTACTTGGCGATCGCACTTCTCATTTAGCACCGCCGCCACCACTAGCGCACAGGTTCCCGTCCCGCAGGCCAACGTCGGCCCCGCCCCGCGCTCCCACACCTTCATCTTCAAATAGTCAGGCCGCACTACTTCCACAAACTCAGTATTAATTCGAGCTGGAAACACCTGATGATGCTCAAACAATGGCCCCACCTCGGCCAGCGGCACCGCCTTCACATCCTCGACAAACACAATGCAGTGCGGATTGCCCATAC
>JBBSOB010000200.1:0-8970 GCA_038260205.1 Phormidesmidales cyanobacterium
CAGCTAACCGGCAGCTGCGTTTTCTGTGCCCAAGCGCTCAAAACCGTAGTCTTGCCAAAGCCCGCCGCCGCTGAGATTAAAATCAGCTTGCGCGTTAGACCCTGATTGAGCTTTTCTAAAAGGCGATCGCGCTGGATGAGAGGCGATCGCACTGAGGGAATATGCAGCTTAGTAATGAGAAGAGAATTGGCCACGACGAATCTTTTCTGCCTATCCTTTTGGCTAGTGAAATGATAAGCCGAACTCGTCAGAATAGAACAAATAATCGCGTCGGAATTTACAAAGATGGCAAAACTTTGCAACAAAACGTTTACCTGTTGAAAGCATCGCTTAAACGCTCTATTGATTAGATCTTTACTTATTAGATCTTCACTTATTGGATCTTCACTTAATTAGATCTCTACAGTAGAGGAGGAGGCCCAGTATGACGATCCGATCTGAAGACCAGAAAGCATTAGACCAGAAAGCATTAGACCAGAAAGCATCAGGTGACAGGGAAAACTATCTACATGTGTTATTAACCAACAGGCGTAAGGTCTGCTGAGTAAAGGTGCCATTGACGCTGGGTTGCCGTCGAGCCGGGAACGTCATTAATTCGCTTGAGTACATAGGTGCCCCGAAACTGCTGCTTGGTGCCGTTGAGCGTTGTGGCCGTGACCGTTACGGGCACCTGAATGTATATTGAACCTGCTGCACCGCTTGGGCTACTAGGTTCTCCTACCTCTACGCGGGTGGAGGCTGTATTTTTGAATCCCTGCTTGAACTGTTCAAACGATTGCTGACTGTCGTCACCGTTGTGGCCCCAAGCGGAATAGGCTTGCGGGTAGTCTTGATGGGCGATCGCACTGTAATAGTTACGAATAACCTGAACTGCCGCCTGCTCAGAGCGTCCAGCGCTATTCTGAGGCGCTGGCGGTAGGGTTGTTACAGGTGTTTGAGTGCGAGGCGAGGTACTACAGGCGGTAAGGGCGATCGCAATCAGTCCGCCCCCGACGGCCACACCGCTCTGTTTCAACCAGCTATGCAAACGTAAGATGATCATCGATTTTCTCCTTCTTTTATAAAAAGACGAGTTTAGGCTCGAGTTAACGGTTTGAGTCGATGTAAGCGGACGCCTCTTCCCGTTAACAATCGGTTGCGGGTGAAACTGCTCTCGCTTGATAGCCTGCGCAACTCGCTACCAAACGATCTTAACTTGCTCAATGAAATGTTGTAAATACCGAACAAGATTGCTCCGAGTAGGAAGCTGAGTAAGAGCCAGAAGCCGATGCGAGAGAATCGCGTCCAGAGTAAAGCAGCTGCAATTAGAAGCGCTGACATAATCACAATTTCAACAAACCAGCTTTGAAGGAGAGAAAGACGATCATTGGCGATTATGCCAGGATTGCCTTTTTCGGCGGCGGCCACGGGCGCGATCGCCACTTCTTCAACATGCACCCACGACCCGCCCGCACCCTTTCCCACTATCGGAAACTGTTGCTGCCTCACCCGATTGGCAACATTGCCATCGGCGGCGAACCAAGTGCCGGTCGGTGCCATAGAAAAAGCTATAGCGCAAGACAATCCCTTTCAGATTAGGGGTTGCCAACAAGCGACACTCAATTTCAGTGACAATGCGAGCATCCGCTGATATGGCAGGTAAAGCGTTCAAAAATAAGTGCTCAAACTGCTCACGGTTGCTTCTGCTCGATCTTGGATGCTGAGGGTGTTAGCCGCAATAGTGAGATTGCCCGAATCTCCTTGTCCTGCCGTGCTGGTAGATAGTTGAGCGCCATTCGTCGCTAAAACTGTTTGCCCTGTAATGTCAATATCACCGCCCCGACCGATGCCCGTAAATTCAAGCGTGCTAATCGCATCGCCGCTATCAAACGAGATAGTCCCATCTGCTCGAATTTTAATCCTGCCAGCATTGCCCACCCCTCGGCAGCAGATATTCAACTCAGTCCTCTATTGCCTCAATACCTTGCACTTTAAGTTTTGTTAGGCCGTCTTTCATTGCTTTGACTTGTTCTAATGAGTGCCCTTGCCAAATAGCAACCTCGCCCACAACCTTAAATGGATGCTTCGATCGGTAAGATTTCGTGGGATTGCCGGGGAATTTTTTATCAGTTAAGTTTGGATCATCCTCAATAGAACCAGTTGGCTCTACCAAATATATCCTTTCTCGTCCCTGGCCCAAGGCAAGTTCAGCACCCCAAACTGCGGCATCTAGAGTGGCAGTCAGGTAGATATATTTCGCATTATTCTGTTTACCAAAGTTTGAGTTGAACCCAACTTCTATTAATTCACCCATTGATAAGTCAGCCTTTGTGCCGTGAAAGTAAGTCTGAGCAAAAGGGCTATGGATGGTTTCTGCTTGATTTTCTATCATTCTATTTCCCCTGTGTGAAACTTGTTGGAGGTATAAGTACTGCCGCCCGTTCGTGCTGCCTAATCCCATCAGTGCAAGGAAATTCTTTGCTGTTCCAAACGTCGGCGATTTGATCGTAGCTTTTTGCAACCTCATCGGGTTTCATCTTGTGCCGCCATCCTTTTTTCTATTGCAAGCTTCGCTCATCATCAAGCCAAGCGTAAGTTGCTCAACGCTCCCAATCACCCGCCGTAGGTATCCTTAAACTTCTATCAAAGACCCCTTCAGCGGTCGGTTTGCATTGGGGTTGTTATGTAGTATTACTACGATTCCACCGCTCCTGTGTGATTTGCCAATCTACCTCGCTCCAACCACGATCGCTCATCCACGCTGCGCCCGGACGACTGTCTACAACTTCTGCCCCTATCCACTCAGCTAATTTGGCAATCCGCGTGTTTGCGCTCACCGTAGAACCAGAAATTATATCTAGCTGTAGTTCCCTAAACCCGAAGTCAAGAAGCGCCCGTCCTACTTCGATTGCGTAGGCATATCGTCCCCAACAGGTGGGTGCGAGTTCGATCCCTAGTTTCATTTCACCGGGATCGCACCCCCTTCCTCGTAATCCACAGCAACCTATGAGCGTATAAGGCTCTCGTTGCACGATAGCAAGTTGATAATTGAGTCGAGGTCGCTCGGAAGCCCATGTCTGAAATGTTTGAAACAAATGGGTTGCGTGTTCGAGACTAGCTGTACTGGGCTGGCAAAATATTTGGCTGCGTGGATCAGCTTGATACGCTAAGAATGGAGAGCGATCTAACTCAACAAAATCACGCAGCAGAAATCTTTTCGTTATGATCTTCATATTCAACAAGCCCGACGTTCAAACTGAATAGCCCATTATTATAGAGAGGTTTTTCACCTACTTAATAACCTTATATGGCAGATTATATGGCAGATTCTCAGTACAGGACAAAAGTTTTCAGAATAGACCGGGAGAGATTTTATAGGGTAACCACAACGCTATAAAATCTCCATGATTGAGCTTAATACCAATTATCTAAAGGGAACAAGATAGAAGATATTATAGATATAATGGGAACAGTACATTAGTCCGACATTTGATTAATGCCTACTACTGTTGTCAGAGCGATTGTTGTCAGAGCGATTGTTGTCAGAGCGATCGCGCTCGAAACCTTGCGCCCCTATTCAGTTTTAGGTAAAAGCAACGGCAAAATCCAGGGCCGAATCTGCGATTTGCTTTTTCGGCTGGTACAGACAGACGATCCGGCCAAGGTACGGAAGCTGTGCAAAGCAGAAATCACCTAGCTAGAAGGCGAGGGCTATAAAGCCTCTACCCGCACCGCCTACGTGAGTGCCTATCGTAAAGCGCTTACAGGCTTGGTTTGACGAGCATCCCTCCTCGAAAGGATTGCTGAGCGATCGCGAGACAGCGAAGGGAACTGTGAGTCAGCACTGCTCGCTCAACTATCTCATGGCCGCACCCGGTGACTACGCCGAAGGCAAAACCACGAATAAACAAAAGACCGCGACTCAGCGAGATAATCTAGTCGCCTTCAACGCTGCTGCCGCTGTTGATGCGACCGAGAAAGCTTTGCAGTCAGAGGACTGGCGCGAGCTGGCCGCAGGGTTAATTATGGCCACTCAAGTCACGCCCCTCCGACATGCTCGAAAGCGGCGACTTCAAGGCGGTATCAAAGTATCGGTTAGCGTTTACCAGCCGAGCTAAGAAGAGAGGTGCGATCGCCCAAGGAGAAATATTTTGCCTAGTAAAAGCGGTCAAATTCATTGATGCCTTCAGCCGTCTACGCCGCGAACCGGACGTGATGGCAATGCGAGCGGCCAATCTGAGCAATAAGAACTTGCGGGCCGCTGGGGTCAACGTTGCCTACTGGCTGCATGGCCGTAAAAACCAAAGCTTGGGCCGATTCGCAGAGCTTCAGTTGCTGCACGATCATCCCGGCACAGCCGCCAACTACGAAGATTTCTACTGCGTGGATGCAGACGGCCATCCTTTGAAAGAGATGGGCATTTTGAAGGATGCCCCCTTAGCTGCTTACCAACGTGAAGCCCGGTAAGGTTAAAGAGTGGATGACTGAGCACAAAGCTGAGATCGATAGCTATAACGAGGGTGCAGGCTTTGGGGCTAGACAGAATACAGGCAAGCCCGATCCGCGCGATGTCATCAAGTGGAGTGAGCAAGCCTATGGTGCTTACGAATGGTAGTTAGCCAACTTGTGGGTATTGAGACAGTATAAAAAGCCTGTATAAAAAGCCTAAATAAAAAGTCTGACTCGAAAGATCCGGTTCTAGACTGCACGATTGATAATCTTTTCTGCTGGCATCAGGTCGCCGTCCCGTGGCTTTGGTTTCGGTGGCGCAATCATGATGCCTGCCGGACGGTAGTCTTAAAGCTCAGTATCTCGTAGTAACTTGCCACCTCGCTCCGTGATGAAGTTGTTCTTTACGGTAGAGAGTGCGGCTTTCACAGGCCGTCCCACCGTAGAGGCTAGACCGACTTTGTCCGCTAATTGTCAGAATGTGCGCTCATAAAAAGTACCCAGAAGAGTACTCGTAGGCTTCTAAATAGCAGGTTAATCTCATTGTAGTTTCTAAGTAACAAGCTTAGATAAACCAAAACAACAGAGGTACTCATATGTCCGTTGCAACCCGCCGTTCTACCCTTCAGTTGGGCGACCAGAGCGCTGCCGTTAATGAGCTGCAAAGCCTGCTTAACCAGCGTCTTGGCAATCAAATTATCTTCAAGAATGTTGTGCCGTTAGTGCCAGATGGCAATTTTGGCAGCAGAACTCGAACAGCCGTGGTGGCCTATCAGGAGCACTATGCGCTTTCTTCCGATGGAGTGGTGGGCGATCGCACCTGGACATCTCTCCTACAAACCCGATTTGGGGACATTCAAGGTCACTGGGCAGCTAATCCTATCAGCGTTCTAGCCAACATGGGCGTGGTTAAAGGCGACACCTCTGGCAATTTTAAGCCCAATGAGACCATGACGCGCTTGCAATTTGCTGGCGTTGTCATGGCCGCTTTTGAATCTGTTTTACCGGTTGTTCGCTCTGGCCTACGCTTTTCAGATGTGCCTGTACTCGAGCGCAATCCGATTACGACTGCCTATACCACAGGGGTAATGTCAGGATTTGGCGATCGCACCTTTCGACCCTACGAAGGCATCCGTCGCCAAGATATGTTTGTCTCATTCTCCACGATTCTCGGCAACCTTAGAAGCGGTGGGTCAGACGATCTATTGCGCTTTGGAGATGCCAGCTTGATTTCTGACTATGCCCGTACCGCTGTGATACTCGCCACTAGACATGGAATTGTGGTGAACCATCCCCAGGTTTCTCGTCTAAACCCTCAAGGATTTGCAACCCGTGGCGAAGTTGCCGCTACGCTAGCGCGAGCAATTGTACAGCATGTAAAACGACAAAAAGAGTACGGCAAAAGGCTCGATTTAGGCTTTCGCGTCCCCACCGAGCCGGTTGAAACAGGATTTACGGTAATTGTTGGCACTTAGCTGATAATTACAGCCAATTGTTCACAGCCAATTGTTCATGACGATTTATTCACCAGGAGACTTATTATGTCAGTATCTCAGTGCCATGAAGAAGCTCGGCAGGCCAATTTATTTGAGCTGCAGGGCTACGATGTTCAAATCACTTTTTCTACTACAAGTATTATCGGAGCGCCTCAGTTTAGCTATCGCGATCGCGTCGAAAGCCGAAACTTTAGTGACAACGAAATTGCTTTAGAAGAAACAGCGTTAGGTCAAACGGTGACGGTGCAGTTGAAAAACAATGCCGCCGATGAAGGACTAGAGAGCATCACATTACTCCTGCCATTACTTCAGCTAGGAGACGAGCAGTCGGTGCCGATTCAAACTTTAGCAATACTCAGCAAGCAGGCAGTTTTTGTCGCGCCTGGGACTCGGCAATTGCAGCAGTACAGTCCAATTTATCTAACTGGGACTGCTCAGGCTGTTGCTTTTTAAGCGTAGATTACTCTAGAGCAAAAGATAGGGGTTGCCAGGATTGGTGTTAGGCTGCCGCATATTCCGTTTTTATACTGCGCTTCCTGACATGTTTCAGGGCGCAGTATTAGGACGTAATATCAGGGCGTAATATCAGATTTTGCGCTAAATGCGCCGGAAGGAAGGCCGTGCATCGGCTGACTAGTTTAGACTCGGACTCGGACTCGGACTTAGATTCGAGCAAGGTTGTATGACTTTGCGATGGCACCCAGACTTTTTATACAGCCTTTTACCGTTAGGCATCAACCCAAGACGTTTGTTCGATCAGGGCTAGCAGCGTTTTTAGATCAAGGGTTTGGAGATACTTCGACGCCATGGTCGGTGTCAGTAGTTCGAGCGGGGAACACCCGCCACCCAGAGCGATCGCCAATTCGCTTAATCTCCTCCAGGCCGCTCAAGACTGAAATAGCAGCATGGAAAGGAGCATAGTGGGAAGATGGCTGATTGAGTTAAAATCCCGCCTCGCCTTCGCGGCCATCGGGAACCAGTTCGCTACCCAGCGGATAGAGTTCCGTCAGCGTGCCAAATTCATCCCCGGCCAGGGCGATGTAGCTGCCAAGATTGAAGGGAAATGGAGCCATGTGGATATTTGTTCTTGCTGGTAGTATCTAAATCGGTCGCGAGAGATACTACCAGAGAAGTTAGAGGAAGTTAGCGGGTAACTTAACTGCGCTGATGGCAGCTCAGCGGGGCTATTGGGTCAAATCGTCCCAGGCAGTAATAATGGCTTGTAAATCAGGCGGCAGATTTTCCGCTGCTAGATCTATGTATTCAACGCTGGCAAAGGACGCTTGCAGGCGCGTGGTGGGATAGTCGGCGAAGGCAGCTTCAGTCAGGTAGCGTAAGCGGTTGAAGTTCACAAAGCGATGCTTTTCTAGCTGATTGCGAAAGGTTTGTACTTCTTCAGCAGTTAGCGTTTTTAGATTCTCACGCATTGGTTGTCCGCCGTTCAACGGGCTAGTTTGTTCCCGATAGAGCTGTCCCTTTGCGGTGAGGACTGTTTTCTGCACCGAGCCTGCCAAATCGCCACGGAGTTGACTTTGAAAAACAATCTCGCTGTCGCTAGGTTCTGGCACTTCATCTACTGCCGTAAAAGACACGAGTAAATTGTTTGCGCCGCTGGCAGTCTCGTTTTGGGCAATTTGCTCCCCCGTTTCGTTGAGATGATAGACCCAGATTGTCTGACCATCGGTAATTAATGTTCTAAAACCGGCGATCGCGATCGCAGTACAAGCTCTGTCGGGTACATAAACACCCAAACAGCCACTCCAGGTAGCGGCCTGAACCTCTAACACTTGCAAGCTATCGACGGGTTTATTCACCTGCTCAGCGACCGTTTGCAGTAGCCGACGACTGGTTTCAATAGAAAAATCGCCCGTGCCAAAGTCAGGGGCAGCGGTCAGCGGCTCCAACTGGAATCGGCGACCAAAGCGATCGCTGCGATATGTCCATAGCTGTTGAGCGCTCGCGATTTTTACCTGCTGACCTCGAATCTCGCCGCTCATACAGCGCTGATCAAGGCGACCCAACCCAAAGCACTGATCGGGCCAGGTTTGTTGGATAACTTCGATGACTTGCAGACTCTTAGGAGAGACGTTTAATCGGCTAGCTAAGTCATTCCGAACGCGGCGCGTAGCGATATGGGACGATGCGGACGGCGACTGAGCGACTTGGGTGGTGGTGCGATCGCGAGCAAAAGAGATCAAATTGGACGACAGAGCAGGGGCAGCGAGGGCAGCACCCGAACCAGCCAGTAACAATAAGCTGGCGTAAACGCTAATGCTACGAGGGGGCTTCATAAAAAAATATCCTTGTTGTAAGTTTTGCTGTAGGTTTGTTGTAAATCTCTGTGAACAGAGATATTGATTTGGCTACCTGGATTACCAATCAGGATGAGGTAGATTTAGCGCCGCCACGAGGGAGTTGAGATAGGGCGCAAACGTTTCAAAGTCGTCTAGTTCTTTGAAGGTTCCAGTCTCAGCAGACGGATCAAAACTGGTGGTGATGTTGTAGACGTATTGCCTCCCGTCAAAAGCCATGTAGTTGAGGTAGCGCTCCTGAACCTCGTCGGTTTTGGTCACCCGCGAAAAGCCATAGGCCACCCCCGGCAAGCGGCCTACCGGGACTTCTTCAGGCACCAGCGCTACAAATGCGGCCCGAGTGCCGTAGGTCGCTAGTCGGTCGGTGCGAGTAGTTTCGTAGTAGTCACCGATGCTGTCTTTGAGGGCGGTCAGTACCTGGGCGCGATCGCTCGGATTGTCGTAAGTCAGCAGTCCGGGCACCAGTCCTGATCTAGACAATTCGCTTTGCAGATCGGGCACCTGCTCTAGATCCCACCGTTGCAGTTCTACTGTCCCGACGCGTTGCCCCTGCTTGATCACACAGAGAAGGGGCTGCGTCGATTCACAAGCTTGCACTTGCCAGCCCTGGGGCAGGGGAGTTTCGGCTAAGAGCCACTGCCAGGGGTTACCTCGACTGTAGCGAGTATCTGAAAAAGGCGTCCCGTCTTTGGCAATGACGACGTAGCGATAGTCTTGGGGAGCCTTGTTGATAA
>JBBSOB010000201.1:0-8944 GCA_038260205.1 Phormidesmidales cyanobacterium
GAGATAACTGAGAGATTGGTGTTGAAACACTAAGTTTTGTTCGCAATGTTGCGCCAGCAACAAACGGTTTTATCATCTTCATCTCTATAAGAATAAAGTCAAAACTAGAGCTGAATTATGAAAGCCATGGAAAGTCCAACAAAATCCTTTTTAGAATCATTGATTAGCAGTTCTAATCAGTCGTTTTCGGCGGATAGCCCAGCAGCAAAAATCGCCTCAGCTTCATTAACCTCGGTAAATACTATGCAACGAGTTAACTGCCCTACTTGTGGGGGTTCTGCTGAGAGATATCGCTCTCTTAGTGATAGTTTGGTTCGCACTCAGTGCGATCGCTGCGACTATCTGATGGTGCTTTGCGCAGACACCGGTAGAGTCGTTGAAGCCTACGCGCCTAGCTTCGCACCGGCCGCACTCGCTAGCTAGGCTATTTCCCAGGGCTATTTCCAGGGCTATTTGTAGACCCTTCGGTTAACCATTAGTTCAGCTAACCCCCAAAAAGCCTGCGTGTCTACTTAGACCGCAGGCTCTTTTCTTTGAAAATCATAAAATCTAAAGGCTGCAAATCTTGAATGTCGTAAACCTTGAGTTCTCTAGATCGTACTCATTCAGTGGTCAATCAGTACCTGCTTAAGTGCAATAAGTGCATCGGGTGGCTCAATTTTTTTACCAGCGTCAGCTTTTGTTTCAACAACGTTAAACCCTACTAAAAGATATAAGGCCATTGTCACGATGGCTGCTTGAGTTAATTTGAATATCATCTTTTTACTCTTTCCTCTCACCCAATTACCGCCCAGATTAGTGAGTTGCCAGAGTCTAGCGAATCAGTAATGTTACCCAATCTAAATTGGCACAATATAAATCAACAATTGTGCACATCTTTAGAAGGGACTTATGTTAGCGATTCAAGCTCTATAACGGCTAGCGCCACTCGCTGTGCTTAATCTGTGCCAATGTATCTTGTATTTTCTGCCTTGTAGATATAGAAGTAATGAAGATTTAATGTTGATATGGGTGACTAACTAAATGTTGCTGGCTGCTACAGCCATCGGTTATCAAGAGATTTTATCTTATGCTTTTAAAATATCTTTATTTAGGAGAACACTTTTGAAACTTGCCTTCATTATCGATCCCATTGCGAAGTTAGATCCTGGGCACGACACGAGTGTAGCCATCATAGAGGCGGCGCAGGCGTTAGAGCACGAAGTGTATGTGACCCAGGCCGACCGATTGGGCGTGGTTGAGGGTAAGGCTTACGGCTGGCTGCAGACCATGAGAATGACTCCCGTGACGCTAGTGGATAATCGCTGGGTGGGCGTGTCGGACTGGTACGAGCTAGGCGAGCCGAGGTGGCGGCCGTTAGAAGAGATGGACGCGATCTTTATGCGCAAAGATCCGCCGGTAACGGTGCCTTACTTGTATGTCACTTACATCTTGGACTATGTGAATAGCGACCAGACTCAGGTGATTAATGCTCCGGCGGGGCTACGAGCGGCAAATGAGAAGATGTATGCGTTGCAGTTTAAGCAGGCGATTCCTGAGACGATTGTGAGCGCCGATAAGCAGGTGATTCGAGCGGCGGTGGAGCGCTGGGGTGCTGGAGTGCTGAAGCCTTTGGGTGGTAAGGCGGGGGAGGGAATTTTGTTTTTGGAGGGGAGCGATCGCAACTTTAACTCCATAGTAGAAGTAAGTACCCATCAGGGACAGGAACCGGTGATGGTGCAAACCTATTTACCGGCGGCAAAAGAAGGTGATAAACGAGTGATTTTGCTCAATGGCGACCCGATTGGCGCAGTGAACCGGGTGCCGACGGGGACGGAATTTCGCGGCAATATGGCAGTGGGCGGACGCAGCGATAAAACAGAGCTGACTGAGCGCGATATAGAGATTTGCCAGCAGGTTGCGCCCGCGCTGAGAAAAGACGGGTTAATCTTTGTGGGCATTGATATTATTGGCGGCTTCTTGACGGAGGTGAATGTGACTAGCCCAACTGGAATCCGCGAGGTGGATAGGCTAGATAATGTTCGTCTGGGTAATGAGGTGGTGGAGTGGGTTGAAAAGGCCGCTCGGAAATAGTGGATGGCGACCTCTTTTCTCCAAGTTCCAGCGGCTTCTCACTATTGGCTTTGCAACGCGCGCGTCCCTAAAACGTTACTCAGTGCGAAATCAATCAGTGCGAAATCAATCAGTGCGAAATCAATCAGTGCGAAACTGAACGCTCAATTAACGTCTGCTGGTCGCGGTGAGCGTGAAGATCTAGCTACGGTCGATATTGCTATACGAGATCGCAGGATTTTTGCTGTTCGCTCGGCAGATCCTGATGCTGTGAGTGATGTTCCTTCCGTTGACCTGAGTCAGGGGTTAGTCTGGCCCTGCTTTGTGGATATGCACACCCATTTGGACAAAGGCCATATTTGGCCGCGCAGTCCTAATCCTGATGGGACGTTTGGCGGCGCATTGGAGAGGGTGCGGCAGGACACGACACGGCGCTGGGAGCCTGAGGATGTGTATCGGCGAGCTGAGTTTGGACTGAAGTGTAGCTATGCGCATGGAACGCAGGCCGTGCGGACTCATTTAGATGCGTTTGACGCGCAAGGTGAGATTAGCTTTGAGGTGTTTAGGCAGCTACGGCAAGCGTGGCGGGATAGGATTGCGCTTCAGGCCGTTTGTTTGGTGACGCTGGATTATTTCTGGGGTGAGAAAGGGGAACGGCTCGCTGATCTGGTGGCTGAGTCTGGCGGCGTTTTGGGGGGCGTGGCGTTTATGAATGCGGATATTGTCGCCCAAATAGATCGGGTGTTTGAGCTGGCGAAGGAAAGAGGGCTAGACCTAGACTTTCATACGGATGAGAGTTTGAACCCGGATGATAAGGCTTTGCGTTTGGTGGCGCAGGCGGCGGTGCGGCATCAGTTTGAGGGGCGGATTACCTGTGGGCATTGCTGTAGTTTGTCTGTGCAGTCTGAGGCAGATGTGCGCGAGACGATTGAGGCGGTAAAGGCCGCAAATATTTCGGTGGTGAGTTTGCCGATGTGCAATCTGTATTTGCAAGACCGGCGGCAGGGGCAGACGCCTCGGTATCGGGGAGTGACGATTCTACGAGAGCTGAAGGCGGCAGGGGTGAAGTGCGCGATCGCCTCTGACAATTGCCGCGATCCTTTCTTCGCTTATGGCGACCATGACGGGCTAGAAGTATTTACGCAGTCGGTGCGAATCGGACAGTTGGATCATCCTATTGGCGATTGGCCTATGGCCGTAACGCGATCGCCCGCTGAAATGATGGGCTTAGATAACGTCGGTCTAATCGATGAGGGCATGCCAGCGGATCTAGTGGTGTTTAAGGCGCGGAGTTTTAATGAGCTAATGTCTAGAGGGCAGCGCGATCGCGCCGTCATTCGCAGGGGAGAACAGATCGATACGACGCTACCGGACTACGCCGAGCTGGATGATTTGATGGCATAGTTGAGTTTTAGCGCTCCGTGAAACCCAAGATCTGCGAACGGCTTAACGTTGGGTTTCAGCGGATTTTAATTCAACCTATGCGACTACAGCAGCAGGAAGATAGCCCATCTCTTCGAGTTTGCCAATGACCTTGTTGACGCTCTCGTCTAAGCTCTCTTTGTGCGTTTCGCAGTTGACCTCAGGATTCTTAGGCGCTTCGTAAGGATCGCTAATGCCGGTGAATTGTTTAATCTCGCCAGAGCGAGCTTTGGCATACAAGCCCTTGACATCGCGCTCTTCGCAGACTTCAACCGGGGCGCTGACGTAAACCTCAACGAAATCTCCAATGCGATCGCGCACTTCTTCACGAATAGCCCGATAAGGCGAAATGGCGGCGACCAAAACGACGACGCCGTTGCGCGTAAGCAGGTTGGATACAAACCCAATGCGGCGGACGTTCTCGTCGCGGTCTTCTTTGCTAAAGCCAAGTCCCTTGGTGAGATTAGTGCGGACGATATCGCCGTCTAGAACTTCTAGCTTGACGCCGCGATCGCGCAGTCTTTTGGTCAGCTCATCGTTAATGGTGGTTTTGCCCGCGCCGCTGAGTCCGGTAAACCAGACGGTGACGCCGCGTTGTTCTGATGACATGGTTATTTACTCCTAACTTCATAGATGAAATGCAGGTTTTACCAAATGGAGGGCACCGGCTGGCCCTGGGTTAAACGGCTAAAGTCCGTACAGAAAAATTGCTAAAGGCGGGGTGATAATCGCCATCAGCAGGCTCAGCGGCCCGCCTACCCTCAAAAAATCTAGAAAGCGGTAGCCGCCTGCGCTATAGACCATGGTGTTGGTCTGGTAGCCAATCGGCGTCATAAAGCTATTAGAGGCCGCAAAGGTGATGATGAATGCAGTCGTCAGTGGGCTGATGCCAATCGTGCGAGCGACCTGAACGCCAACTGGCAATAGCAAAATAACCGATGCGTTATTTGATAATACGGCGGTCAGGATCATGGTGAGAACATAGATCAGCGTGAGCAAGCCGTAGGAAGAAAGCCCGCTGCTGACCTGTATTAGATGGTTGGCAATCCATTCGGTTGCGCCTGAGTTTTGCATGGCGGTGCCTAGCGGAATCAGGCAGGCTAGCAAAAAGATGACATCCCACCGAACGGCTTGGTAAAGCTCGCCCGGCTTTAGACAACCGGTGAGCACCATCAGCAGTGCGCCTGCCAAGGCCGATACCAGAATGGGAAAGTCCGTAAGGGCCGCTACTGCCACCACCGCCGCCCCAATTCCCAGGGCAATGCCGGCCTTATTAGTTCGCAGCGTTTCTAAGTCGCGCTGCTCTAGCAGGAGGAGATTGCGGTCGGTTTGAATGCCGACTAGGCTTTGCTTTGGCCCCTGCACGAGGAGGAGATCGCCAAATCGAAGGTTAACTTTTCCCATGCGATCGCGCACCAGTTCCTGTCCGCGTCGAATCGCTAGCACCGTAACGTTATAGCGCTGACGAAATCGAACGTCTTTGAGCGTGGAGCCAACCAGATCGGAATTAGAGACAATTAGGGCCTCGGCGATCGCCTCTTCTTCGCCCAAATTACCCTGCCAGGATTTTTGACCAAACTGCACATCTGGCAGAATCTCTAAGCCTTCGCTCTCTCGAATTTTCAACAGATCTTGTTTGCCACCGCGCACCATTAAAATATCTCCTGCAGCCAGCGTTTTATCCGCAAAAGGCTGTGGAAAATGACTGTTATCCCGAATGAGTTCGAGTACGTCCACGTCAAAACGTCGCTGTAGCTGACTAGCCCGCAGCGTTTTACCCACCAGACTAGAGCGAGGCGTAACCACTAATTCGCTGACATATTCTTTCATGCCGTACTTTTGGCTAAGTCCCTGGTCGTTGACCTGCCGATTGGGAAGCAAAAAGGGAGCAATCACGGCGAGATAAGCCAACCCAACCGCGAAGGTGATCAAGCCCAGGCCGGTGAACTGAAACAAAGAGAACTCGCCAATGCCCAACTCTCCAGCCAAACCGCTGGCTAATACGCTAGTAGAGGTGCCAATGACCGTCATCATGCCGCCCAAGATAGTCGCAAAAGACAGCGGCATCAGCAGCTTAGACGGTGAGATCCGATGCTGCTGGCAAAAGTCTTCAACGATGGGTAGGAAAACGGAAACGATCGCGGTGTTATTAACCAGAGCAGACATGGGGCCGACGATAATGCCCAGCGTGACTACCTGCTGACCTAGTCGCTTGCCGCCCCACCGAATAAGCCAGGTGCTAGCCTGCTGAAGTGCGCCTGTTCGCGCAATGCCTGAGCTAAGCACGAACATCGCTAGGACGGTGATAGTTGCTGGATTGCTAAAGCCCGCAATGCCTTCTTCGGGGGTAACTTGCTTCAGCAAAATTAGGGCCACCATCACGCCTAATGCGGTAATGTCGGCAGGGAATTTTTCGATGATGAAAAGGACTAAGGCGATCGCCACCACACCTAGCGTTAGGACAATGCTGCTCATAGAGTTACGTGTTTCGTGGATGCGGCGGCGCAGCTAACTTTAGCAGGCGCTTGCCTGATGCGTCGTCCTTGACGCTGTCCCTTACGTTGTTTTTATCTTCTCAGGCAGCGCGTCAGCCGCTAGTATCGGCGCACTGCGACTCGCTTCTTCCTCACTGAGTTTGGGCTGTAGATACAAGTTTTCTAAGAGTACCGCGCTACCTGCTACCCAAGGTGGAACAATTAAGGCCCCAACAATGCCTAGCACCTGAGCGCCGCCTAGCACGGCTAGTAGCTGATACAGCGGGTGAACCCCGACCGAGTTGCCTACCAATAAGGGATCGAGGACGTAAGTTTCGATGTTTTGGATAATCACATAGAAAATAACGACCCACACGACCGTCCAGCCGCCTAAAGGAATCGCTACGATTAGCGCCGGAATGGCTCCGAGTAGGGGGCCAAGGAACGGAACTAGATTGGTGACGCCTGCGATCGCGCCTAGACCAATGGCAAAATCTCTGAGACCCAAAAAAGGCAGGCCAATGCTGGTGACCAGGGCCAGCGTGGCCGATACGAGCAGTCTGCCGCGAATGTAGCTGCCAATGCGATCGCCAATTGTCGGCAAAGACCGACTGACTCTCTCATTCCAGGGTGGGGGCAGCAGGCGAATAAAGTTGGCCGTGAGGGTTCTGCTGTCGGCGAGCATGTAGCCTGAAATAAAAATGGCTAGCACGAGGCTAAGCAGCGTTCCAAGAATATCGGTGGTGAGGTTAAAAGATCTAAGGGCGACCTGGCGAGTAGAGCGGATGGCCCAGGCCGCGATCGCCTGTACGTCTAGCTGGTCGAAAACTTGAGAGGTGAAGTCTGGGCGATTGTCGTTGATGATTAGCAGCCAGGCTTCGATCTGGGTGACGGCCCTACGCAGCAATAGTGGGAGCTGTCGAACCAGCAGCTGGAGCTGGTCGAGGACGGTGGGGCCAATGAGTAAAATGACGCCGACTAGGGTGCTGATAATGGCGAGGTAGGTGAATAGGGCGCTGACCCAGCGAGGGATTTTGTACTTTTCTGCCCAGCCGACGATGGGCGCAATCGAGCAGGCGAGCACGACTGAAATCATCACTAGCAGGAGCAGTCCTCTAAGCTGCCAGCCGACAATAGCTGCGGCGATCGCAGCAAACACCACCAATACGCTGCTCAAAGAGATAGACAATCGCTGTTCAGACGCCATAGTATTTGCACCGGGCCACTACTTTTTTCAAGCCCCCATTTCGTAGACTCTAATTAAAGCGTATATCTAAACTTATCTATCAATAGGCCAGGTGTCCAAATGCCGCCGAGCGATCGCCGATCATAGGTATCTACTGCCGGTAAAAAAGCTGCGCGATCGCTGAGGGCGACTAGCCCCTCTCCTAAAAAGCGGTAAAGATTGTCGTCAAATCTAAGGTTTTCGATGGGTGCGACAATTTCGCCCGCCTCAACCCAGAAGCAGGCATAGCGAGTCATGCCGGTGAGTCTCCCGGCAGTGCGATCGCTCCAGTTGAGATAGTGCAAGTTAGAGACATACAGGCCGGTGTCTAGCTCAGAGAGAATCTGGTCGGCTGCAAGATGGCCAGGGGCAACGAGGGGGGCGCGCATCGCTTCAGCGTGATTCGCGGCGTTGCTAACTTTGCCGTATTCTTTGGCACTGCGATCGCTCACCAGCGAATTTGCCCAGCGCCCGTTTTCAATCACCGACAGCCGGTTGGGCGCTAGCACACCATTTTCATTGAACCTAGGTACATCTGTGCGCTGAAAATTTTCGCTCAGTGAGAACTTATCAGAAAGCTGAGCATCGCCCCTCGCTAACCGGCTAAAGGCGCTGTTTCCTTGCTGCAAGTCGGCTTCGCCTAATCCGCCGCCCCAAATGAGAGTGTCAATCATGTCGGCGGCGGCGGCGGGGGCAAGATAGGTGCGATATGCGCCCCTAGAGACGGCCTTGGCAGGGCGGTTAAGTAAGTCGAGCTGCTGCTGTGAGCGCCGGATGTTTTGCTGGTAGTCGCTCAGGTTCCAGCGGTTGCCTGCGAGGGTGCCTTTGACGGCCTGATTGGGGCGATCGCCAAATAGCGAATAGTCGAGCGTAAACGAAGGCGTCTCAAACCAGTGACGATTGCCCGCCGAGTCGCCATAGGCGCGATAGGCCATCCCGCCCGCATAGAGACCCGAAAAATCTAGATCTTGCACGATCGAAAGCAGGGTTTCTGCAACGGTCGCTGGCGAGAGCAACTGCCCAGTGCGGATTTCTCGACTGCGACTTTCTCGACCGTGAGCTTCTCGACCGTGAGCTTGCTGGGTTTTATTGGGCAAAACTAAGTAAGGATCAACCGGAACTTGAGGCAGATCTGCCTGGAGCACTGCGAGGGTTTGACTCAGCGCTGCCCAATCGGCTTCGAACTGACCGACAAAAGGCAAGTAGGCGGCTGTCATCCGCTCTGCGGTCATCAACGAGAGCCGTACTTGGCCATCGCGGACGGCCCCCGTTTGGCGTACTTTAGCCTGGCCAAACCGGGTGAACTGGCTGGTTTCGCCTGCCAGCGTTAGGGTAAAAAACTGGTTCTGCGTCGCGGTTTGATGGCCGATCGCTTCGACGAGTTGATAAAAAACGCGCTCTTGCCTTGATGGCCGATCGCTAAGCGAGCTGCTGATTGGACTAGACGCATCGGATACGTTGGATTTGGATGAGATTAGGGTCATGCTGCACCGCCAAAGACTTCAATATTTTCAAAGGCACATACGGGAGAGGCATGGCCCACGCGAATGAGCTGATTGGGTTCACCTTTGCCACAGTAGGGCGTGCCGTAGGTTTCAAGCGTATCGCCATTGCCTACCTGTGACAGGCTGTGCCAGAACTGCGGCGTAGTGGCCCTGTAGTTAGGATTTTTGAGCAGGGTTGTGAGCTTGCCGCCTTCAATTTTGCGCGCATATTCGCAGCCAAACTGAAACTTGTGACGCTGGTCGTCAATAGACCAAGAGCGATTGGA
>JBBSOB010000202.1:0-8920 GCA_038260205.1 Phormidesmidales cyanobacterium
ACCAGCGCAATCGACTCGCCCTTGCGAAACGTCAGTGAAAAGTCTTTGATAGCCGGGCTTTCAGAAACCGGATAGCGATAGGTAATGTGCTCTAGCGCAACCTCAGAATTAAACGCTAAATGGCCAGGTGTCGGCTCCAATGGCGGAGATTCAATCGGTTGGTGCGCTGCTCCCTTATATTTGGGCATCAGTTTAGGCATCAGCCGGTGAGTAGATGCATACTGGCTATCTGACTGCAAAAGCTGCTGGTTAAACCGCTCAATCTCTTTTAAGTCGAGATAGAGCATATCGAGCGCATAGTGTGAGAATCGAATTTGACTCAGCGCGCTGAGAATTTGACTGACGGCAGGCACCAGGCGAATCGCTGCTACCGCGAACATCCCCATCACCGAGGTGAGATCGCTCAGGCTGCGGCCCGTTACTAGCTGTGAAAAAACAATAAAGGCCAGCAAAAAAATAACCAAAATCGCTTCGATGGAGATGCGGGGCATCACCCGAAAGCTATCGGCCTTAACGGCGGCTTGAGCATAGGCTTTAGAGTGAACGTCTAGCGCTTGCTCAAAGTAGTCCTCGCAGCCCACAACCTTAGTCTCTTTGAGTCCGCCTAGACCGTGATTGACGGCTGCGATCATCTGGTGGTTCTCGGTAGACATAATTTGCCCCCAAGCTTTAACGCGGTGGCTCAGTCGGGCAAATATGACAATGGTTGGCAAAATAATGATCAGCGCCACCAGCAGCAGCGAGATCTCGCTGTAGGCCAGCAGCACCAGCAGCATCGCCATCACAATCACATTGGAGATAATCTCCAATACGGGAATCAGGCTGTTAGTGGTGAACTGATGGGCCTCTACCACAATATTTTTAATTAGAACTGCGCTGTTTTTGTTGAGGTGAAAAACATAGGGAATGCGCAGATAGGTGCGCATCAAACGCGCCTCTAGCTGGTTTTTTTGCCAGTAGCTATACTTCAAAATGTAGAATTTGCACAGGAAGTAAACGACGGTTTTAAGACAAAACAAGAGGATCAAAATGAGCGCTAGCCCGGTCACAATTTGCGAGTCGCTTTGCAGATTGAGCATTTGCAAAAGGCGGTTGATAGCGCTGTTGCGAGCAATGCTTGGGTCTGCGGCAACCGAAAGGAAAGGCGCAATTAAGCCGACGCCTAGGGCCTCTAGCAAAGAAGCAAAAATAAACGAACCCAGCAGACCGATTAGCTTTAGGCGGTTGCCCGACAGCAAATAGAGCATTCTCGAAAGGTACTGAGACATCGTGAGTTTACGCCTGAAGAAAATCTGACTGAAGGTCAACTAGAAAGTTAAGTCAATGAGAAATTGGACTGTTTATAGCTATCTTGTGTATGACTGCTTTGTGTATGACTGCTTTGTGTATGACTGCTTTGTCTATGACTATTTATCTATTTGTATAGATAGGGCGATCGCCCCAATTAGTTCCGTACGCCCACAGAAGATTTGACCGGAGCCGTTGCGAGATCGATTGTACGCTCGGCAGCAGGCTGTTCAGCGATGGCTGCAACCATTAGGGCATAAAGCTTTTTAGCCTCGTGATGAATATTAAAGGATTCGCGCACTCGGCGCTGACCCTGCTGGCCCAATTGCTGACGCAGGCTTTTGTCGGATAGCAACTGATGAATGCGATCGCGCAATCTTTCCACATCGCTCGGCGGCACCAAAAACCCGCTCACCCCATCTTCTACCAGCTCGCTGACGCCCGCAATCTGCGTTGCCACCACCGGACGCTGCGCCATCATCGCTTCCATCAGCACCACCGGCACCCCTTCCGCAAAGCTAGACATCACAAATACATCCGCAGCTTGCAGGTAGCGCCGCACCTGATCTGGTGGTTGAGAACCCACAAAATCCACATGAGCCGCCATGTCCAAAGCCGCCACCTGACGCTCTAGCAGCTCGCGATCTGGCCCCTCTCCCACCACGGTAAGATGAACAGTCGGATGCGCCGATACCAGCATTGCCAGACTTTTTAGCAATATGGGCAACCCCTTCGCCGCCGCTAGCCGACCCACATACAGCAAGCGCTGGCCGCTGTTGAGAGCCGTTGAAAGGCAATTGATCGAGTTGCTAACTTGCCCAGAGCGTGGCGCTGCTGACGCTTCCAGGGGCTGATCGAACGACTGCGGATTGACTCCACAGTGAATAATTTGAAGCTTAGGCCAGGCTGCTATGGGCGCAAAAATCATGGCCTGACTGCGGCAAAACTGACTGATACAGCAAACAAATTTGGCCCGGCTAATTTTCTCGTCAAGGTGCCAGCGCATCGGTTCAAAAAAAATGCCGGGGCCGTGCAGCGTAAAGCTGTAGCCAAAATCGCCCAGCGCCGAGGCCAGCATGGTCACGGTGCCGCTAGAGTCGCCAATGTGATTGTGCAGGTGGGCAATATTTTGCTGATGGAGCAGATCGACCAGCAGACCCGCCTCTAAAAAGTAAACACCCTGATAGAGCGTGCCGCGAATCCCAAGCTGCCGGGTTTTCCAGGCCAGTGCCAGCGCTGAGAAGTATCGACTGGGGCGACGGAGCAGTTTGATCTGGGCGTTTAATAAGCGGAAAGGGTGGGCCGGTAGCAGATAAGAAGTGCGATCGCGTTCTTCTTTTTGAGCTGGGCTAAGTGCCTGTTCGTGACGAGGGCGACGCACCGAAAAGGGTTGTACCGTTGCACCCAGCCGCCGCAACTCAGCCACTTCTCGCTGAATAAACGTATCGGTTACCCGAGGATATTCTCCGGTGAGGTAGGCAATGCGCATAAATTCAAAATCCGTCCTGTAAACAACAAACGCTCCCTACTAATAGCCAGCCGCCGCTGGAATGCCCTCAGGCTTGGTTAGTTCAGAGGACTCAACTGCTACCAAGTCCAAATCGCTACCGCTTCGCTCAAACGCCTCTATCAGCGAATAGTCTGGCGTCCAGTTCAGCAGTGCCTTTGCCTTATCGTTGCTGTACTTCAGCGGCTTAAAGCGGCCCTGAAGCTTAGCGGGCACCAGAATCCCCGGTAGTCTGGCCTGCTTACCCAGCAGCGCCGTATTCACCCACCAGGCCAAGTTGGCAATAGAGCGCATGACAAACCAAGGAACCGGAATCATCTGCGGCGGCTCTGGCGTATGCACTAGTAGCTGTTGGAGATAGGCGTTTTGTGTGGGCAACTGGTCATCCACAATGTTGATGGTTTGGCCAACGGCGGCGGGCGCGTTGAGCGCGCAGGCGATCGCTACCGCACAGTTTTCTACATAGGCCATCGGCAGCGTCGCCCCGCCCCCAATTTTTAGCCAGCGATGTTCGCCCACTTCCGCCCCAATCAGCGCGTGCCAAAGATTGTCGCGACCGTAGATCATGCCGGGCCGCAAAATGGTGACATCGCCCTCGTAGGCCCGGTACAGCTTTTCTTGGATCAGCTTAGTTTGGGCGTAGTCGTCGCGGTCGGTAGGATTGGCTTCAATGGGGCTATTTTCGTCGAGCAAACGATGCGGCTTCATCTGCAAAAAGTCGTACACCGAAAAGGTACTAATGGCGACGAGTTGCCGAATGCCCTGCTCCTTCATGCCCCAAAGCAAATTTTCGGTCGCAATCACGGTGCCCGCAAACTGATCGTAGAAGTCGCCGCCTTTGACAGCCGCTAAATGAATCACCGCATCAGCGCTGGTTAGCGCCTCTAGTAGCCCCCGGCGCGATCGCAAATCCTGCCGCACAATCGTTACCTGAGGATGATCGTGCCAGCTCATCTGCGTCACGTTGGTTTTAGGGCGCACGTTAGCGAGTACCTGATGCCCTGCTCGCAGCACCGCCGCCACCACATACTGACCGACAAAGCCAGCCGCGCCGGTAATGAACACCTTTTTGGAAATGGTCGCTTGAGCGGTCTTTGGTGCAACCGTCGAAGCATTGTCAAGCGTCGTCATTACAATCTGTTCTCCTGTGCGAGTAAGGCTTCAACCAACTGGCTCGTACGGGCCATATCGTCGAATTTAATCGGGGGCGCTTGGCCTGCACTCAGAGCGCTATAGGTTTCATTCAGCAAATAGTGCAGCCCTTCGTAAGGCGTTTTTTGCATAATTTTGTGTCGAAAATTGCGGGCGCTGGCGTTCATCAGCTCCCAGCCATTGGCAAAGTGATTGATCAAGGGAGAGAGCTGCTTGCCGCCGCTACGGGGCACCACGCAGCGCAAATAGGGCTGAAACAAGTCGGTTTCTGCGTAGCCGCGATCGCCTCGAACCGTAATCGAAAAGCAGTCGGGCGAGGTGTAGCTACTAAAGCGAATGCGGCCATGCACCTGATCGCCAATGACCAGGGCGTCCAAATCGTCGTACTTGAACAGATCGCCGCCGCCGTGATTGCTCCAAGCGGCTGACACGCGATTAAAATTTGCCTCTGGCAAAAAAGACAAAAGCAAATAGCTCAGGTGCGTCACAAAGTCGTGAATGACCCCGGCGGGCATGGTGTGAATGGGGCTAGGCAGATTTTCGTCGGCATAGCGTCCGCCGCTGCGCAGATCTAGCGCCATGCGAATTTCGACCTCTTGAACCGCGCCCAGGGTGCCCTCGTCAATCAGCGACTGAATGGCGCGAACCGGGCCGTTGAAGCGATAGTTTTGATCTTCTATGAGATGGCGATCGCACTCTTGAGCAATTTGCCATAGATCCGTAAAATCTTGGTAAGTTGTCGCCACTGGCTTTTCGCAAATGACGTGGGCACCGGCTCGCAGACAGTCTGTCGCGATCGCCTGATGGGTTTGTGGCGGCGTCAGGATATGGACAACGTCTGGCCGCGCGACTTCAAGCATTTTGGCGTAGTCGGTATAGGCGATCGCCGGGGTGCGGCCGTTTGGCTTGCCGTCGGCCAACTGACCGGTGCCGTAGGTTTCTATCGCGTAGTCAACCGCCACCGGAGACAAATCGCAGACGCCGACCAAATCAGCGCTGGCGCATTTCTGTAGAAACGAAAGGTGCTGCTTTGAGATTACTCCGGTGCCAATGACGGCTGATTTGAGCACTGCTGGCATAACGTTAAAGTACTTGCTCCGGCATGGGGGAGCCTAAAATTGGCTTCTAAAATTGGCTGCTTTGGTATACAGAAGCCAATAGCGAAAAATAGTTCCAGCCGCAGCGGTTTTTCAATCCAGAAACTCTTTGCTCGCAAAACCGTTCATACGTAACCAAGTACAGCTATTTTTTTGCAGCAGCTATGGACAGTTTGGGTGTGGTCGCGATTGGTAGAAATGAGGGCGATCGCCTCATTCAATGCCTAGATGCTTTAAAGCGACAGCTCCCGCCGAACGTGCCGATTATTTACGTTGATTCTGGCTCCTCCGACAACAGCATTGCCGCAGCTAAAGCCAGAGACGTGCGGGTTGTTTCTCTAGATATGTCCATCCCCTTTACCGGCGCAAGGGCCAGAAACGAGGGATTCGCATATCTCCTACAGCACTTTCCCCAAACCCAATACGTGCAGTTTATAGACGGCGACTGCGAGCTAATGCCGGGCTGGGGCGAAGCGGCGATCGCCACCTTAAAGCAAAATCCTCAGCTCGCCGTGGTGTTCGGTCAGCTCCAAGAGCGGTTTCCAGAAGCCTCTGCCTACAACAGACTAGCCGCGATGGAGTGGGCTGTTTCGGTGGGTGAAGCCGATGCCTGTGGCGGAATTGCGATGATGCGATCGCAGGCAATCAGCGAAGTCGGTGGCTTTAACGCAAAAATGATCTGCGGCGAAGAACCTGAGCTGTGCATTCGTCTGCGGCAAAAAGGCTGGAAAATCTGGTGCATCGACCAAAAGATGGCGATTCACGATATGGACATGCACCGGTTTGGGCAGTGGTGGAAACGCAGCGTTCGCGGAGGCTGGGCGGTGGCCGAAGGCGCTGCGATGTATGGCAATACGGCTGAGCGATATATGAAAAAAGAGAAGGTGAGTGGTTGGATTTGGGGGGCGGCTTTGCCAATAGTTGGGTTGGGTTGGGCGATCGCCAGTCACGGCATCACAATTTTGGTTCTATTAGGCTGCTATCTATTGCTGTTGTTCAAAATATTTCGCTATCAGCGGCAGATAGGCGAAAGCGCCCAAAACGCTTGGGTCTATGCCTTTTTTTGTACCCTCTCAAAAGTACCTCAAGCAATCGGCCAGGCAAAATACTGGATTAATCGCTGGCAAGCAAAACCCGCAACGCTCATTGAATACAAGAACTGAGTGAGCTATAGGATCTGAATCGGCTTCAGCTTGCAACTTCTAACGGTTACGTTTTCCGCCGAAGATCTTTTTGGCGTTATCTAACGAGGTTAGGTGCAACTTTCGCAAGATGCTGCCGGAAAGTCTGCTGCGCAGTTTTGTGTTCGCCTTCTGGTGACATGCTGCACATCCACCATAGAAATTTGCTTTGGTAGCATCTGGGCTGATCGGTGGCGATTAGACGGCCCAGGTGTTTGCAGTTCCAGCCGGTAAACGTATATTCCCCAGCTAGAAAAAACATAGAGAGCCTGTTTGAGTCTTTCAATGGTTTGTTCTGGTTCAAATATGATGTTGTCGATTCCAATCACAAAATTCGCTTCTTTTCTTTCAAACGGACATAACCCTCATCCGGTATCGAAAATATGCGTATCTGATAGACCTATGCCATAGTGCCAGAATGGATCCGGTGGATTTTGCCAATTCAGTAAGCGCCCGCAGCGATCGCTCGACGGATCAACCAAGCTTTCAACGGCTTCTATCGTTCGCTCGATATCTTTACAAGAGAGCATGGCGTTGCAAAAGATCGATCAATTCTTGTTTTTTCAGCTTTGAATAACCGGTTATCCCGGCTTTCCTAGCTACATCAACTAGATCCGCCTTGGTCGCACCTTTAGTAATTAGGTTTTGAGGCGAAGACCGGACATTAAAAGTCAAAAAAAGCTTACTTCCGAAAAAGTAAGCTCTATTTACTGACGCTCTCTAAATCCAACATCTCTAGTTTTGACTAAAGTTTTGGCTAGAATGTAATTCGATTAATTCGCCTAAGAGATAGCAAGCTCTTCTTCGTCTTCTTCTTCTTCCTCTGTCATCAACAGCCGAAGGCTAGGAAACAAGAAATGGTTCTCTTCTACGTACTGAGCGCCAAACAGGCCCTTCTCAGCCCAAAAGTAGCGATCGGTTGTATGCTCATTACGCTTTACTAGCAGTAGCGCGGGCGGACAAATGCCCTGAGCGTGAATGTAATTGCGCGCAGCGGTCACCGGCTTGACTTCTCCGCTCTCAATGCTGTGCTGAGGAACTGCTTCTAAAATGCGGCGACCCTCTAACCGACGACGGCTCTTACGCTTGCGTCTGCGTGCCAATTTTCTACCTCCAGGTAGCTCTAAGCGGTATCTTTACGTTGAATGTAACAACAGCTACATTCAACATTGCTTGCAAAATATAGCAGGTACAGCTTAAAATTTCAAGTTGGCTTTAAAACAAATATGGATTTCATTAGAGCAGATTCTATCAAAGCAGATTGTTTTGGGTCAATATTGTTTTGGGTCAAATGGATGCGGCAGGCCAAAAATCAGGATTTTGTAGCAATAGCAGTTTGCCCTAAAACGCTTTGTTCTTACGACTAGGTGTTCTATTCGAGAATTCAAGACAGAGCTCGTTTGGTGGTTTGCTGTATCTTGATTTATGGATTGTTTTAGTCGGTGGATTTAGCGTTAACTTGGTGAGTATTCGTTTTAGAGGCCGCGCATGAGTGCGATCGCCAGTCCCGAATTTATTGCTTTATGCCATGCGCAGCTCCGCCTGATGACGCAGCAAATGGCCGAGTCTACGGCTGCGCTCTATATGGCCGATATTGCGGAAACGACTGCGGGCAACGGCGCTCACTTTGTACCGGTTGTTAGCTATCCAGAATCGGTAGATAGCTGGATAGAAAAATTCTCGTCTGCGCCCTGGGAAACGACCGTTCGCACCCCGCTTGCTCTTCCTGGAACCGCTGGCGGCGCTCCGAACGATCTGTGGCCAGAACTGTTGCCAGCTCCTATTGACACCGCAAATCAAACCGCACCATCTAACTCTAAGACGCCACCGGCCTCTGCGGAACAGGCAGCGCAGGCAGAACAGGCAGCGCAGACAGAACAGGTAGAGGAGCAGCTAGTGGTGCCGCTGGTCTATACCGATGTCGTGGTCGGGCTGGTTGTGGCTATTCGGCGCGATCGCCCCTGGAAACGCAAAGAGCGCAGCTACATAGAAACCATGGCCGACTCACTGGCCGCAGGCTGCGTGCTAGAGCGGCGAAATCAGTGGCTACAGGGCCGCATTGCCCATCGAAAAGGACTGCAAAGCCGCCAGTCAGAAATCTTTCATAATTTGCTGCACCAGTTTCGCAACCCGCTCACGGCCGTTAACACCTTTGGCAAACTGCTCGTAAAGCGGCTAGATCCCAAAGACCCGAACCAAACCGTCGCCACCGGCATTGTTCGCGAAATCTCTAGGCTGCGAGAGCTGGTTACCCACTTCGACGAGGCCGTTGCCATCGGAGATGCCGATCTGATAACGGCTGCGCCCACGCCCGTACTGTCTGCGGGACAGCCGTTGTTGCCACCCGGAGACCTTTATTCAACGGCCAAATCAGAGACCGATACCAGCCGCCTAGACGCTAGCCAGTCAGAAATGGCCTGGTCAAAATCCGCCAATTTGGACAATAGCCCCAATTTGGATAACAGCCTAGGACATGCCCTGACGCTCAGCCGCCAATCTTTGGATCATATTGTCGATCCTATTTTGGAAGTTGCTAGCATCGTCGCAGAGGAGAAGGGCGTGAGACTAAATGCTCAGGTTTCGCGCAATACGCCCTGGGTTTGGGGTGAGGAAGAAGCGCTTAGTGAAGTCGTGAGCAATCTGGTCGATAATGCCGTCAAGTACTCGCCGCCGGGAGCGCAAGTCTGGGTGCAGAC
>JBBSOB010000203.1:0-8900 GCA_038260205.1 Phormidesmidales cyanobacterium
AGTGCTGATATACAAAGGTTATGCCTAACTGCATAAACATTGATTGTTCGTCAACACTCACCCGAGAGACGCGAGACTACATCCCCGTCCTAAAGGATCGGGGCTTTGCTTCTTTCTCTCAGACTCTCTTAATTTCGGTAAACCCAATCATCGTAAAACTATAGTAAAACTGGTTTCTCAGTTGCTCGCCGCTGTTGAATGGCCCATTGCCCACATTCGCGCTCGACTGGCCTGTTAATGAGGGGGCGATCGCTATAAAATCGGTATGTTCATCTCATCACTCCCCAAAGCCGACATGCCTGAAGCAAATCCCATCTCAGCCCCCGCCGGATTTCGCCTCGAAAAAGACTCCATGGGAGAGCGAGAAATTCCCAACAGCGCCTACTACGGCATCCAAACTCTACGAGCCATCGAAAACTTCCCTATCAGCGGCCTCAAACCCCTTGCCACCTATGTCGATGCCTGTTTGCTGATCAAAAAAGCCACCGCCACCGCTAACGGCGAACTCGGCTGTATTCCTGAGGACATCAGCATGGCGATCGTTCAAGCTGCCGACGAAATTCTCGCCGGAGCGCTGCGCGATCAGTTTGTCGTCGATGTCTATCAAGCCGGTGCAGGCACCTCTCACCACATGAACGTCAATGAGGTGCTAGCTAACCGGGCGCTCGAAATTTTGGACGACGAAAAGGGCAACTACGCCAGCGTCAGTCCCAACGACCACGTTAACTACGGCCAATCGACTAACGATGTGATTCCCACGGCGATTCGAATTGGCGGGCTGTTAGCGCTAGATCATTCGCTGTATCCAGCCTTAGAAAGTGCGATCGCCACTCTCAAAGCCAAAGCCGCCGAATTTCAAACCATCGTCCGCTCAGGCCGCACCCACATGCAGGACGCCGTCCCCGTCCGCCTCGGCGAAAACTTCCGCGCTTGGGAATACATTCTTACCGGGCACCAAACGCGCATCAAAACCGCCGCTCAAGAACTCACCGTACTCGGACTAGGCGGCAGCGCTACCGGCACCGGCCTCAATACCCATCCGCAGTATCGCTTTCGCGTTGCCGAAATTCTCTCCGACTACCTCCAGCAGCCCATCACCAGCGCCCCTCATCTGATGGCCGCAATGCAGAGCATGGCCCCCTTTGTTGCCGTCAGTAGCAGTCTCCGCAACCTCGCCCAAGACTTAGTAAAAATCTCTCACGACCTGCGCCTGCTAGACTCTGGCCCTAAGACGGGTCTCAAAGAAATTCAGCTCCCACCCGTCCAACCTGGCTCGTCTATCATGCCGGGAAAATATAATCCGGTTATGGCTGAAATGACCTCAATGGTGTGCTTTCAGGTGATGGGGTATGACAGTGCGATCGCCCTTGCCGCCCAAGCCGGTCAGCTAGAACTCAACGTGATGATGCCGATGATTGCCTACGATCTCATCCATAGCATCGAAATTTTGGGCAACACTGTCGAAGCCCTAAATACTAAATGCTTGCAGGGAATCACCGCTTTCTCTGAGCGTTGCGCCGACTACGCAGAAGGCAGCTTGGCACTGGTGACGGCGTTGAACACGCATATTGGATATTTGAATGCGGCTGCGATCGCCAAAGAATCTTTAGAAACCGGCAAATCCTTGCGTCAACTCGTACTAGAGCGCGACCTCATGAGCGAAGCAACCCTCAACGAAGTTTTAAATTTACAAAAAATGAGTCAAATGCCCGCCAAGCCAAGCTAAGCATCAGCGCCATAAAATTCGCATAGATGCTCAGCTTTCTAAGAAGAAAATAAGGAAAGAAAGATCACTCAAAAATGCCAGGTCTTAAAATTGTTGCAGATTCGCCGCAGCTAAAACCATCCGTGGCCGTCTGCCAGGGAAAAATGCACGATCCCGTATATCGGTAATGAGGGGGCTTGGTCTTAGGTTTCTGGCAGGCTGAGTCATAGGCACCGTCTTGGTAACAGTCTACTAGAAAGTCGGAATTGAGCTGAGCGATATTGCTATCAAAAAATACAACAACCTCTGGATCTCCTCGGTCTGCGACCGCAGCGTACGGACTTTTCCATAAAAAGTAATAGAAGCCGCCCCCCGACTTTCCTTTTCTCCGCCATACATTAAAAGCAACCCCTTGCGACTCACCAGAGTTCCAAAGACTAAAGTCATCAGCCTCCATATATTGCCTGTACTCATTCCCCTGAGCCGAAGCCACAGAAGTAAGTGCGATCAGGCTAATACCGCTTGCCGTTGCTAATGCCCGAACCGTTTTTTTGAACATATCTTCGAAGCTGTTGTGAGATAAAGCATTCTTAGACTGCCCAGATTATCTTTTTACACGATCTGCTCTCACGTCCTAAAAAGTACAAAAAGAATCATATATGTGCGATCCGATTATTTTAATTCTTGTCGTACCGGCTATCAGTGCAGTCCTATCAGGGCGGCCCTATAGGTGCAGCCAAAATTGAGAATAGCGGTCATTATGAGAAGATAAGCAAAGACTTGTCGTGCCAGCAACCTATGACTTACGCCGCTCCTCAACCCACCGCCCCCACTGAAGATACTTGGTGGGTACAGCAATGGGTAGATCTGCTCAATTCCTACCGCTTCAAAAAGCGACTGGAAAGAGGCCGCAACTACGCTCGTCAGGGCCACATCCTCAGTCTCGAATTCAAAAATTCTAAAGTCTACGCCAAAGTTCAGGGCACCGCCGCCGACCCCTATCAGCTCTCCATCTGGATAGAAAGCTTTACCGACGAAGACTGGAGCTACGTTATCAATACCCTCAGCCAAAAAGCTCTCTACTCAGCTCAGCTACTCGCCGGAGAAATGCCCGACGACATTGAAAGGGTCTTCACGAGTAATGGTTTGAGCCTTTTTCCTTTCACCCTAGCCGATGTCAACTCTAAATGTAGCTGCCCCGATCCTAAAAATCCCTGCAAGCACATTGCCGCCGTCTACTACCAACTCGGCGACTTTTTCCGCGAAGATCCTTTTGTTCTTTTCCAACTTAGAGGGCGTACCAAAGGACAGATTCTTGAAGCGCTACGCCAACATCGTCAGCAAGCGATGAATCAGGCAGATACAACCGTTGAAACAGAAATAGAAGAAACCGAACTAGAAGAAACCGAAAAATCTACAAAAGAAAAATCTGCTCAGGCCCAGTCTGAGAAAGCAACGTCTGTCACTAAAACAAAGCAGGAAAAGCCCAACTTACCTACTAGCTCGCGCCAGCCAGTTGTTCAAATAGAAAGCTTCTGGCAATATAGCCAACCGCTAGATTCTTCTCTAGTGGTCATCACCCCTTCGGAGCAAACCGTCTTAGACGTGATTGGAGACATGCCGCTGGCTGCCACCGAAGCCCAGGCCGTTAGCGCCCATCTCAAAACGCTGTATCAGACCGTTGCCCAGCAAGCCATGATGACCGCTTTGAGCTAGACTTACGGCCTTGAGCTAGACTTACGGCCGTAAGCCAGACCTAATTTACCATTGCGAATAGGCGACGTAGACCCGACCAGCCAATAAATACAAAGCCAATGGTTAGCAAGACGCTGCTCAAAATCCCTCTAATTAGGGCCTTTACAGCCTCAGTTTTAATCTGAGAAGTTTTGTCTTGCTGATTCTCGCCTACGCCGGTTTTAATTCTGTTTTGGGCTTCAGCGACCTGCGAAGCCCAGTACTTGTTAAAGGCTTCTGGATCTTTACGGAATTGCTCAATTTGAGCTTTGGTGCCGTCGTCCAAATTTCCGCTCGCAACAGCTGCCTGAAAAGCCTCGTCGTTATTGAGTAGCGCATTGGCCTGCGCCCGTTTCGCCGAGATTTCTTCATTCAACCGACCCTCCATCTGGGCGGTCAGTTCTGTTGCCTCAGTATCCAGTCGTTTGAGGGCATCGCGCCGCTGAATAACGACTAGATTGGGGTGTAAAAAAGTCGTAATTAAAAAGACCAGGCCCAAAAAAGCGGACAGCAGACAAGTCCAAAACCGGATGTCTGTGGACAGATTAGATCTTCTGGGCGCATTGCCTAAGCTGCTGTCAATCCAGTAGCCCGTGAATAGTAACCCAATGCCCACGAGTGCGATGATGCCGCGATCAAGGAGCTGTGTGGTGGCGTTTAGCTGCCAGGCAGTATTGTCAAACTGAGGTGGAAAAAGTACCGTCGCAAAGTCAATCAAGAAAAGCAGAATCGCAATTCCGCCTACTAGCTTCAAGGAGGTAGCGGCCAATGGCGATGGCACTTTGCCAATCGGCGTTCTATCGGTAGTAGAGGAAGAAGTCATAAAACCTAGCGGGTGCAGAAAGACAGCGGCCTGAGCGTCCCAGCAGAGACGAATCAAGCTTATTTGAAATCATAGTTTGCATAGAGCTTACCCCAAAACTCCGTTATCAATCGCAATCTATCGGCATAGAGTCGACATAGAATAAAGTCAACATAGCGTCAGCCGCCATTCTCGAACAAATCGTCATTACGAATCTTCAAATGGTTTCTCGTAGCCGACGTTAATCTGGCTTTTGCGCTCGTATAGCCGGTTGAGCTGCTGTGGGTTTAGGTTGGCATGATACATCACCTTTAGCAGTTGGTTGAGGGCGGCCTGCTGATAGAGTCCGCGATCGCGAAATCGCCTAGCCGAAGTTACTACTTTCCCTGGCACTATTTCTGGCAATCCCTGCGGCTTCAGGGCCAAACTCAGCGCTGTATCTTCAAAAATATCCATATCTGGCACGCCGCCAATCTCGACGAGGGCCTGCCGTCTAGCAAATATGCAGTGATCCAAATAGAGAATGCCAGCGCGCGATCGCACCTCTGTCGAATACCAGGAGGTAAATCGCAGCAGCCAGCGATCCCAATCAAAACTATGCGCAAAGCCACCCCAAACCGCTGTTTCTAAAGCTGCCGTTGCTTGAGTTAGGGCAATCTTTTCCGGCAGCAGCGTCGCCGGATGATGCAGCAAAACAAACTCGCCTCTACTCGCCTCAATGCCTGCATTTAGCCGCTGCGCTCGATTGCTCGCCTTGGACTCAAGCACCTCTACTAAAGGAAACTGTCGAATGATGTCCAGCGTATTGTCCGAGCTAGGACTCACTACCGCAATCAGTTGTTTATCACCTACCTGCTCAGACAGATTTTCTAAAACCTTTGGTAAATAGCTATGCCGCGCTTCATTAAAACAAGGTAAAACAACGGAGAACATAAGCGATCGCCTACAACACATACCCAGCCTGATACTATCCTGCTAGAAGCGCGGTATTCGTCGTTCGATCCACAGGCTAAGCTGGCGCATTGCATCATAAAATTTAGCTAACCCCACACTGGACACTCCTCATGGCTCCTACCGTAGAAATTCTCCCAGATAAACCCGCCCTGATAGAACGCGCCCATCAGCTTATGGTGGAGACCATCAAAACCGCCATTGCAGAACGCGATCGCGCTACAGTCGCCCTCTCCGGCGGCAGCACCCCCAAGCCCCTGTTCGAATCTCTGGTCAACGCAGATATTCCCTGGGAAAAACTCTACGTCTTCTGGGGCGACGAACGCTACGTCTCTCACGACCATCCCCAAAGCAACGCTCGCATGGCCGCAGAAGCCTGGCTTAACCACGTCCCCATCCCCGAAGAAAATATTTTCCGCACCCCAACCAGCTCACAGGCCCCTGCCGCCGATGCCGCCAAATATGCCAAAACCATTCGAGATTTTTTCTCATCTGACGAAGCCGCTGTCATCGACTTTGTGCTACAGGGCATGGGCGATGATGGCCATACGGCGTCATTGTTTCCCTTTACGGAATCCTTGGATGTGCGCGATCGCCTAGTCACCATCGGCAACCACGACGGCGAACCCCGCATCACCTTTACCGTCCCTCTCATCAATCAGGGCCGCAACGTGGTCTTTCTCGTCTCTGGCGAAAACAAGCAAAAAGCCCTCTCCCAAGTCTTCTCCCCAGACGCCAACGACCACGAATATCCCAGCAAACTTATCCAGGCCGCAAACCCTCATTGGTTACTGGATGCCGCTGCCGGTAAAGGCATTCCAGATCAGTACAAATAAACGAGCTACCCGTTCTGCCGTTCTTTGAGCTTAAGACCCCACCTATTACCCATCACTCAAATGATCACCTGCCCTAACTGCAACCACCAAAACCCCGACGGCGCAAACCAATGCGAAGCCTGCTACACCCCGCTCCCCAACCTCATGGCCTGCCCTAGCTGCGGCAGCGAAATTCAGGCAAACGCCAGCTTCTGCGGTCAGTGCGGTGCGGACTTGCGAGCCGGAGCCAATCAGTCCGCCCCTCCCCAACCCGACAGCGACCCTGAAACGCCAATGGCTGCAACGGCCTCTAGCTTTTCAAAAGCAAGCGCATCGTCCTATCCAGAGTCAACTATCAAAACTCAGAACTTTCTCAATCTGGACAGTAATCCAGCCATCAATCCAGCCATCAATCCAGACAGTCCAGACCCACTCGCCCCAGACCCACTCGCCAATCCATCCGGCGATCCAGCCGTAGCCTCAGCCACACCCAACAACCCGCCAGACTTCGACCTCCCAGATCTAATAGACCCCGACCCGCTGCTCAGCCCCGATCCCATTAGCGGCTATGAACCGGCAGCGCCTCAATCTGAGTCCTCCCAAGTAGAAACCCCTCAGCTAGAAACCCCTCAGCTAGAAACGCCCTCATCCTCAGAACCCGTTCCTGCCGTTCAACCACCGGCAGCGCGGCCCGTGGCTACCCAGCTCCAAACCCTCAGCGTTCGCCTGCGTCACGTCCAAACCGACACCCCTATCGAGATTCCCCGGCAGCTATCTGTAGTAAGGATTGGGAAACCTAACGATCAAACGCCGCCCGACATTGACGTATCTGGTTTTCCAGATTCAGAGATTGTTTCCCGGACGCATGCCAACCTTCGTGTAGAAGGCGATGTCTATTACATAGAAGATGTTGGCAGCTCCAATGGAACCTACGTCAATGGATTGCCCCTTGCTGCGGGTAATCGGCATCGGCTGCGTCCAGGCGATCGCATTGCTCTTGGCAAAGGCGATAAAGTCAGCTTTATTTTTGAAGCCGCCAGCTAAAGGGGTCAACCCAAGCAGATACTTCACCGAAATAAAGCCAAACTGCCGTTGTAATCCCTCCATTTGGTGTTGTGCTGTGCCCGCATTAAATAACGTCATCACCCTTTCGTTGCTCCATCCCATCGACAAAACGCCCGTACAAAGCTGGACGTTTGCAGAAGAACCCGTCGTCCGCATTGGGCGCTCGGTCAACAACGATGTGGTGCTTTACAGCGCCGTGGTTTCGCGCCACCATGTGGAGCTACGCCAAACCATAGACGGCTGGGAAATTCATAACACGGGCACCAACGGCACCTTTTTAGCTGGAGAGCGAATCGAAAGCCAGTGCGTGCAGGACGGCCTGATCATCCGGCTGGCCCGCTCCGGCCCTAACATTCAAATCAATGTCGTTCAGCGCCAAGGTATGTCCTCTATTCATGCGCTGATCGCTAAGCAGCAGGCACGAGGCAGAGCCGTGGTTAAGGAAAGTGCCTAAAAAAGGCTCCTCAGAACGACATCGAAAGGCTAGCGCGTAGGATATTCTTAGAGCCAGTTGCGCAGTGAAAGACCTATGGCCAGAGGAGATCAGATTTATGCCATCCGAGAAATTATGGGCATTCCCTACGAGCATCACGGCATAGACTGCGGCGATAATACGGTGATTCACTACAGTAAATCAGGCGAGGCGACGATTGCCCGAACGTCGAGAGCATCTTTTGCTAGAGGCAGTCGGATATATACAAAAAGCCAGCCTACGGCCTTTATTCCAGATATTGTGATAGATCGAGCCGAAAGCCGCTTAGGCGAGCGTCAGTACGATTTATTTTTTAATAACTGCGAGCACTTTGCTAACTGGTGCAAAACTGGAGACAGCAATTGTGAACAGCTCGATAACTTTGGCCTGCGGCTAGACCAAATTAAGCAGCCCCAGATTTCAGACTTAGCCAATCGCGCTGCACAGAACGAGTCTCCAGAAAAAACCATGCGGCTGTTTCAAGAAGCACTGGGTAATGTCGCGATCGCCACTCAAACACTCTTACCCCAATACAACCAGGCGACCAAAGACACGCTCACTTGGCACCGGGTAGCGCAAAAAGCACTGGCAAAAAACCGAGAAGATCTCGCTAGAGCTGCCCTTCATCGCAAAGTCGCTGCGCAAAAAGAAGCCAAAAAAATTAAGGACTATCTGAGCCAACTCTCCGATCTACAGCTCACGCTAGAGCAAAACCAAACCCTGGTCACCAGCCGAATAGTTTAATCGTAAGGATTTAGCCGTAAGGATTTAGGCCGTAAAGGTTTAGGCCGTAAAGGTTTAGCGGCAGCTAGCCGGGCCGCGCTTTTTGCCGTCGGCCTCTAGAGTTTCTTCGATTTTGCTGGCGCTCGTCAATCCAACCCATCGCCAGCGTAGCCGAGTTGCCATGAATCAGCAGCGAGAGTAGCACCGTCAGCGTCATTACGCCCCAGAGCAGGTTGATATTCTCGAAGGTGGCATGGGTTTGGGCATAAGCCAGATAGTAAAACGAACCAAAGCCGCGAATCCCTAAAAAGGCGATCGCACTTCTCTCCAATCGAGATAGCTTCATCCCCGTTAGGGCAATCAACCCAGATATCGGCCTAACCAGCAGCATAAACAGCGCGGCAAAGGCAAAATTTCGCCAGGACAGCAAACTCATATCGACGCTAGCCACAAATCCGCCTAGCGCAATCAGCAGCAACCCCGCAAAAACGCGCTCTAGCTGAGTCGCAAACTGGTAAGGCTTAGCGTAGTAGTCGTGATGCTTCTCGACAGCTTGCCGGGAAGCCGCCGCTGCCGCAAACACCGCCAAAAACCCATAGCCGTGCAGTGCCTCCGCAATACCATAGGCCAAGA
>JBBSOB010000204.1:0-8889 GCA_038260205.1 Phormidesmidales cyanobacterium
GTAGCTGATTTAAATAGTCAAACGTTACTTTGTTCTGCGCCTCTACCCATCGCTGAGTTTCCTCGCTGTTTGGATCTTCTAGCCAGCGATAAGGATCGGCAACTTCTACGCCGTGGTACGTATCCGTTTGGTCAGCTTTGCGAGTAGATGGGTAGGTAAGAGCCATAGAAAATTAAGTGCAGCTTTATTTAACGTAGTTTACAGTTTCTAGAATCAGGTCTGCCATTTTATCCGCAGCGTTAGCAGTCCCGCGCAGGCCGCGTAGCGTTTGACGCATATCTTCTAGCTTTTCGGGATGCTCTAAATAGTCAAGCGCCGTCTGGCTGACAGATGAGGCCGTGAGATATTCAAACAATTCTGGGACAACTTCCTTTTTCGCCCAAATATTAGGCCAGGCAAACAGCTTGCCCGATTTCTGCGCCGTGCGGATAATCAGAGGGTTGATGACTTTGCGGGCGATCGCACCCACCCCCGGCAGCCGCACAATCAGCCCCGGCAGCCCATCCCACATCTTAAAGTTCTCTAATCCCTGCGTCGGAATCATCACGATCATGGGCGTAGCCAGTGCGCCGAGCTGCGCCGTATTAGCCCCGACCGTTGTAAAGCAAAGCGCACATTGAGAGAACAAATCTAGCGCTGGAAACTGCTGCCACAGGTACACTTTTGGCCCCTGTGTTATCTGAAAGTAAGCGAGACCCGAATCGGGCGTTACTAGCCTAATTTCTGGCCCCGAAAAGTCGCGAACAGCCGGGTTGAGCACTGGATCGGCATAGCGGGTCAAGTCATCTAGGCTGAGATTAGGGGCAACGCCAATGACAAAGTTTGACTGAGGCCGCTGTTGGTGAATGTATTGTGCGATCGCCAACGACAAAGGCACCCCAATACTCAACTTTGCAGGCTTCGACCCCGGCAAAAATCCTACTAGCTCAGCATCCTCCGCCAGCGCCATCGCCGCCATAATTTCCGTCCGCTCAGCCATTGTCTGCACATCGGCCATCAAATCGCCCACCACCGAAAACTTATCCTGGTGCCGATCAGCGGCCTTTTCTGCAACGCCAGCCTGCATCACCCCAAAGCGATCCATTTGACTCACCCAGCGAGCGTCCCATTCGGCATACACCGCCGTGCGATAGCCCAACCGTTTAGCCACTAACAAGGTATAAAGCTGATCGCCCCCCAGAAAAACCACCACACCTTTATCGTGCCAATCCCAGTTATCTAGCGTTTTACCCGTCAATAAAAACTTAAAAAAATGCTCGGCGCTTTGAACGCGATCGACCTCTGGATATCGGGCGAGAATGATGGCCTCTTGCCCAGAAGCATTGGGACAAGGGGAGAGCAGGACGGAGATTCGGAGCGTTTGATGATGGGGCGCTGATTGTCGGAGCGATCGCACCACCGGCTTCACCCAGGTCGCCACCTCACCCGGCCCATTCGACAAAATCACCACATCAATCGGCGCTACATCCATACTGACCGCATCATTTGCTACCATCGCGCCACCATCCGCCGCAAAAACAAACACACCTCAGACAAATTAGCCTAAAGTTATATTCCATCACCTTATCAACGATTACTGTGAATCAGCCCGACGTCATTCGCGAACTGCTTCAATCCGTCGCCGCCGGAACTCTCAGCCCAGAAGCCGCCTTCAACCAGCTACAGCAACGCTCTGGCTACGAAAGCGTCGATGACTTCGCCAAAATTGATCATCAAAGAACAAAGCGCACCGGCTTTCCAGAGGTAATTTGGGGTCAGGATAAAACCGCCGGACAAATCATCAAAATCATCCGCGCTATGGAGCCGCTGCATCCAGTTGTGATGGCCACTCGCGTAGATATCCAAAAAGGCAGAGAAGTTCAGTCAGCGCTGCCGCAGGTGACCTACTTTGAAACGGCCAGAATTTGCGCCATCGAAAGAGCAGGCATCGCGATTCAACCTGGCAAACTCGGCATTCTTACCGCAGGCACCGCCGACTTACCTGTTGCCGAAGAAGCCGCCGTCACCGCCGAACTCTGCGGATTTCAGGTCACTCGTCTGTGGGACGTGGGCGTAGCAGGCATCCATCGCCTTCTCGACAACCGCCATGTGATTGAAGCATCCGATGTGCTCATTGTGGCCGCCGGGATGGAAGGGGCGCTGCCTAGCGTTGTGGCCGGGTTAGCTCAGTGCCCAGTCGTGGCAGTTCCAACGAGCATTGGCTACGGCGCAAGTTTCCAGGGCCTCGCACCTTTACTAACGATGCTAAATTCTTGCGCGACAGGTATTGGCGTGGTCAATATCGACAACGGTTTTGGGGCGGCTATTTTAGCGGGGCAAATATTGCGTACGGCTTCACGAATACACAGTTAAACAGGCCATGGTTAGCGATGAATGAAACTTATCAGATAGACTTCAACACTTGGACTGACCAGACAGCTCAGCTACTGAGAGAAGGTCGTTGGGCAGAAATAGATACTGAGCATTTAATTGAGGAGATCGAAGACTTGGGGAAGCGCGATCGCCGAGCCGTTACAAGCCAACTCATCCGCCTACTTCTACACTTACTCAAATGGCAGTATCAGCTAGAAAGACGTTCTGATAGCTGGCTAGACTCGATTACTGATGCTCGCGTTCAGATCGAGCTAGCGTTTGAGGACAGTCCCAGTTTAAGAAGCTATTTAATGCAACAAATAGAGACAAGCTATGCGCGAGCCTGTCGTCAAGCTGCTCAGCAAACAGGGATGGATATTTCTACTTTTCCTACGGACTGTCCTTACAAACTGACCGATGTTTTGGATGAAAACTGGCTACCGTCCGAGTAGTGGCAAAGTTTTTCAGCTTTTGCTAACGGCAGAAATTCTTCTACTGTCCTTTTTGACGAACGTACATCCCCTTTGACTGCTGGCGAATTTCAAATAAGTCAATGGCTCTAAACAGGCGGCTTATGGTCTTATAACCGTAGTAATTTGTTTTAAACCCAGGCTGCTTTTTAACCTGCGCGGCCACTTGCGACATAGCGGCCCAACCATCAGTTTCTTGTACATTGGCGATCGCACCTCGCAAAATCTTCATCAGTTTCGCATCTTGTTCTAACGACTTTTCTTTTGAAGAATCACCTACTTCAACATCAGTTATTACCTTGGCAGTTTCTTTAGCTGCCTCCAAGTAGAAAAACTTTGAACAAGACAATACAAAAGGAGAAGGAGCCTTTTTCTCTCCAAACCCATAGACCTTTTTATTGTTATTGAGTATTCGCACAACTAGCGGTGTAAAGTCAGAATCGCTCGATACAATCGCAAACGCATCAATCGGCTGAGTAAAAAGCAGTTCCATCGCGTCTATCGCCAACGCAACATCGCTGGCATTTTTGCCCTTAGTATAGTCAAACTGCTGCACCGGGCAGATAGCATAGGTAGGCAGACAGTTCACCCAAGGCTTTAAGCTCTCCTTACTCCAATTGCCATAAGCCCGACGAACCGTAACAACTCCATATTTTCCCGCTTCGGACAAAACGATAGCGATCCTAGAAGCGGGCGCGTTGTCGGCATCGATAAGTAGCGCAATTTTAGGCTTTGGCTGCTGCATGTACGAAGGGTTAGAAATGGCTGACTAACGGGCTACAAAACCCGCGCTTAGCATTCCCACCCTCAACGCTAGCTGACTAGACGAGCTGTCTTCACTCTCCTCGCAACCGTTTAAGAATATCTATAGCCGCCTCACGACCTAGCCCCTGACGGTTCTTGCTGTGCTTCCAGAACTGCTCCCACCAGTCTTTAGGCTGCTGATGCTCGCCATCGTACTCAGTTGGGCGACGCGTACGACCATCCGTCACCAAGCTGCCCACATAATCCGCATCGTCATAAATGCGCTTAATCTGTTCGTCAATTTCGGTCAAATCTGTTTCAGAAACAACGCCGTTGCTAGTGGCCTTGTAAAACTGCACCGTAACACGAATCGGGAAATTAGGATCGCGCTCAATCGCTAAATTGTCAATTTCAGTAAAAGGGCCTTCTACCGGGCCATGGCCAATCACAGCCGCCTCTACGTCACTGCGAGATCGAGATGGTTTGGCCAGCGGTGCAGGAAGCGCTTCCATCGCCATGTCGTTTTGAGCCACACCGCCAAATTGACCAAAAGGCGATTTTTGCTTTAGCGGCACCTGAATCAACATCACCATGTTCAGTCCTTCTTCTTCAGAGACTTCTACCGGTGGTAACGTTGTTGTATTGCCCTCAGATTGCTCAGATCTAAAATCGCTGATGCGTTTGCCGGTAAGACTCGCCCGCTCGCCGTTTTTGTTAAAGAACAAACGCTGACCCCAGGTACGACCAGCATCGAACCCATCGCGCTGATTGTCAATAACGGTAGCACTTGTCCCTTCACGAGTAGCTAATATCGTTAGCACCGCCGGATCGCCAGGATAAGACTGATAGTTGAACAAAACAGGATTAAACGTCGCTTCGCCATTTTTGGGAATTGGCAAGAAAGCCGCTTGAGCACTTACTAAAACATGCGAATCGCGCTCGGCTAAAAGAGACTGCCCGCGACCTTTCCAGGAGGCGGGTTTGGAGAGATAGCTGCGCAGATCCTCTAACAGGTCAGCGAGCAAAACGGGTTCAGTCTCTTCGCCTTTCTCATTTCCAGTTAGGACAGAAAGCTGCTGCATCGGCACGTCAGCACTTAGATCGGAATAGTTGGGATAGCGGATGACTGGCATTAGGTGAAGCTGAGCCTCGCCCGAACGTGGATCTCGCTGCTCGACTTGAATGGTCATGTCGCTGATGTTTGGCCCGACGGCAGAATTGTCGTAGCGGCCGGTATCTTCCCAGGTGACATCTAGAATTTGGAGGCCGTGTTTGGCGGCAAGGGCGATCGCCTCTGGGTTTCGAATCATCGACTTAGTTCGCTCAATGACGTTGCCATACTGGCTGTAGTCTTCAACACTCGTAACCAATGGAGGAACGCCTTTAGAACTCGGATCGGCGGTGACTTTTGGCGCGATCGCGTCAGGGGTATCTGTTTCAGTTTCTGTGTCCTGCGAGTTGATGCCCCATGACTGAGCTAACGCAGTTTGGTTAAGCGCGACGGCTCCCCCTAACAAGATGGGTAAGAGCAATAGTTTGCCCGCTGTTTTTTTTCTGAATGAACCCTGCTTGCCGTTAGCCTGCGATCGCTTATTCATAAGAGTTCTCATCACCAAATCACGATAAGCACAAAGTAATCGCTTATAGGGCAGCTTTTTAGCCGGTTTCACTTTTAGAAACGGCGTCCATAAAATCCACCGACTCACGTTGGCCCAAAATACTCCGGCGTCCAAGACCCGTGCAGCCCATGCGCTAAATGATGCGTAAACCACAAACGACAAACCGGGCCAGCCGCAACAGCCGCTGCATCCAAAATCGCCAAACAAGAGCGTTCTTTTAGATGGTCGTACATCAGGCCCAGCAGCCAACCACTATCTTCCGCGTTGCCTTCAGGGTTAGGAACAAACACTGGCTCCTCGGCAAAGCACTGCGCATGCTCCATCCAAATTGTTTTTTCTTGAGTCTGCGTATCTAGCTTGAGATAGCCAACTGGCGGAGAAGATTCTCCTATAGGGTTGCAATAAGGCATGTAGAGGTAGCGCGTTGGTAAGCTCTCTTGAGTTGGATTGGTGTGTGGATGTGAGATGCAACAATCTTCCATGCCGGGTGCGATGTGATGAGAAACCGTTTTTTGAGCAGGATTTAGGATGGTTTGCCAGAGAAAGGTGGGCGCGATCGCATCAAAATCTGGCGCATACCCACCCCAACTCGTCAAAAATCCACCTTCCGTAGCGGGCCAACCAGAGCTATACACCACCACGCAGCCATCTTCTCGCTCATACGCACAGGCTTGATGAATTGAAAACCACTGAGAAGTTTCTAACACCAAAGGCAACTCGTCCGACTTCTCACCATCAGGCCGAGGAATCAGATGCACCTTAGTCGGCTTAGCCACCAGCTTTAAACAATCAGCCGGTGATTTTATTCCGAGTAAAAAAGGCGCAACATCAAAGCGCAGCGCATTCTCAAAAAACACATAGTAATTTCGAGTCAGCGCAAAATCATGAGGATTCACCGCCGCGCCCGGCATTTTGTATTCGCACTGACTCACCAAATGCCAGCGGTTGTCATACTCGCACAGCTCAATTATCAGCGTATTCGGCTTGCTTGCACTTGCCTGCATTCCCCATGTCCAGCTCACCAGGCGATCGCGCCCCCCATCAATATGAGGATGAGCCGTCATTGCCTGCTGCCCCCGGCTGCGACGCTTCAGCCCGTCAAGGCGAGAGGTCGGCAAAGCAGACTCGCTCAAATTCCCGGCCAAGTCCTCCATTCCCAAAGTCTCTAAGGTCTGCGGATCGATCCGATAGGGGAACCCGGCCTCATAAAGCGCCAGCAGCTTGCCGCCCCAGGGCACCACATGCGTATTCGCCGGATTTTTTAAATAAAGCTCCAGCAAACTCGCCAATGGCCCACCGGCCTTTGCATTGCCAAACGTTGTCCGAAACTGGAAGCCATCTGCCGCCGCTTCCTGCTCGTGCTCAGCTGTTCGGACAAATCGGGAGCTGAAGTAGGCTTTGCAAGGGGGCGCGTTGGCAGAGCTTTCCTTTGGGGAAAACGCAATTTTCGCCAAATATCCATCCCCATCCAAATAATGCGCCACCCGCTGCTGCCCGCGCTCAAACCGGCTCGGCCCATTGCGAAACAACGTCGATCCCTTCAGCCCATCTGGAATCGATCCTTCAATCTCCGTAATCTCATAGTCAAACTCCTGTAGCTGAGAGCGAAACGCCCCGGCCCAAGCGGCTTTCTGAGCTGGCTTGAAAGCGACACCCTCATCACACTTACCCCAAACCACGCTGTCAGGAGTCACACTGTCAGGAGTCACACTGTCAGGAGTCACACTGTCAGGAAATTGGGGCGATCGCTCAGTAGAAGCCCTAGGAAAAACGGTCATAGGAGAAGAGGGATAGAATCGGCAAATTATGACTTAGCATAGCGAAGAAACCCGATTACAAGGTGGCAGGACATGTCAGACCCCAAATTTGCCAAACAAATAAAAATTGTCTCAACAGGACTCATATTCGGCGCTGTCGTTCTTCAAATATGGCAGTTCCTTTCTCCGCTGCCTCAGTTCCTTCAGTCCGTCGCGTCCTTCACGCTAATAGTGCTCATTATTCACGCAGTGGAAGGCATCATTGCGGCTTTCCTCATTGGTCTTTACAGAACGCGCAGCAGAGATGTCTCTACCTCTGCGAACAGCTCTTTACTCACCGACCATCTTCCAGAAAGTACGCCATTAGCAATCATTAAGGCCGGTTTGTACACGTTTTTTGTTGGAACCGTCGGGCTTTCCGAGATATTTAAAGCGACCAAAAAAGATTCAGTACCTAGCTAGCGCACTCAGCCGACCTCCATTTCTTCAATCTATCGTATGCATAATCTATCGTATACATATTGAGCATCTAGTTCATAAAGCTAGTCCATAAAGCAGGCACAGCCGCTGAACGACGATTAGCATAGGTGATCGCACTTGAGTCGAAGCTTACAACAGCGCGATCATTTATCTTTTGTAATGTCTGTAACCATACAGATCATATCCAGCAACTGCGCCTTCCATGTTTAGTTTTCCGTGTCCATGTATGGAAAATATCTTTACACTAGAAACGACATAGCCCTATTTATCTCCAACTTTCATGCTGCTCAAAGCCGACCAAAGAGACAAGCTCGATCCTGCTGACGACGCCCTATTTTACGATTCACCCCGCTTCGTCACGCATGTAGACGAAGGATTTATTGCCGTTTTAACCCGGTTATATCGCGATCGCATCCCTCCCAACAGCCGCGTTCTCGATCTAATGAGTAGCTGGGTTTCGCATTTGCCCTCAGACGCAACTTACGCGCATGTAGAGGGCCACGGACTCAACGACGAAGAATTAGCCAGAAATAAGCAGCTAGATCATTATTTTGTTCAAAATTTGAACGAAAATCAAACACTTCCGCTAGATGACTGCTCTTTTGACGCGGTTATCAATACCGTTTCTGTTCAATACTTGCAGTATCCAGAAAAAATATTCGCTGAGGTATATCGCGTTTTAAAGCCCGGCGGTATTGCGATTTTTAGCTTTTCTAATCGGATGTTTTATCAAAAGGCGATCGCCGCCTGGAGAGACACCAGCGAGGCCCACCGAGTCCAGCTCGTCAAAAGCTACTTCGAGTCTGTCCCTGGCTTTGGCAACGTCGAAACCATCGTACAAAAATCAGAGACGCCCGCCTTTTTACAAATGATGGGCATGGGCAGCAGCGATCCGTTTTATGCGGTCATTGCGGAGCGAATGGAACCGCTAACTTAGACCATTCATGGTCACTAAAAGTTATTAAAAGTGAACCGTCTGCCCAGCTAGCATCCCAAACATTAACAATATCAGGCTCAGTAAAATGCCCGAGACAATTAGCCAACCTTTAATCGAAGTCTCTTTGGGATGGAATAGAGGATAGAGCTTTCGGGTAACTGGGCGATCGCCCACCAAATGCCGCGACACAATCTCTGGAACATCTCCCGGCTGCACCTGGCTATACCAAATTTCATCCGGCTCGACCAACACCATCGGGCCGCTGCCACACTGTCCCAAACAGCCTGAGCGCTTCACCAAGACACCTTCGGGCGCACTCGCTTCAAAAGCCGCCACCACCTTGGCCGAGCCTTGCTGTGAGCAGGTTTTATTGCGGCAGACCAGCACGATTTTAGAAGGAGAAGAATCGGTCATTGAGCAGATAGAAAGGTTTCAACTTCAGACTTTGTGGGCATTGCAGGCTGTGCGCCTGAGCGGGTAACGGCGATCGCAGATACCGCACTCGCATAAGTAATGGCCCGCTTTAGAAC